>NZ_BMXO01000006.1:0-176974 GCF_014651795.1 Vreelandella hamiltonii | reverse complement strand
GTGTACTCCACGACCGGGACGTGAATGCGGCCCGGAATATCCTCAGCCTCGGGGCAGGACGTTGCCCTCAAGAAGTTGGAATCCCCGTCCTTTAGGGCGGGGAGGGCGTCAAGACCGCTCATGCGCAGGAGTGTCCCTGATAGTGGTGTCGGATGGGGGTAGGTATCCAAACACTTGTAGGAAGTGTAGCGTGACAGCCCCCCGAGGGCGTCAACGATTGCGTTACTGTGCGATAGAATGGCGACGCTTTCCAGCACGCTAGCGTTTAGGTTGCGTTAATGATGATATTTGTGGACCGCTCAGCCCAGTCGACCATGGGTCGAGATAGCAAAAAGCCCGCACGATGGCGGGCTTTCGGTGTCAGCGGTCAGCTTACTTCTTGCTGGAGCGCTTGCGCTCGTTCTCTTTCAGCAGCTTCTTACGCAGACGGATGAAGCTCGGCGTCACTTCGACCAGCTCATCGGAGTCGAGGAACTCGATGGCCTGTTCCAGCGTGAACTTCACCGGCGGCGTCAACACGATGTTTTCATCGTTGCCCGACGCGCGCATGTTATCCAGCTTCTTGCCCTTGGTGGGGTTGACCACCAGGTCGTTGGCGCGGCTGTGGATACCGACCAGCATGCCTTCGTACACTTCGGTACCGTGGTCGATGATCAGCTTGCCGCGCTCTTGCAGGGTATACAGAGCGTAGGCCAGCGCCTTGCCATCCACCATGGAGACCATGACGCCGTTGCGACGCTCGATGGCGGCATCGGGCTTCAGCGGGCCGTAATGGTCGAAACGGCTGGTCAGAATGCCGGTGCCCGACGTCAGCGTCAGGAACTGGCCACGGAAGCCGATCAGACCACGTGCCGGGATGATGAAGTCGAGGCGCACACGGCCCTTGCCATCCGGGTTCATGTTGGTCAGCTCGCCCTTGCGGTAGCCCAGCTCTTCCATGATCGAGCCCTGATGCTGCTCTTCACAGTCGATGATGACTTCTTCGTAGGGCTCCTGCTTGACGCCGTCGATCTCCTTGATGATGACCTCGGGGCGACCAACGGCCAGCTCGAAGCCTTCACGACGCATGGTTTCGATCAGTACCGACAGGTGCAGTTCGCCACGGCCAGAGACCTTGAACTTCTCGGGCGTTTCGCCCTGCTCGACGCGCAGCGCCACGTTGTGGATCAGCTCCTGGTCCAGGCGATCCTTGATGTTGCGGCTGGTGACGAACTTGCCATCCTTGCCTGCGAACGGCGAATCGTTGACCTGGAAGGTCATCGAGACGGTGGGTTCGTCTACGGACAGCGGCGGCAGGGCTTCGACGGCGCTCGGGTCACACAGGGTGTCCGAGATGGACAGCTCTTCGATACCGGTGATGCAGACGATATCGCCAGCGGTGGCTTCGGTAGTTTGTACGCGCTCGAGGCCCATGTGGGTCATGACCTGGCCGATCTTGCCCTTGCGCACCTTGCCATCCACGCCGATCACCGAGATCTGCTGGTTGGGCTTCACGGAACCGCGCTTGATGCGGCCCAGGCCGATGACGCCGACGTAGCTGTTGTAGTCCAGGGCAGAGATCTGCATCTGGAACGGCCCATCGACTTCGACTTTCGGCGGCTCGACGATATCGACGATGGCCTGGAACATCGGGTCCATGTTGTCGGCCAGCTCTTCCGGGTCCATGCCCGCAATGCCGTTCAGGGCCGAGCAGTAGATGATCGGGAAGTCGAGCTGGTCGTCGGTGGCGCCCAGGTTGTCGAACAGATCGAAGATCTGGTCGATGACCCAGTCAGGCCGTGCGCCGGGGCGGTCGATCTTGTTGACCACCACGATGGGCTTGAGGCCCTGCGAGAAGGCTTTCTGGGTCACGAAGCGAGTTTGTGGCATCGGGCCATCGACGGCGTCGACCAGCAGCAGCACAGAGTCCACCATGGACATGACGCGCTCTACTTCACCACCGAAGTCGGCGTGCCCAGGGGTGTCCACGATGTTGATGTGGTAATCCTTGCCATTGCCATCTTGCCACTGAATAGCAGTGTTCTTGGCCAGGATGGTGATACCACGCTCCTTCTCCTGGTCATTGGAGTCCATGATACGCTCTTGGCCTTCGGCCTTGCGGTCGAGCGTTCCGGACTGGCTTAACAGTTTGTCTACCAAGGTAGTTTTACCGTGGTCAACGTGGGCAATAATGGCAATGTTGCGAAGATTCTCGATCACGACGCGATCCTGCTGGAAAAATAGGGCGGCATTATAGGGTCTGGGTACGGTCCACTACCAGCGCTGTCTTAAATAAAGCACCAAGTCAATAACCTAAACGCGGCAGTTTTCGCCTTCATGACGGTTCCGTTAAGATAGGCGTTTTCCCAGTTGGGGCAGGCACATGACCATCGGTAACCTGATGCGTTTGTTGAGCGATGGCGAGGTTCATTCCGGTGAACAGTTAGGGGAGGCGTTAGGCGTTTCCCGAGCCGCCGTGTGGAAACAGTTGAAGAAACTCGAAGCGCTGGGCGTCGAGCTGGTCGCCGTCAAAGGGCGAGGCTATCGCCTGGCTTACCCGCTCGAGCCGTTGGATGGCGCGCGTATCGTCGAACGGCTACCTGCGGATGCCCGCCACCTGCTGGCGCGCCTGTTCGTCGAAGACCAGCTGCCTTCCAGCAACGAGTACCTGCGTGAGCGGTTTTCACAGGGTGCAGGCCACGGTGAAGTGTGTTTCGTCGAGCTGCAGACGGCAGGGCGAGGCCGACGAGGTCGCGTCTGGTCGACGCCTTGGGGGCAGAGCCTGATGGTATCCATGGGCTGGCGCTTCGAGTCCGGCGTCAATGCTCTGGAGGGGCTGAGTCTGGCGGTGGGCGTCGTGGTCTCTCAAGTGCTCGAACAGTATGGCGTGGCGCCCAAGCTGAAGTGGCCCAACGACGTGCTGCTGGCCGAACAAGGGGACGAGCTTGGCAAGCTCGCGGGTATTCTGATCGAAGTGACGGGGGATGCCGCAGGCCCCTGTGAAGTAGTGATCGGCATTGGCATGAACTTGATGCTGCCCGATAGCCTGCGAGCGACCATCGACCAGCCGGTGGCTGCATTGTTCGATGCGCGGCCCGGCATCTCGCGTAATCAGTTGGCGGCAGACATGGTCGCTGGGTTGCTGAGCATGTTGGCGGGGTTCGAGAACGGTGGGTTCGCGCCCTGGCTCGACGCCTGGAACCAGCGCCATGCCTACTCAGGGTTGCCCATTCGGGTCATCCAGGGGGAGCGCACCAGCGATGCCGTTGCAGGAGACGTCGATGAAAGTGGTAACCTGTGGGTTACTGAAAACGGTCACTCGCGACGCCTGTCGGGCGGTGAGATTAGCGTACGTAGGCGTCTATGATTCTGGATTTGGATATCGGCAACACGCTGTCGAAGTGGCGGCTCAAGGATGCCGAGAGCAGCGAGATCCGCTCACGCGGGGCCGTATGGACCCGGGAGGAGTGGCGTCCAGGGGCGGATATTCCGGACCTGGGCGTAGTAGAAGCGGTGCGCATTTCCAGCGTGGCCAGGGCCGCCGTGCTGGACGAAACTGTCGCCCTGCTCCGCCGCCAGGTGCGTCAGGTCCATGTGGCGCGCTCGACACCCGAGGCGCTGGGCGTCGTCAACGGCTATGAGGAGCCCGGCCGCCTGGGCGTAGACCGTTGGATGGGGGCCTTGGCGGGTTACCAGCTGGCCGGCGGCTGCTGTGCGGTGGACTGCGGCAGTGCCATCACCATTGATTTCGTGTTGCCGGGCGGGGTGCATCTGGGGGGCTTCATCATCCCGGGGTTACGGTTGATGAAGGAGAGTCTCAAGCTGGGCACCCGTAATGTGGCTATCGACCCCGATAGCGAGGCCGATGCGCTGCTGGAGCCTGGCAGGCGCACGGTGGATGCCGTCAACCATGGCATCTACATGGCGGCGGTCAGTGCCATCAATCGCATTTACAGTGAGGTATGTGACCAGCAAGGAGTGGCGCTGCCCATGCTGTTGACGGGCGGGGATGCGCGGGTGGTGTCGCGCGGGGTCCAGGTGCCCCATGCCGTCTGGCCCGACATGGTGTATGGCGGCCTCGAAGCCACATTTCCGCTGACCTTCGCCGAGCGCGCAGGCAAGATGTCGGGTGCGCCGCAGGTGCCGGAGCCGGTTTCGTTGGAAAAAATTCGCGCAGGGCTTGCATTCTCCATGCTGCTTTGACAGAATGCAGCGCGTTCCAAAGCAGATGTGGTCGAGTCGCAACGCTGATTGGTTAAATCAGTAGACAGTAAAAGTCTCGAAAATAAAGAGATTTTGGCTTGACACTGTTTTGAGGGCTGGCATAATGTGCCGCCACAGCTGGAGAGGTTCCCGAGTGGCCAAAGGGAGCAGACTGTAAATCTGCCGCGAAAGCTTCGAAGGTTCGAATCCTTCCCTCTCCACCAGATTGTATGAGTGCTGATTTGTCAGTGCTTGTGAATGAAAGGCCGGTAAGCGGGCATTAGCTACTGTTTCTCGTGCAGCGGATTGTCATTCTTCAGGCAAGTTCGGCGGGCGTAGTTCAATGGTAGAACCTCAGCCTTCCAAGCTGATGGTGCGGGTTCGATTCCCGCCGCCCGCTCCAGTTTGATGTGTTTGGCTCATGTAGCTCAGGGGTAGAGCACACCCTTGGTAAGGGTGAGGTCGACGGTTCAATTCCGTCCATGAGCTCCATATTGCGAAAAAAGCGAGCGATGCTCGCTTTTTTTGTATTCGCCCGCGGCAGCGGGTGTGATGTAAGGGTTGTCAGGCGGAAAAGTTTCCGCTATCATGGCGCCCGCTCTTGCGCAGGTGGTAAATTGCGCATTTGACGATACAGGCCAGTAGCTCAATTGGCAGAGCAGCGGTCTCCAAAACCGCAGGTTGGGGGTTCGATTCCCTCCTGGCCTGCCAATCTTCCCCAGGTTGGCATGTCTTTCTAGAATTCCTTTGTCGCTCGCTGCACCCTTAGGAGTCTCGTTTTTATGAAGCCTAGTTCCGTAAAACATGGCGATGAGGTGCAACAGACGCGCCATGACGGGCTCAAGTGGGCGGCGACTGTAGCGCTGCTTGTTGTTGCAATCGTTGGTAATACCTATTTCGCCGATATTGGCCTGCTCTATCGTGTCCTTGGTGTCGTTGTGCTGTGTGCATTGGCAGGATTGATTGCACTCACTACCGCCAAGGGTCGCGACCTGATCGAGCTTGCTGTCAGCGCCAGGAAAGAGATTCAGCGCGTTGTATGGCCAACCCGTCCTGAAACCATTCAAACGACTGCCATCGTACTGGTAGCGGTGCTGGTGGTGGGGTTGATGCTGTGGTTGATTGACACTCTTCTTGGCTGGGCGATGTCCGGCGTTATTGGTTAGGAGTTTTCATGTCCAAACGTTGGTACGTCGTCCACGCTTATTCCGGCTTTGAGAAGCATGTCATGCGCTCGCTGATCGAGCGTGTGAAAATGTATGGCATGGAAGATCGCTTTGGCGAAATCCTGGTGCCGACGGAAGAAGTGGTCGAGATGCGCGACGGCAAGCGCCGCAAGAGTGAGCGCAAGTTTTATCCTGGCTATGTGCTGGTCGAGATGGAGATGGTCGACGAAACCTGGCATCTGGTGAACGAAACGCCGCGTGTCATGGGGTTCATCGGTGGCACCAAAGAGAAGCCGGCGCCCATCACCAGTCGCGAAGCCGAAGCCATTCTTCGTCGTGTGAAGGACGGCACCGACAAGCCGCGTCCCAAGACCATGTTCGAGCCGGGTCAGTCCGTGCGTGTCATCGATGGTCCATTTGCCGATTTCAACGGTGTTGTTGAAGAGGTGAACTACGACAAGAGCCGTCTGCAGGTCAGCGTGCTGATCTTTGGCCGTGCGACGCCTGTAGAGCTTGAGTTCTCTCAGGTAGAAAAAGAGTAATTTCAAATTGTTGCAGGATGGCGCCGTGGGTGCCGTCCTGGATTCATGTAAAGCAGCCCCGCGCTGCTTTACGCGTACCGGGGAGCCGTCAGGCGTTATCACCCAATTGGAGTAATTATCATGGCCAAGAAAGTACAGGCTTACATCAAACTGCAGGTTGCTGCAGGTAAAGCCAACCCGAGTCCGCCCGTAGGCCCCGCGCTGGGTCAGCACGGCGTGAACATCATGGAATTCTGTAAGGCGTTCAACGCCGCGACTCAAGAAGTTGAGCCGGGCCTGCCGACGCCTGTCGTAATTACCGTCTACTCAGACCGTAGCTTCACGTTCGTCACCAAGACACCGCCTGCTGCCGTACTGCTGAAAAAAGCAGCGGGCATCAAGTCCGGTTCTGGTGAGCCGAACAAGAAGAAGGTTGGCACCGTGACACGTGCGCAGCTGGAAGAGATCGCCAAGACCAAAGAGCCTGACATGACGGCTGCTGATCTTGAAGCCGCAGTGCGTACCATCGCTGGTAGCGCTCGCAGCATGGGCTTAAACGTGGAGGGTCTCTAATCATGGCTAAACTGTCCAAGCGCGCCAAGATGATTCGCGAGAAAGTAGACAGCAACAAGGCTTACTCTCTGGAAGAAGCCGTTGCCCTGCTTGCTGAGCTGTCAACCGTGAAGTTCAAAGAGTCTCTGGACGTTGCGATCAACCTGGGTGTTGATCCGCGTAAATCCGACCAGGTCGTTCGTGGCGCTACCGTCATGCCTAACGGCACCGGTAAAGACGTTCGCGTGGCTGTGTTCACTCAGGGTGCCAACGCCGATGCGGCTAAAGAAGCCGGCGCTGACATCGTGGGCATGGAAGAGCTGGCCGAGCAGGTCAAGAAAGGCGTGATGGATTTCGACGTCGTCATCGCTTCTCCGGATGCCATGCGCGTTGTCGGTCAGCTGGGCCAGATCCTCGGTCCGCGCGGCCTGATGCCGAACCCGAAGGTCGGTACCGTGACGCCTGATGTGGCCACTGCGGTCAAGAATGCCAAAGCGGGTCAGGTGCGTTTCCGTACCGACAAGAACGGCATCATCCATACTACGCTGGGTAAGGTCGATTTTGACGCGACCGCTGTTCAGGGTAACCTGGAAGCACTGGTAGCTGACCTGAAGAAGCTCAAGCCGAGCTCTTCCAAAGGCATCTACTTCAAGAAATTCACCCTGTCCACTACCATGGGCCCGGGTTTGACTATCGACCACTCCTCGCTGGTTTAAGCGAGTCGAGGATAGTCCCGCTGGCGGCACGAGCGAAATCTCGTGTTGCCGGTGGCTGGAACCGAGCAAGAACTTTGCGGTCCCTCGCTGAGCTTTATGCCAGATGAGGCACCGTCAAAGACCGCAGGTGCCGCCGCTTTTCTGAAGTGGCGGCTTAATCGCCCTAAAGCGCCTGCGCAGATGGTGTGGCCGCCAGTTGGTTAACGCTTTTAGCAACCGCTTTCTGGTGAGCACCATCCCCTAAGGCTTCCTGTGCCGCTGTTGGGCCTGGAAGAGATGGTAACCTCCGGAACCTTGACGGGTTTCGGCACGAAGGAGTGATCACTGTGCCACTAGCACTTGAAGGCAAGAAAGCGATTGTTGCCGAGGTCAGTGAAGCGGCCAAGGGCGCACTCTCCGTCGTAGTTGCCGATTCTCGCGGCGTCACGGTCGGTAAAATGACCGATCTGCGCAAGCAGGCGCGTGAGAATGGTGTAGAGCTGCGTGTTGTTCGTAACACGCTGGCTCGCCGCGCACTCGAAGGCACCCAGTGGGAGTGTCTGAACGAGAGCTTCGTTGGTCCTACTCTGCTGGCTTTCTCCACTGAGCATCCGGGCGCTGCCGCTCGTCTGTTCAAGGATTTCGCCAAAGATGAGAAGAACTTCGAAGTCAAAGCGTTGGCCTACGAAGGTGAGCTGATTCCGGCTGCTGACATCGATCGTCTGGCAACCCTGCCGACTTACGACGAGGCAATTGCCAAGTTGATGTCGGTCATGAAAGAAGCCTCCGCTGGCAAGCTGGTTCGTACCCTGGCCGCCCTGCGCGACCAGAAGCAAGAAGCCGAAGCTGCCTAAGCAGCGTTTCTTGCAGGCGGCGTGAACGATCGTGTTGTAGCGTTGCCTGAACCAAGCAATGAACCCTGAGTTCTCGGTCGACCGAGACTCCCGCAAAGTTAGGAATGAAACAATGGCACTGACCAAAGACGATATCATCAATGCTGTAGCCGACATGTCCGTAATGGAAGTTGTCGAGCTGATCGAAGCGATGGAAGAGAAATTCGGCGTTTCTGCTGCCGCAGCCGTTATGGCTGGTCCGGCTGCTGCTGGCGAAGCTGCTGAAGAGCAGACCGAATTCGACCTGGTACTGGCGTCTGCTGGTGACAAGAAAGTTAACGTCATCAAAGCCGTTCGTGAAATCACCGGTCTTGGCCTGAAAGAAGCCAAAGGCGCTGTTGACGGCGCTCCGGCGACCATCAAAGAAGCGATGTCCAAGGACGACGCTGAAGCTGCCAAGAAGAAGCTGGAAGAAGCTGGCGCAACCGTCGAGCTCAAGTAATCCTTGTGCTGATGGCTTTACGCGCTGCGTAAGCTTCCACGGCTGGCGGCGGGCTATCCCGCTGCCGGCCTTTTTCTGTTGTAATATGCTGCCGTGCAGCGAAACGACAGAGCCGCTGCGGTAAAAAGCAGCACAATAGCAGGACCGTTGTTGTGAAGCGTACGTTGTTGTAATGCGTCAGTTGTAAAGCGTGAGCGTGTCGGCAGGCAACAACGAAGCGCGGACAGCACTACCGTAACACTGTTATCTATCAAGATTTTTGACGGCGAGCTACCGATTGAGGAGCTTGCTGTCTGCGTCTGAAACGCCCGCGGGCAGATGACCACGCATCGGTCACCCATGGTGAACAAGCTGGGGAATACAGATGGCTTACTCATATACTGAGAAAAAACGCATCCGCAAGGATTTCGGCAAACTGCCCCAAGTGATGGATGTGCCTTACTTGCTGGCCATCCAGCTTGATTCCTACTACGACTTTCTCCAGCAGGATCGTTCGCCTGATGAGCGGCACGAAGTGGGTCTGCACGCGGCATTCAAGTCCGTGTTCCCGATCGAGAGCTTCTCGGGTAACGCCGCGCTGGAATATGTCAGCTATCGCTTCGGTACGCCGGCGTTCGATGTGAAGGAGTGTCAGCTGCGTGGCGTGACCTACTCCGCCCCGCTGCGCGTCAAGGTTCGCTTGATCATCTATGATCGCGACTCCTCGAACAAGGCTATCAAGGATATCAAAGAGCAGGAAGTCTACATGGGGGAAATCCCCCTGATGACCGAGAACGGTACCTTCGTCATCAACGGTACCGAGCGGGTAATCGTTTCCCAGCTCCACCGCTCACCCGGTGTGTTCTTCGATCATGACAAGGGCAAGAGCCACTCTTCCGGCAAGCTGCTCTACTCTGCTCGCGTGATTCCTTACCGTGGCTCATGGCTCGACTTCGAGTTCGACCCGAAAGACAACGTCTTCGTGCGTATCGACCGTCGTCGCAAGCTGCCGGCTTCCGTGCTGATGCGCGCGCTGGGCATGAGCACCGAAGAGATCCTCGACGAGTTCTTCGAAACCAGTACCTTCCATATCGAAAAGTCTGGCTTCTCCGTGGAGCTGGTTCCTTCGCGCCTGCGCGGTGAAACCGCCACCTTCGACATCAAGGATGCCGATGGTGAGCTGATCGTCGAAGAAGGCCGTCGGATCACCCAGAAGCACATCCGCCAGTTGGAAAAAGCGGGTCTGGAGCGTCTGGAAGTGCCGATGGAGTACTTGTTCGGCAAGACGCTGGCCAAAGATCAGATCGACACCAAAACGGGCGAGCTGATCTGCCCGTGCAACACCGAAATTACCCCAGAAGTGCTGGAGCGCATGGCTCAGGGCGGCATTACCCTGATCGAAACGCTCTACACCAATGACCTGGACTGCGGTTCCTTCGTTTCCGACACCCTGAAGCTGGACACCACCAGCTCGCAGCTGGAAGCGCTGGTCGAAATCTACCGCATGATGCGTCCTGGCGAGCCGCCCACCAAGGAAGCCGCCGAAACGCTGTTCCACAACCTGTTCTTCACCGAAGACCGCTACGACCTGTCGGGCGTGGGCCGGATGAAGTTCAACCGTCGTCTGCGTCGTGACTCCGACGTGGGCTCCGGTGTATTGGACCGCAAGGACATCCTCGATGTGCTGCGCGAGCTGATCAACATCCGTAACGGTTTTGGTGACGTCGACGATATCGACCACCTGGGCAACCGTCGTATCCGCTGCGTTGGCGAAATGGCCGAGAACCAGTTCCGTGTAGGTCTGGTGCGCGTCGAGCGTGCGGTGAAAGAGCGTCTGTCCATGGCGGAGAGCGAAGGCTTGATGCCCCAGGACTTGATCAACGCCAAGCCCGTGGCGGCGGCGGTTAAAGAGTTCTTCGGTTCCAGCCAGCTGTCCCAGTTCATGGACCAGAACAACCCGCTTTCCGAGGTGACTCACAAGCGTCGTGTATCGGCACTCGGCCCGGGCGGTCTGACCCGTGAGCGTGCAGGCTTCGAAGTACGTGACGTACACGCCACGCACTACGGTCGTCTGTGCCCGATCGAAACGCCGGAAGGCCCGAACATCGGTCTGATCAACTCGCTGGCCACCTACAGCCATACCAACAGCTATGGCTTCCTGGAAACGCCGTACCGCAAAGTGAATGCCTGTCAGGTCACCGACGACATCGTTCACCTGTCGGCGATCGAGGAGGGCGACTTCGTTATCGCCCAGGCGTCGGCGGCGGTAGACGAGTCCGGCAAGCTGATCGATGACCTGGTGCAGGTACGCCACCGCGGCGAAACCACCTTCATGCGTCCTGAGCAAGTGACGCTGATGGACGTGTCTCCGCGTCAGGTTGTATCGGTCGCAGCGGCCCTGATCCCGTTCCTGGAGCACGATGACGCCAACCGCGCCTTGATGGGTGCGAACATGCAGCGTCAGGCCGTTCCGACCCTGCGTGCCGACAAGCCGCTGGTCGGTACCGGCATGGAGCGTTTCGTTGCCCGTGACTCCGGCGTTTGTGCCGTGGCGCGCCGTGGCGGTGTCATCGACTCCGTGGATGCGCGTCGTGTGGTGGTGCGGGTCAACGAAGATGAAATCATCGGCGGTGAAGCCGGCGTCGACATCTACAACCTGACCAAGTACACCCGCTCCAACCAGAACACCTGTATGAACCAGCGCCCCATCGTGCGGCCTGGCGACAGCGTGGCACGCGGCGATATTCTGGCCGACGGTCCGTCTGTCGACATGGGTGATCTGGCCCTGGGCCAGAACATGCGCATCGCGTTCATGCCCTGGAACGGTTACAACTTCGAAGACTCCATCCTGCTCTCCGAGCGTGTCGTTCAGGAAGATCGCTTCACCACGATTCACATTCAGGAACTGACCTGTGTGTCGCGTGACACCAAGCTGGGGCCGGAAGAGATCACTTCCGATATCCCCAACGTCGGTGAATCGGCGCTGGGCAAGCTGGACGAAGCGGGCGTTGTGTACATCGGTGCCGAAGTCGGCCCCGGCGACATTCTGGTGGGTAAGGTAACGCCGAAAGGTGAAACCCAGCTGACACCGGAAGAGAAGCTGCTGCGCGCCATCTTCGGTGAGAAAGCCTCTGACGTGAAAGACACCTCCCTGCGCGCCCCCACCGGCATGAAGGGTACGGTCATCGACGTTCAGGTGTTCACCCGTGACGGCGTCGAGAAGGACTCCCGTGCCCTGTCCATCGAGCAGATGCAGCTGGACGAAGTACGCAAGGACCTGCAGGAGACCTACCGGATCGCCGAAGACGCGACGTTCGAGCGTCTGAAACGCACCCTGGAAGGTCAGGCCGTCAACGGTGGCCCGAACCTGAAAAAAGGCGACGTGCTGAGCGAGACGTACCTGGACGAACTGCCCCGTCAGCAGTGGTTCAAGCTGCGCATGCAGGACGAAGCCTACAACGAACTGCTGGCCCAGGCCGATGAGCAGCTCGAAAACCGCCGTAAAGAGATGGACGAGCGTTTCGAAGACAAGAAACGCAAGCTGACCCAGGGCGACGACCTCGCGCCGGGCGTGCTGAAAATCGTCAAGGTCTACATGGCGGTCAAGCGTCGCATCCAGCCAGGCGACAAGATGGCCGGTCGTCACGGTAACAAGGGTGTTATCTCTGCGATCATGCCCATCGAAGACATGCCGTTCGACGAGAAGGGCGAGCCGGTGGACGTGGTACTGAACCCGCTGGGTGTACCGTCGCGCATGAACGTCGGTCAGATCCTGGAAACCCACCTGGGCATGGCGGCACGTGGCCTGGGCGTCAAGATCGAGGCCATGCTGCGTGATGCGCGTGGCCAGCAGGTTGCGGAAATTCGTGACTTCCTGGGGCAGGTCTACAACACGCCTGGCACCCGCATGGAGGACATCGATTCGCTGACCGACGAGGAAATCATCGCGCTGGCGAAAAACCTCAAAGGCGGTGTGCCCATGGCCACGCCGGTGTTTGACGGTGCCAAAGAGCACGAGATCAAGCACCTGCTGAAGCTGGCAGACATTCCGGAATCCGGTCAGATGGCGCTGTACGATGGTCGTACCGGCGATGCCTTCGACCGCCCGGTCACCGTTGGCTACATGTACATGCTGAAGCTCAACCACTTGGTAGACGACAAGATGCACGCGCGTTCTACCGGTTCTTACTCGCTGGTGACTCAGCAGCCCTTGGGTGGTAAGGCACAGTTCGGTGGTCAGCGCTTCGGTGAGATGGAAGTGTGGGCGTTGGAAGCCTACGGCGCTGCGTACACGCTACAAGAGATGCTCACCGTCAAGTCGGACGACGTCGAAGGCCGCACCAAGATGTACAAGAACATCGTGGATGGCGACCACACCATGCAGGCAGGCATGCCGGAATCCTTCAACGTACTCGTGAAGGAAATCCGCTCGCTGGGCATCGATATCGAGTTAGAGAGCTAGGAGCCGTCATATGAAAGATTTGGTGAAAGTACTCAAATCGCAGTCTCAGTCCGAAGAGTTCGACGCGATCAAGATTACCCTCGCGTCGCCGGACATGATTCGCTCCTGGTCGTTTGGCGAGGTGAAGAAGCCCGAGACCATCAACTACCGTACCTTCAAGCCGGAACGGGATGGTCTGTTCTGCGCCAAGATTTTTGGCCCGGTCAAGGACTACGAGTGTCTGTGCGGCAAGTACAAGCGCATGAAGCACCGTGGCATCATTTGTGAGAAGTGTGGCGTCGAAGTCACCAAGGCGGCCGTGCGCCGTGAGCGCATGGGCCACATCGAGCTGGCCTCGCCGGTCGCTCACATCTGGTTTTTGAAATCACTGCCGTCGCGTATCGGCATGTTCCTCGATATGACCCTGCGTGATATCGAGCGCGTGCTCTATTTCGAAAGCTTCGTGGTCATCGACCCGGGCATGACCACGCTGGAGCGTGGTCAGCTGCTCAACGACGAGCAGTACTTCGAAGCCCTGGAAGAGTTCGGCGATGACTTCGACGCCCGCATGGGTGCCGAAGCCGTTCAGGAACTGCTCAAGGACATTGATCTGGAAGAAGAGATCAACACGCTGCGCGAAGAAATTCCGCAGACCAACTCTGAAACCAAGATCAAGAAGCTCTCCAAGCGCCTGAAGCTGCTCGAAGCGTTCTACCACTCCGGCAATGCGCCGGCGTGGATGGTCATGGAAGTGCTGCCCGTGCTGCCGCCGGATCTGCGACCGCTGGTACCGCTGGACGGTGGCCGCTTCGCGACCTCCGATCTCAACGACCTCTACCGTCGTGTGATCAACCGTAACAACCGCCTGAAGCGTCTGCTGGACCTCAATGCGCCGGACATCATCGTACGCAACGAGAAGCGTATGCTGCAGGAAGCGGTGGATGCGCTGCTGGACAACGGCCGTCGCGGCCGTGCCATCACTGGCTCCAACAAGCGTCCGCTGAAATCCCTTGCCGACATGATCAAGGGTAAGCAGGGCCGTTTCCGTCAGAACCTTCTGGGTAAGCGTGTCGACTACTCCGGCCGTTCGGTCATCACCGTGGGCCCGACCCTGCGTCTGCACCAGTGTGGTCTGCCGAAGAAGATGGCCCTCGAGCTGTTCAAGCCGTTCATCTACTCCAAGCTGCAGTCGCTGGGCCATGCGTCCACGATCAAAGCCGCGAAGAAGATGGTCGAGCGTGAACTGCCGGAAGTGTGGGATATTCTGGCCGACGTCATCCGCGAACACCCGGTACTGCTCAACCGTGCACCGACCCTGCACCGTCTGGGTATCCAAGCGTTCGAACCGCTGCTGATCGAAGGCAAGGCGATCCAGCTGCACCCGCTCGTCTGTGCGGCTTACAACGCCGACTTCGACGGTGACCAGATGGCGGTCCACGTACCGCTGACCCTGGAAGCCCAGCTCGAAGCGCGTGCGCTGATGATGGCCACCAACAACGTGCTGTCGCCTGCCAACGGCGAGCCGATCATCGTGCCGTCGCAGGACGTTGTTCTGGGTCTGTACTACATGACCCGCGAAAAGATCAACGCCAAGGGCGAAGGCATGGTGTTCTCCGACCTCAACGAGGTAGAGCGTGCCTTCGGTACTCAGTCCGTCTCGCTGCATGCCCGCGTCAAAGTGCGCCTGGATGAAGTGGACGTCGACGAAGAGACCGGCGAGCGCTCCGAGCATCGTCGCCTGTACGACACCACCGTGGGTCGTGCCCTGCTGTTCCGCATTCTGCCGGAAGGCGTACCGTTCGCGCTGATCGATCAGCCGATGAAGAAGAAGGCGATCTCCAGCCTGATCAACGAGGTGTATCGTCGCGCGGGCCTCAAGCCCACGGTCATCTTCGCTGACCAGCTGATGTACACCGGCTTCCGTCTGGCGACCTGGTCCGGCGCCTCGATCGGTGTCAATGACTTCGTCATTCCCGACGCCAAGACCGATATCGTCGAAGCGGCCGAAGCCGAAGTCAAAGAGATCGAAGACCAGTTCTCGTCCGGTCTGGTGACCGCAGGCGAGAAATACAACAAGGTTATCGACATCTGGTCCAAGGCCAACGACAAGGTGGCCAAGGCGATGATGGTAGGTATCTCCAAGGAGACCGTCGTCGACCGTGAAGGCAATGAAGTGGAGCAGGACTCCTTCAACAGCGTCTTCATCATGGCCGATTCCGGTGCCCGTGGTAGCGCCGCCCAGATCCGTCAGCTGGCGGGTATGCGTGGCCTGATGGCCAAGCCGGATGGCTCGATCATCGAAACCCCCATCGTGGCCAACTTCCGTGAAGGTCTGAACGTACTGCAGTACTTCATCTCGACCCACGGTGCGCGTAAAGGTCTGGCGGATACGGCCCTGAAAACGGCCAACTCCGGTTACCTGACTCGCCGTCTGGTCGACGTGGCCCAGGATCTGGTGATCACCGAAATCGACTGTGGCACCGAGAACGGTCTGACGCTGCACCCGATTATCGAGGGTGGCGACATCATCGTACCGCTGTCACAGCGTGTACTGGGCCGAGTGGTGGCGCAGGACGTCATCGATCCGAGCACCGAAGAAGTACTGATCCCGCGCAACACGCTGCTCGACGAGAAGTGGTGTGCGTCGCTGGACACCATGGGTGTGGACGAGATCATCGTGCGCTCCACCATCACCTGTGACACCGCGCACGGCGTTTGTTCGTCCTGCTACGGTCGTGACTTGGCGCGTGGCCATCAGGTCAACATCGGTGAGTCGGTGGGTGTCATCGCTGCCCAGTCCATCGGTGAGCCGGGTACCCAGCTGACCATGCGTACGTTCCACATCGGTGGTGCGGCATCGCGTTCTTCGGCGGTCGACAGCGTACAGGTGAAGCACGGCGGTAAAGTACGCCTGCACAACATCAAGCACGTTGAGCGTGCCGACGGCAAACTGGTGGTGGTGTCTCGTTCAAGCGCCCTGGCCGTCGCCGACGATCATGGTCGTGAGCGTGAGTACTACAAACTGCCTTACGGTGCCGAGCTGTCGGTTCGCGACGGTGACGTCGTCGACGCTGGCACGGTCGTGGCCAAGTGGGACCCGCACACCCATCCGATCATTGCGGAAGTGGAAGGTAAGGCCCAGTTCATCGATCTCGACGAAGGTGTCACCATGCACCGCAGCGTCGATGAAATGACCGGTCTCTCCTCCATCGAGGTCATCGAGTCGGCCGCCCGCCCGATGGCCGGCCGCGACAAGCGCCCGATGGTGATGCTGCAGGACGCCGCAGGCGAGTACGTGTCCGTGTCCGGTTCCAACACGCCGGTACAGTACCTGCTGCCCGGCAACTCGATCATCTCCGTGGACGACGGCTCGACCATCGGTGTGGGTGAAGTCGTTGCCCGTATCCCGGTAGAAGCCTCGGGTAACAAGGACATCACCGGTGGTCTGCCGCGCGTAGCCGACCTGTTCGAAGCGCGTAAGCCGAAAGAGTCGGCCATCCTGGCGGAAATCAGCGGTGTGGTGAGCTTCGGTAAAGAGACCAAGGGCAAGCGTCGTCTGACGATCACCCCGGAATCTGGCGATCCGTTCGAAGCGCTGATTCCGAAATGGCGTCAAATCGCCGTCTTCGAAGGCGAGACGGTCGAGAAGGGCGAAGTGATTTCCGATGGCCCGAGCAACCCGCACGACATCCTGCGCCTGCTGGGTGTGGCGGAGCTGGCCAAGTACATCACTGCCGAAGTACAGGACGTATACCGTCTGCAAGGCGTAGGCATCAACGACAAGCACATCGAAGTTATCGTGCGTCAGATGCTGCGCAAGGTAGAGATCACCGATTCCGGCGACTCTGACTTCATCACCGGCGACCAGGCAGAACTGGTGCGCGTGCTGGAGCAGAACGAGCGTCTGGAGAAAGAAGGCAAGTTCCCGGCCAAGTACCAACGCTTGCTGCTGGGGATCACCAAGGCCAGCTTGGCCACCGAATCGTTCATTTCGGCGGCGTCGTTCCAGGAAACGACCCGTGTATTGACCGAAGCGGCGGTAACCGGCAAGCGCGATTACCTGCGTGGCCTGAAAGAAAACGTGGTAGTTGGACGTCTGATTCCGGCAGGTACCGGTCTGACTCACCACGCAGAGCGTCGTCGCAAGCGCGAAGACGTAGAGCGTCTGTTCAACCCCTCGGCTACCGAGGTTGAGCAGGAGCTGGGTGCTCAGTTGACCGCCCTGGATTCAGACGACGATCTGTAACCCAGGACAGGCCAAGAGCAGCCAAGAGCGGCTGGCCCTGAATGGCAGAACCTGGTGGTAAACCACCGCCAGGGCTTGACGCCAGGCAGGGTCAGCCTTTAGAATGCGCAGCCTTTAACAGTGGGGTGGGTGCGCCCGCATCCGCTGCTTGCATTTGTTAATAGGCCAAGGCAACCATTGGAGTCAGCTAAACACCATGGCAACGATTAATCAGCTAGTGCGCAAGCCGCGCAAGCGCCCCGTCACCAAGAGTGACGTGCCTGCGCTTCAGGCATGCCCGCAAAAGCGCGGCGTTTGTACGCGCGTTTACACCACCACCCCCAAGAAGCCGAACTCGGCCCTGCGTAAGGTTTGCCGTGTGCGCCTGACCAACGGTTTCGAAGTCTCTTCTTACATCGGTGGTGAAGGTCACAACCTCCAGGAGCACTCTGTTGTTCTGATTCGCGGCGGTCGTGTAAAGGATTTGCCAGGTGTGCGTTATCACACCGTTCGTGGCGCCCTTGACACCTCTGGCGTACAGAACCGTAAGCAGGGTCGTTCCAAGTACGGTACCAAGCGTCCGAAGTCCTAAGGCGCTGAACGCAGCCTCATGGAGCGCTGCGGTGTTACCTTTTAACCGAATATGATGGTCTGATAAGAGTAAGGTCGGGCGGCGCCAAAGGCGCAAACAGGTTCCGGGTTTACCTGAAGGATCCTTAATTGAGGGCTTATCATGCCTAGAAGAAGAGTTGTAGCTAAGCGCGAAATCCTGCCGGATCCCAAGTTCGGAAGTGAGCGTCTGGCGAAGTTCATGAACCACCTGATGGTCAGCGGCAAGAAGTCCGTAGCTGAGCGCATCGTCTATGGTGCGTTGGACAAGGTTGCCGAGCGTAGTAAAGAAGAGCCGCTGGAAATCTTCGACAAGGCGCTGGAAACCATCCAGCCGATGGTCGAAGTAAAGTCGCGCCGCGTGGGTGGTGCTACTTATCAGGTGCCGGTTGAAGTTCGTCCGTCACGCCGCCAAGCGCTGGCAATGCGCTGGCTGGTAGACGCTGCGCGTCGTCGCGGTGAGAAAACGATGGTTCAGCGCCTGGCAGGTGAAATGCTGGATGCCGCTGAAGGCAAGGGCTCTGCTGTCAAGAAGCGTGAAGACGTGCACCGTATGGCAGAAGCCAACAAGGCCTTCTCTCACTATCGTTTCTAAGCTCGACGTTTCTGGGCTCGTGTCTTTTTCTGTCGGTTGCAGTGCGTTAAAGGGTTTTATCGTCATGTTGCAACACGCCGCCGCTATCGTTGTCGATGGCGGCGGTAGCATAAGCAGAAATGGCACCGCTGGATTAACGAGCATCACCAACTAACGGGAGTTTCACCGTGGCACGCAAGACTCCACTGAATCGCTATCGTAATATCGGTATCGTGGCGCACGTTGATGCGGGTAAAACCACAACAACCGAGCGCGTACTGTTCTATACGGGTCTGAACCACAAGTTGGGTGAGACGCATGAGGGTGCGTCTACAACTGACTGGATGGAGCAGGAGCAAGAGCGTGGGATCACTATCACCTCTGCTGCAGTAACCACTTTTTGGCGGGGTATGGCTCAGCAGTTCGACGAGCACCGTATCAACATCATCGATACCCCTGGGCACGTTGACTTCACCATTGAAGTCGAGCGTTCGCTGCGTGTTCTCGATGGTGCGGTCGTTGTGCTGTGCGGTTCCTCCGGCGTTCAGCCGCAGACCGAAACCGTATGGCGTCAGGCCAACAAATACGAAGTTCCGCGCATGGTGTTCGTCAACAAGATGGACCGTACCGGCGCTGACTTCTTCATGGTTGTCAACCAGCTGAAAGAGCGTCTGGGTGCCAACGCTGTGCCGATCCAGATCAACTGGGGCACGGAAGAAGACTTCAAGGGCGTTATCGACCTGATCGAGATGAAGGCTATCTTGTGGGACGAAGAAAGCCTGGGCATGAAGTTCGAGCTGGTGGACATTCCTGCGGAGCTGCAAGAGACCGCTGAAGAGTACCGCGAGCAGATGGTCGAAGCCGCTGCCGAAGCGTCCGAAGAGCTGATGGACAAGTACCTTGAAGAAGGCGAGCTGAGCGTCGCTGAAATCAAGGCAGGTCTGCGTGCTCGTACACTGGCCAACGAAATCGTTCTGGTCACCTGTGGTTCTGCGTTCAAGAACAAAGGTGTTCAGGCGGTTCTGGATGGTGTTATCGAGTACATGCCTTCGCCGACAGAAGTCAAGGCGATCGAAGGTGAGCTTGACGACAAGGATGGCACCATTGCCACTCGTGTTGCCGACGACAGCGCTCCGTTCGCCGCTCTGGCGTTCAAGATTGCTACCGACCCCTTCGTAGGTACCCTGACCTTCATTCGCGTCTACTCGGGCGTTCTGAAGTCTGGTGATGGCGTCTACAACTCCGTCAAGCAGAAGAAAGAGCGCGTTGGTCGTATCGTTCAGATGCACGCCAATTCGCGTGAAGAGATCAAGGAAGTACTCGCGGGCGATATCGCGGCCTGTATCGGCCTGAAAGATGTCACCACCGGTGACACACTGTGCGATATCGACAACAAGATCGTTCTCGAGCGCATGGAGTTCCCGGAGCCGGTTATTTCCGTTGCCGTCGAGCCGAAGTCCAAGGCGGACCAGGAAAAGATGGGTATCGCACTGGGCAAGCTGGCCCAGGAAGATCCTTCCTTCCAGGTCAAGACCGACGAAGAGACCGGTCAGACCATCATCTCCGGTATGGGTGAGCTGCACCTGGACATCATCGTTGACCGTATGCGTCGCGAGTTCAAGGTAGAAGCCAATATCGGTAAGCCGCAGGTCGCCTACCGCGAAACCATTCGCGGCAGCGTCGAGCAGGAAGGCAAGTTCGTTCGTCAGTCTGGTGGTCGTGGTCAGTTCGGTCACGTCTGGCTGCGCATCGAGCCGCTGACTGCAGAAGAGAAGGGTGAAGGCGAAGAAGAAATCTTCTTCAAGTTCAACTCTGAAATCGTGGGTGGTGTGGTTCCCAAGGAATACGTCCCTGCGGTTGAAAAGGGTGCTTTCGAGCAGCTGAAAAACGGTGTCATCGCGGGTTACCCGATGATCGACGTCAAAGTCACGCTGTTTGATGGTTCCTACCATGACGTGGACTCGAACGAGACTGCGTTCAAGATTGCTTCTTCCATGGCAGTGAAAGAAGGTGCCCGGAAGGCCAAGGCCGTGCTGCTGGAGCCGGTGATGAAGGTCGAAGTCGTGACCCCCGAAGATTTTATGGGTGACGTCATGGGCGACCTGAACCGTCGTCGCGGCCTGGTGCAGGGCATGGATGACTCTTCCTCTGGTAAAGTCATTCGTGCAACGGTGCCACTGGGTGAGATGTTCGGTTACGCAACCGATCTGCGCTCACAGACCCAGGGCCGTGCGAGCTACTCTATGGAGTTCGCGAAGTACGAGGAGGCGCCCTCCAGCGTCGTTGAAGCCGTCATCAACCAAAACGGTTAACCGTTAGCTAACGTAAAGAGGTTATAGCAGTGGCTAAGGAAAAATTTGAACGTTCCAAACCGCACGTCAACGTCGGCACCATCGGTCACGTCGACCACGGTAAAACGACTCTGACAGCGGCCCTGACCCGCGTGTCTGCTGAGGTTTTCGGCGGCGACTGGCGTGCATTCGATACTATCGATAACGCACCGGAAGAGCGTGAGCGTGGTATCACCATCGCGACTTCTCACGTTGAGTACCAGTCCGAGCAGCGTCACTACGCGCACGTTGACTGCCCGGGGCACGCTGACTACGTCAAGAACATGATCACTGGTGCTGCTCAGATGGACGGCGCTATCCTGGTATGTTCTGCCGCTGACGGCCCCATGCCGCAGACTCGCGAGCACATCCTGCTGTCTCGTCAGGTTGGCGTTCCGTTCATCGTTGTGTTCCTGAACAAAGCGGACATGGTCGATGACGAAGAGCTGCTCGAGCTGGTCGAAATGGAAGTTCGTGAACTTCTGAACGAGTACGACTTCCCGGGTGACGACACGCCGATCATCACTGGTTCTGCGCTGATGGCTCTGAACGGTGAAGACGAGAACGGCATGGGTACCACCGCCGTTACCAACCTGATCAAAGCTCTGGATGACTACATCCCTGAGCCGGAGCGTGCTATCGACCAGCCGTTCCTGATGCCGATCGAAGACGTATTCTCTATCTCTGGCCGTGGTACTGTTGTTACCGGTCGTGTAGAGCGCGGTATCGTTAAAGCCGGTGAAGAAGTGGAAATCGTGGGTATCCGCGACACCACCAAAACTACCGTTACTGGCGTTGAAATGTTCCGTAAGCTGCTCGACGAAGGTCGTGCAGGTGAGAACGTTGGCGCGCTGCTGCGTGGTACCAAGCGTGATGACGTCGAGCGTGGCCAGGTTCTGGCCAAGCCGGGCACCATCAACCCGCACACCACGTTCGAAGCCGAAGTATACGTACTGTCCAAAGAAGAAGGTGGTCGTCACACGCCTTTCTTCAAGGGCTACCGTCCCCAGTTCTACTTCCGTACCACTGACGTAACTGGTACTTGTGAACTGCCGGAAGGCGTTGAAATGGTAATGCCGGGCGATAACATCAAAATGGTTATCACCCTGATCGCTCCGATCGCCATGGACGAAGGTCTGCGCTTCGCTATCCGCGAAGGTGGCCGTACCGTAGGTGCTGGCGTCGTAGCCAAGATCGTCAAGTAAGCTGTTGGCTTGATGATGCAAGGGGGCTCGCAAGAGCCCCCTTTTCTGCGCACCAATCGCAAATGTTTGACATGGCCGATTGGCGTGCCTATAATGCGCATCCTTTGAATGCGTGGGTAGACGGCTCGCGCCGTCGACATCCATTGGAGTTTAGGGCAAATGCAGAACCAAAAGATTCGCATTCGGTTGAAAGCGTTCGACCATCGCCTGATCGATCAGTCCACTGCGGAAATCGTTGAAACCGCTAAGCGTACTGGTGCTCAGGTTCGTGGTCCGATCCCGCTGCCGACCAACCGCGAGCGCTATACCATCCTGATTTCTCCGCACGTCAACAAGGACGCGCGCGATCAGTATGAGATTCGCACTCACAAGCGTGTGCTCGACATCGTTGAGCCGACCGAGAAAACCGTTGATGCGCTGATGAAGCTCGACCTCGCCGCTGGCGTAGACGTGCAAATCAAGCTCGACTAATACACTAGACACTTTGCGGCCCAGCGCTCATCGCCATCTGTCGAGAGCAGCAGCCGCCGCGCCGTGAGGCGCCACACAATGTGCTAGTGGAATGCTCTGGAAAGGGCAGCCATAGCGGGTGATAGCCCCGTACACTATAGGAGACTGAGCATGACTATCGGTTTAGTCGGTATCAAGGCCGGGATGACCCGCGTCTTTACCGAAGACGGCGCATCCGTGCCCGTGACCGTTATTGAAGTTGATCCTAACCGTGTAACGCGCGTCAAGACGCTTGAGTCTGACGGCTACGCAGCGGTTCAGGTCACTACTGGTTCTCGTAAAGCCAAGCACCTCACCAAAGCGCAAGCGGGTCAGTTTGCCAAGGCGGGTGTCGAGGCTGGTCGTTCGCTGATGGAATTCCGCCTTGCAGAAGGCGAAGAAGCTCCTGAAGTGGGTGGCGAACTCACCGTATCCCTCTTCGAAGCTGGTCAAAAGATCGACGTGACCGGCACCTCTAAGGGTAAAGGCTTCCAGGGTGCTGTTAAGCGCTGGAACTTCCGTACCCAAGACAACAGCCATGGTAACTCCCTGTCGCATCGTGCGCCGGGTTCTATCGGCATGTGTCAGACACCTGGTCGCGTATTCAAGGGCAAGAAAATGGCCGGTCAAATGGGTAACACCCGTTGCACCGTACAGAGCCTTGAAATCGTCCGTGTCGACGCCGAGCGTAACCTGCTGCTGATCAAGGGCGCTGTACCGGGAGCGACCGGTAGCAACGTTATCGTTCGCAGCGCCGTGAAAGCTGGCTGAAGGGGATAATTACCAATGAATCTGAATCTTGCTGCAGGCACGGGTACCGTTGAAGTAGCCGACGCCACTTTTGGCAAAGAATTCAACGAAGCGCTGGTGCATCAGGTCGTCACTGCCTATCTGGCAGCTGGTCGTCAGGGTACACGCGCTCAAAAGAGCCGTTCCGACGTGCGTGGCGGTGGTAAGAAGCCGTGGCGTCAGAAGGGTACCGGTCGTGCACGCGCTGGTACTATCCGCTCTCCGCTGTGGCGCAGTGGTGGTGTTACTTTCGCGGCGCGTCCTCAGGACTACACCCAGAAAGTAAACCGCAAGATGTACCGCGCGGCGATGCGCTCCATCCTGTCTGAGCTGGTCCGTCAAGAGCGCCTGGTCGCGATTGAAGAGTTCAGCGTAGAAGCGCCGAAGACCAAGCAGGTAGCTGCCAAGCTGAAAGAGCTCAACCTTGAGAAAGTGTTGATCGTCACTGAAGAAGTCGACGAAACGCTCTATCTGGCCGCACGCAACCTTCCCCACGTTGACGTGGTGGATGTCGCTGCAGCTGATCCGGTGAGCCTGGTTGCCTTTGACAAGGTCCTGGTCACCGTCTCCGCCCTGCGTAAATTCGAGGAGAAGCTGGCATGAACCAGGAACGCGTATTCAAGGTTCTGCTTGGACCGCACGTGACCGAAAAGGCCGCGATGGCAGCCGAGCGCAACCAGTACGTTTTCAAGGTGGCACCCGATGCTACCAAGCCCGAGATCAAGAAAGCCGTTGAAGCACTGTTCGGCAAGAAGGTCGGTGGCGTTCAGGTACTGAACGTCAAGGGTAAAACCAAGCGTACTGCTCACGGCGTTGGCCTGCGTAAGGGTTACCGCAAGGCGTATGTGACCCTGGCTGCGGGTGAAACACTCGAAGACTTCTCTGGCGCCGAATAAGGGCAGGAGTACGGATAATGGCAATCGTCAAGACCAAACCCACATCCGCCGGTCGTCGCCACGTCGTCAAGATCGTTGGTGAGGAACTGTACAAGGGCCGTGCTTATGCACCGCTTTTGGAAAAACAGTCCAAGTCCGGTGGCCGTAACAACTACGGTCGCATCACCACCCGCCACGTGGGCGGTGGTCACCGTCATCACTATCGGTTGATCGACTTCAAGCGCACCAAGGATGGCATTCCGGCCACCGTTGAGCGTCTGGAGCACGACCCGAACCGCAGTGCGCACATTGCACTGCTGAAATATGCCGATGGCGAGCGTCGTTACATCATTGCACCGAAAGGCGTCAGCGCCGGTGACGTGCTGGAATCTGGTGTCAACGCGCCCATCAAGAAAGGCAATGCCTTGCCGCTGCGTAACATCCCGCTCGGTTCTACCGTTCACGGTATCGAACTGAAGCCGGGTAAAGGCGCGCAGATTGCTCGCAGTGCCGGTACTAGCGCTCAGCTGGTTGCTCGTGAAGGTAACTACGCCACCCTGCGTCTTCGCTCTGGCGAAATGCGCAAGGTCCTGGCCGAGTGCCGCGCGACCCTGGGCGAAGTGAGCAACTCCGAGCACAGCCTGCGTCAACTTGGCAAGGCCGGTGCGAAGCGCTGGAGAGGCGTGCGTCCGACAGTTCGCGGCGTCGCGATGAACCCTGTGGATCACCCGCACGGTGGTGGCGAAGGCCGCACCAGCGGTGGCCGTCACCCCGTAACTCCGTGGGGCGTGCCGACCAAGGGTCACAAGACGCGTAAGAACAAGCGCACCGACAAGCTGATCGTACGTCGTCGTAACAAGACGCGTTGATCTAAATTGCCAAGACATTAAGAGGTAACGGCTGTGCCACGTTCACTAAAGAAAGGTCCCTTCATTGACCTTCATCTTTTGAAGAAGGTAGAGGCTGCAGTGGAGAAGAACGACCGTAAACCGATCAAGACCTGGTCGCGTCGTTCGATGATCCTGCCAAACATGGTAGGCCTCACAATCGCTGTCCATAACGGTCGCCAACACGTCCCGGTGCACGTCTCCGAGGAAATGGTTGGTCACAAGCTGGGCGAATTCGCTGCCACTCGCACTTATCGCGGGCATGCGGCGGACAAGAAAGCCAAACGGTAAGCCAGAGAGGATTGAGAGATGGAAGTCACAGCTAAGCTGCGTGGCGCTCGTTTATCCGCCCAGAAGGCCCGTTTGGTGGCTGACCAGGTGCGCGGTAAACCGGTCGCCGAAGCACTCGACCTGCTGACCTTCTCACCGAAGAAGGCTGCCAAGCTAGTCAAGAAAGTGCTGCAGTCCGCCATTGCAAACGCGGAAGAAAATAACGGCATGGATATCGACGAGCTGCGTGTCTCGACCATCTGCGTCGATGAGGGCATGACGCTCAAGCGTATCAAGCCGCGTGCCAAAGGCCGCGCGGATCGTATCTTGAAGCGCACCTGCCACATCACCGTCAAGGTAGCCGAGAAGTAGGAGTCGACCAGATGGGTCAGAAAGTCAATCCAACAGGCATTCGACTGGGCATCGTCAAAGACCATGCTTCTGTCTGGTATGCCGAGCGCGGCGCCTATGCCGATAAGCTCAACAACGATCTCGAAGTGCGCAGCTTCCTGGACGAGCGTCTGAAAAGCGCCTCCGTAAGCCGCATTCACATCGAGCGTCCGGCGAACAATGCCCGCATCACCATTCACACTGCCCGTCCGGGTATCGTGATTGGCAAGAAAGGTGAAGATGTCGACCGTCTGCGTCGTGATCTGACCGAGATGATGGGCGTTCCGGTGCATGTGAACATCGAAGAAGTTCGCAAGCCCGAGCTGGATGCCAAGCTGGTTGCTGCCAACGTGGCAGGTCAGCTTGAGCGTCGCGTCATGTTCCGTCGTGCCATGAAGCGCGCGGTACAGAACGCAATGCGTCTTGGCGCTGGCGGCATCAAGATTCAGCTGTCAGGTCGTCTGGGTGGCGCCGAAATCGCACGTACCGAATGGTACCGCGAAGGTCGCGTTCCGCTGCACACTCTGCGTGCGGACATCGACTACGCCACTTACGAAGCTCACACCACCTACGGCGTCATCGGCGTCAAAGTGTGGATCTTCAAGGGTGAAATCCTCGGCGGTATCGAGGAAGTACGTGCCAAGGCCAAGCAACAGCAACAGCCTGCCGGCAACGCGCCCAAGAAGAAAGGTTCCAGGTAAGGGGAGAGCGAGTCGATGTTACAGCCCAAGCGTATGAAATTCCGCAAGATGATGAAAGGCCGCAACCGTGGCCTGGCGCATCGCGGAAGCAAGATCAGCTTCGGGGAGTACGGCCTCAAGGCAACCGGTCGCGGCCGCATCACTGCGCGCCAGATCGAAGCTGGCCGTCGTGCGATCACACGTCACGTCAAGCGTGGCGGTAAAATCTGGATCCGCGTTTTCCCTGACAAGCCGATTTCCAAGAAGCCGCTCGAAGTTCGTATGGGTAAGGGTAAAGGTTCAGTTGAGTACTGGGTAGCCCAGATCCAGCCGGGTCGGGTCCTGTATGAAATTGAAGGTGTATCCGAAGAGCTGGCCCGTGAAGCATTTGAACTGGCCGCCCAGAAGATGCCCCTGTCCACCACCTTTGCGAAACGGACGGTGATGTGATGAAAGCCCAGGAAATTCGTGAAAAGTCCGTAGGAGAGCTCCAAGAGCAGCTCCTCGAGCTCCTCCGCGAGCAGTTTAACCTGCGCATGCAGAAGGCCACTGGCCAACTGAGCCAGACTCATCTGCTCAAGCAGGTCCGTCGGGATATCGCCCGCGTTAAGACTGTGCTCAACGAGAAGGCAGGTGATTGAGATGGCCGAAGAGAAAAAAACACGTACGCTGACCGGCAAGGTGGTCAGCGACAAGATGGACAAGTCCATCGTCGTCATGATCGAGCGTCGTGAGCGTCACCCGATCTACGGAAAATACGTCAAGCGCTCCACCAAGCTGCACGCCCATGATGAGGCGAACCAGGCAAAGGCAGGCGATACGGTTTCCATTCAGGAGTGCCGTCCGCTTTCCAAGAAGAAAGCCTGGACGCTGGTCGAGGTGGTCGAGCAGGCCAAGGGTTAATCCCCTGCGTCTGTTCAACCAGTGCAGTCAGATTAGGTTTGGAGAAAACCGATGATTCAGACTCAGACAATGCTGGATGTCGCCGACAACAGCGGAGCGCGCCGGGTGCAATGCATCAAGGTGCTGGGCGGTTCACACCGTCGCTACGCCCGCGTTGGTGACGTCATTAAAGTAACGGTCAAAGAAGCTATTCCTCGTGGCAAGGTCAAAAAAGGCCAGGTCCTCAAGGCAGTAGTCGTTCGTACCCGTAGTGGCGTCCGTCGTAGTGACGGTTCGCTGATCCGTTTCGATGGAAATGCGGCAGTTTTGTTGAATAACACCAACGAACAGCCGATCGGCACGCGTATCTTCGGGCCGGTAACTCGTGAACTTCGTAATGAGAAGTTCATGAAGATCATTTCCCTAGCGCCTGAAGTGCTGTAAGGAGCGAGGCGGATATGCAAAAGATCAAACGTGACGATGAAGTCATCGTCATCGCCGGGAAGGATAAGGGCAAGCGTGGCACGGTGAAGCGGGTACTTGAAAACCGTTTCGTGGTGTCCGGTGTGAATATGATCAAGCGTCACACCAAGCCTAATCCCATGGCGGGAAATCAGGGCGGTATCGTCGAGCGTGAGGCTCCGATTCACGCGTCCAACGTAGCCATCTTCAATTCGGAGACCGGTAAGGCGGATCGCGTCGGCTTCCAGGTGAAGGAAGACGGTACCAAGGTACGTATCTACAAGTCGACGCAGACGCAGATCGACGCCTAACGCGAGTCGGGTAGCATAATGGCGAACTTGAAAGAACGTTATCAAAACGAGGTGGTAGCTCAACTCAAAGAGCAGTTCAGCTACGCCAACGTAATGCAGGTACCCCGGATCACGAAAGTGACTCTGAACATGGGTATCGGCGAAGCGGTCAGTGACAAAAAGCTGATCGACAATGCCATCGGCGACCTGGAGAAGCTTTCCGGTCAGAAGCCGCTGGTGACCAAGGCACGCAAGTCCATCGCGGGCTTCAAGGTGCGCGAAGGTTGGCCGATCGGTATCAAAGTGACACTGCGCTCCGAGCGTATGTGGGACTTCCTGGACCGTCTGGTGAACATTGCCATCCCACGCGTGCGTGACTTCCGTGGTCTCAACCCGAAGTCCTTCGACGGTCGCGGCAACTACTCCATGGGTGTGCGTGAGCAGATCATCTTCCCGGAGATCGAATATGATAAAGTCGATCGTGTACGGGGACTGGACGTCACTATCACTACTACCGCCAACACCGACGAGGAAGGTCGTGCGCTGCTTGCAGCACTGAACTTCCCGTTCAAGAAATAAGGGTTGGATCATGGCTAAGAAAAGTATGATAGAGCGTGAGCTCAAGCGTACTCAGCTAGTCGAGAAGTTTGCGGCTAAGCGCGCAGAGCTCAAGAAAATCATCTCGGACGTGAACGCTTCTGAAGAAGATCGTTTCGAGGCGACGCTGAAGCTGCAGCAACTGCCGCGCGACTCCAGCCCGGTGCGTCAGCGTAACCGCTGCCGCGTGACTGGCCGTCCGCACGGCTTTTACAACAAGTTCGGCCTCGGCCGTAACAAGCTGCGTGAAGCCGCCATGCGTGGCGACGTCCCTGGCCTCAAAAAGTCCAGCTGGTAACGCCACGTAGAATCATCAGGAGCGCACATTAAATGAGCATGCAAGACACTCTGGCGGATATGTTTACCCGTATCCGCAATGCGCAGATGGCCACCAAGGAGACGGCTACCATGCCGTCCTCCAAACTGAAAGTCGAAGTGGCCCGAGTGCTAAAGGAAGAAGGCTACATTACCGACTTTACGGTGGCTGAAGGCGTCAAACCCGAGCTGACCGTTACTCTCAAGTACTTTGAGGGTAAGCCGGTTATCGAGCACATTCAGCGGGTTTCCAAGCCGTCTCTGCGTCAGTACAAGGGCAAGGACAACCTGCCCAAGGTAGCCGATGGCCTGGGTATCGCGATTGTCACCACCTCTAATGGTGTCATGACCGATCGTGCCGCGCGCCAGGCTGGCGTCGGTGGCGAAGTCATCTGCACCGTATTCTAGGAGGCTGGAATGTCCCGCATAGCGAAATATCCGGTTAAAGTGCCTGCTGGCGTTGATGTCAAAATCGATGCTGGCCAGCTGACCGCCAAAGGCGGCCAGGGCACGCTGTCTATGCCCATTCACCAGGACGTGGTGATTGGTCAAGAAGACGGCCAGCTGACCTTCGCCCCGAGTGAGTCTGCCAAGAGCTGGGCAATGGCCGGTACTACCCGCGCCCTGGTTCAGAACCTGGTTACGGGCGTATCCGAGGGTTTCACAAAAACTCTCGAAATTGTTGGCGTCGGTTATCGTGCCCAAGCTAAGGGCCAGACGCTCAATCTTTCACTGGGCTTCTCGCACCCGGTCGACTACGAACTGCCTAAAGGTGTTACAGCGGAAACGCCGAAGAACACCGTGATCGTGCTGAAAAGCGCGGACAAGCAGATGCTCGGTCAGTGCGCCGCGGAAATCCGCGCCTTCCGTCCGCCTGAGCCGTACAAAGGCAAAGGTGTACGTTACGCCGACGAGCAGGTGCGTCGCAAAGAAGCCAAGAAGAAGTAAGGCAGGGTTATGAACGCGAAGAAAGAATCTCGTCTCCGTCGTGCCCGCCGCGCTCGCGCCAAGATCCGCGAGCTGGGCGTGTATCGCCTGTGCGTCAACCGTACCCCGCGTCACATCTACGCGCAGATTATCTCGCCGGATGGTGGCAAGGTGCTGGCCAGCGCTTCTACGCTGGACAAAGCACTGCGCGAGGGTGCGACCGGTAACTCAGACGCGGCCTCCAAGGTCGGTGCTCTGATTGCCGAACGCGCTAAAGAAGCAGGCATCACCCAGGTGGCCTTCGACCGTGCTGGCTTTAAGTATCACGGTCGCGTCAAGGCTCTGGCCGACGCCGCACGTGAAGGCGGCCTGGAATTCTAAAGGGTTTTACGATGGCGAAGAACGAACAGCAAAACGGTGATCTGCAGGAGAAGTTAGTGCAGGTCAACCGCGTCGCCAAGGTGGTCAAGGGTGGTCGTATTTTCGGCTTCACCGCACTGACCGTCGTAGGTGATGGTAAAGGTCGTGTCGGTTTCGGTCGTGGCAAGGCGCGTGAAGTGCCGGTCGCAATCCAGAAAGCGATGGACCAGGCTCGTCGCAACATGGTCAAGGTCAACCTTGCAGGTCACACACTGCAGTACCCGGTAAAAGCCCGTCACGGTGCTTCCAAGGTGTACATGCAGCCGGCCTCCGAAGGTACTGGTATCATCGCTGGTGGCGCCATGCGTTCCGTACTGGAACTGGCAGGCGTTCACGATGTACTGGCCAAGTGCTACGGTTCCACCAACCCGGTTAACGTGGTGCGGGCGACTGTCAAAGGTCTCTCTGCCATGCAAGCACCGGAAGACATCGCCGCCAAGCGCGGTCTGTCTGTCGAAGCGATCACGGGGTAAGGCACCATGGCAGCAACGATCAAGGTTACCCAGATCCGCAGCACCATCGGCGTTTTGCCCAAGCACAAGGCTACTATGAAAGGCCTGGGCCTGCGTCGCATCGGTCATACGGTTGAGCTGGAAGACACCCCTGCCGTACGCGGCATGATCCACAAGGTTAACTACCTTGTGCGCGTTGAGGGAGAGTAATCCATGAAACTCAATACCCTGAGCCCGGCACCGGGCTCCAAACACGCTGAAAAGCGCGTTGGTCGTGGTATCGGTTCCGGTCTGGGCAAGACCGGTGGCCGTGGCCACAAAGGTCAGAAATCACGCAGTGGCGGTAGCGTCAAGCCTGGTTTCGAAGGCGGTCAGATGCCTCTGCAGCGTCGTTTGCCGAAGTTTGGCTTCACGTCTGCCAAGTCGCTGGTATCTGAAGAAGTACGCCTGGCGGAACTTGCCAAGGTTGCCGGTGACGAAGTCACCATGGAAACCCTGAAGCAAGCCAACGTGCTGAAGGATGCGACGCTGCATGCGAAGATCATCCTTTCTGGCGAACTGAACAAAGCGGTTACCGTTCGTGGAATCAAGGTCACCAAAGGTGCCCGTGAAGCGATCGTAGCCGCTGGCGGCAAGGTAGAGGACTAAATGGCCAAGTCAGGAAACATGCCGGCGATGGGCAGCGGTCTGAGTGAACTGTGGGCGCGTTTGCGCTTCGTGCTCCTCGCCATCGTGGTGTACCGTATCGGTGCCCACATTCCCGTTCCCGGTATCAATCCTGACCAGCTTGCTGCCTTGTTCAGGGAGCAACAGGGCACCATCCTGGGCATGTTCAACATGTTCTCGGGTGGCGCCCTGGAGCGCATGAGCGTCCTCGCCCTGGGCATCATGCCCTATATTTCGGCGTCGATTATCATGCAGCTGATGACTGCAGTCTCCCCTCATCTTGAACAGCTCAAGAAAGAGGGCGAGGCTGGCCGCCGCAAGATTAGCCAGTACACCCGCTACGGCACGGTGCTACTGGCTTTTGTCCAGGCTACCGGCATGTCCGTGGGTCTGGCTAGCCAAGGCATCGCTTACAGCGCTGACTTCAGCTTCTATTTCACCGCCATCATCACGTTTGTGTCGGGTGCGGTGTTTATGATGTGGCTAGGTGAGCAGATCACCGAGAAGGGCATCGGCAACGGTATTTCGCTGCTGATCTTCGCGGGGATCGTCGCTGGGCTGCCCAGTGCCGTGGGGCAAGCCTTCGAGCTTGCTCGTAACGAAGGGGCCTGGAATGTTCTTCCGCTGTTAGCGCTGTCCGTGCTAGGTATTGCCACCGTGGCATTCGTGGTGTTCATCGAGCGTGGCCAACGCCGCCTCAAGGTGAACTACCCACGTCGCCAAGTGGGCAACAAGATGTATGCAGGTCAAAGCAGCTACTTGCCGTTGAAGGTGAACATGGCGGGCGTCATTCCCGCGATCTTTGCCTCCAGTATCCTACTCTTCCCGGCCTCTATCGGTCAGTGGGTAGGCGCTGGCGAAGGCATGGAGTGGTTGCAGCGTGCCTCGCAGGCGTTAGGCCCTGGCCAACCGCTTTACATCTTGCTTTTCGCTGCGGCAGTGGTATTCTTCTGCTTCTTTTACACAGCGCTGGTCTTCAACCCCAAGGATGTGGCTGACAATCTCAAAAAGTCAGGCGCTTTCCTGCCGGGCATTCGCCCCGGCGAGCAGACCGCTCGCTATATCGACAAAGTGATGACTCGTCTCACTCTGTTCGGTGCCTTGTATATCACTGCGGTTTCCCTGATGCCCCAGTTCCTGATCGTAGCATGGAACGTTCCGTTCTTCTTTGGCGGTACGTCGCTGCTGATCGTGGTAGTGGTCATCATGGACTTCATGGCCCAGGTGCAGTCGCATCTCATGTCGCATCAATATGACTCAGTGATGAAGAAGTCCAACCTGAAAGGCTACGGTAGCGGCGGCATCATGCGCTGAGGCGCCCCTAACGAATTGGCGCGCCGCGAGCCGTTTTTGGAGAAAGAACGATGAAAGTTCGAGCTTCCGTAAAGAAGATGTGCCGTAACTGCAAGATCATTCGTCGCAATGGCGCTGTACGCGTCATCTGTGTCGAGCCGCGGCACAAACAGCGTCAGGGCTAAACCTGGGCTGTTTTAAGCGGGTGCAGGCATACCCCTTGCCTTCGGGCTCCTAAAGGGGTATGCTGTTGCGCCTTTTGTAGATGAATAAACGAGCAAGCCGCTCAAATTTCGGAGTAAGCTGATGGCCCGTATTGCAGGCGTCAATATCCCGGACAACAAGCATGCGGCGATCTCGCTGACCTATATCTTCGGGATTGGCCGTACTCGCGCTCAACACATCTGTGTTGCTGCCGGTATTGCGCCGACTACCAAGATCGTAGACCTGTCTGGCGACGAGCTGGACACCCTGCGTTCTGAAGTTGGTAAGTACACCGTAGAAGGCGACCTTCGTCGTGATGTCACGCTTAACATCAAGCGTCTCATGGACTTAGGCTGCTACCGTGGTCTGCGTCATCGTCGTAGTCTTCCGCTGCGTGGTCAGCGGACCAAGACTAACGCGCGTACCCGTAAGGGCCCGCGTAAGCCGATCCGCAAATAACACGCAGGCTCTTTAATCGAGAGCTGACGTTAAGACAGGAATAGACATCAACATGGCTAACCCGCGTAGTAACCGTAAAAAGGTTAAAAAGCAGGTAGTGGACGCCGTCGCGCACATCCATGCCTCTTTTAACAACACGATCGTGACGATCACAGACCGCCAGGGCAATGCTCTTTCTTGGGCAACAGCCGGTGGTTCGGGTTTTCGTGGTTCTCGCAAGAGCACCCCGTTCGCTGCGCAAGTTGCAAGCGAACGTGCAGCAACTGCTGCAGCCGAGTATGGTGTGAAAAACGTAGACGTGCTGGTCAAGGGCCCCGGTCCCGGCCGTGAATCCGCCGTGCGCGCACTGAACGCCGCCGGCTTCCGCGTGCAAAGCATCGTAGACGCGACGCCCATCCCCCATAATGGCTGCCGTCCGCCGAAGAAACGCCGCGTTTAAGGAGACAGATTCATGGCTCGTTATATTGGACCGAAGTGCAAACTGTCTCGTCGTGAAGGCACCGATCTCTTCCTGAAGAGTGGCGTGACCCCCTTCGAGAAAAAGTGTAAATCCGAGCAGATCCCGGGTGTACACGGCCAGCGTCGTCAGCGTCTTTCCGACTACGGCTTGCAGCTTCGCGAGAAGCAGAAAGTACGCCGTATGTATGGCGTACTCGAAAAGCAGTTCCGCAACTACTACAAAGAAGCCGCTCGCCTGAAAGGTGCGACCGGTGAAGTACTGTTGCAACTGCTTGAATCCCGACTGGATAACGTCGTCTACCGCATGGGCTTCGGCTCGACTCGCTCTGAAGCGCGTCAGCTGGTCAGCCACAAGGCGATTTCCGTCAACGGCCGCACCGTTAACGTTGCTTCCTACCAAGTGAAGCCGGGTGACGTGGTAGCTGTTCGTGAAAAGGCGAAGAACCAGGCTCGTATCCAAAGCGCGTTGAGCATTGCTGCCAACCGTGGCGATATCACCTGGATCGAAATCGACGCCAAGAAGATGGAAGGCACTTTCAAGGCTCTGCCTGAACGCGGTGACCTGACTGCCGACATCAACGAAAACCTGATCGTCGAGCTGTACTCCAAGTAAGCAGTCTGTTTGTTGCTTCTGCTTCTTGAGGCCTGGGCGGGATAGCAAAGCTAACCGCCCAGATGCTCTTGAGTATTGTGCTTTAGAGTACTCAGTATCCGTTTGGCAGCCTGAAAGGTGTTCATATGCAGCGTTCAGTGACAGAGTTTCTTCGCCCCCGCGACATCAAGGTCGAAGAGATCAGCGCACATCATGCCAAAATCGTTCTCGAACCGTTCGAGCGCGGCTTTGGTCACACCCTGGGGAATGCACTTCGTCGCATTCTGCTTTCATCCATGCCCGGCGCTGCCGTGGTAGAGGCTGAAATCGCCGGTGTAGAGCACGAGTACAGTGCGCTCGAAGGGGTGCAGGAAGATGTCATCGAAATCCTCCTGAACTTGAAAGATGTTGCGATCAAGATGCACAGCCGCGATGAGGCGGTGCTCTCGCTGAACAAGCAGGGCCCAGCCGTCGTCACCGCTGGCGACATTGCGCTTGATCATAGCGTCGAAATCGTCAACCCGGACCACGTCATTGCACACGTCAATGAAGGTGCCGAGCTGAAAATTCAGCTTAAGGTAGCGCTGGGTCGTGGTTACGAACCGGCTGACGCTCGTGGCTCTGATGAAGAGACCCGTGCTATTGGCCGCCTGCAGCTGGATGCCACCTTCAGCCCTGTTCGCCGTGTTTCCTACTCGGTCGAAGCCGCTCGTGTCGAGCAGCGTACCGACCTCGATAAGCTGATTATCGACCTGGAAACCGACGGTACACTGGATCCGGAAGAGGCTATCCGTCGCAGTGCGACCATTCTGCAAGAGCAGCTGGCCGCCTTCGTCGACCTGGAAGCTGACAAAGAGCAGGAAGTCGAAGAGGAAGAGGATCACGTTGATCCGATCCTATTGCGCCCCGTAGACGATCTCGAGTTGACCGTTCGCAGCGCCAACTGCCTGAAAGCCGAGAATATCTACTACATCGGTGATCTGATCCAGCGCACGGAAGTGGAGCTGTTGAAGACCCCGAACCTCGGTAAGAAGTCCTTGAATGAAATCAAGGATGTATTGGCAGCGCGCGGCTTGTCCCTCGGTATGCGGCTGGAAAATTGGCCACCCGCTAGCCTGAAGGACGACAAGGCCTCCGCGTAAGCGTCGACTTGAGTCCCAGTTTGGTAAGGAATCACAACCATGCGTCATCGTAAGAGTGGTCGTCATCTGAATCGTACCAGCTCGCACCGTCAGGCCATGTTCAAGAACATGTCTGTCTCGCTGGTCGAACATGAAGTCATCAAGACAACCCTGCCCAAGGCCAAGGAACTGCGTCGCGTTATCGAGCCGCTGATCACCCTGGCAAAGCAGGATAGCGTTGCAAACCGCCGTCTGGCGTTTGCTCGTACGCGCTCCAAAGAAGCCGTCGGCAAACTGTTCAACGAGCTGGGTCCGCGTTACGCCGAGCGTCCGGGTGGTTACATCCGTATTCTCAAGTGCGGTTTCCGCACCGGCGACAACGCCCCCATGGCCTACGTTGAACTGGTAGACCGCCCGGTAGCCCAGGAAGAAGCCGCTGCAGAGTAAGCGTAGCGCCCCTTCCAAGGCACAATGAAAACCGCCCCTCACCGGGCGGTTTTTTTATGCCTATCGTTTCATGTCTATGGAAAAGAGACGGATTGCCTGGCGGGCCTGGATTAATCTATATATAAGCCATCGTGCACATCCATTTGTCGGCAGGCCATGCTAGTCTTGTTCGGCTGGGCATGGCCATGTCAGGCGGTGCCAGGCCATCAGTGAGTGTGTGCCAAGTTATCAGGCGCGAGTGACGTTTAGCGGTGATGTACATTCATCAAGGGGCAGGTATGGCAGCAGAGGCAAGGTATTCACGGACAGCGGCAACGGTATGGCTGTTGATGCTCGGTCTACTGGTGATCGGCAGTATCACCAAAGCTCAGGCCAACCCCCGCTATGCGGGCATCGTCGTCGATCTGGAACATGGTGAAGTCCTCTATTCTGAGAACGCCGACGAAGCGCGCTACCCCGCCTCACTGACCAAGATGATGACCATGTACCTCACCTTCGAAGCGCTGGAGAGAGGGGACTTGCGGCTCGATCAGGCGCTGCCGGTGTCGGCTCAGGCGGCGGCCATGCCCGCCAGCAAGCTCTGGTTGTCAGCGGGCAGTACCATCAGCGTGGACACCGCCATGCGTGCCCTGGCGGTGCGCTCTGCCAACGACGTGGCCGTGGTGGTGGCCGAGGCCTTGGGCGGCAGTGAGCAGCGCTTTGCCCATATCATGACGGAGAAGGCCCGAGAGCTGGGCATGAGCAGGACGACTTTCCGCAATGCTTCGGGGTTGCCGGATGACCAGCAGGTCACGACGGCGCGGGATATGCTGACCCTGTCGGTGCGTGTGATCCAGGACTTTCCTCAGTACTACCACTACTTTGGGCTGCAGGAGTTCACCCATCGTGGCACTCGCCACACTAGCCATAACCGCCTGGTGCGTGACTATCCCGGCGCCGACGGCCTGAAGACCGGTTTCATCCGTGCCTCCGGGTTCAATGTCGCGACCACTGCCGTACATAACGGTCGGCGTATGGTGGCGGTGGTGATGGGCGGTTTCACCGCCGCCTCCAGGGATACGCACATGGCCAGCCTGCTGGATCGCAGTTTCGAGCGCGCAGCGCTACGTGACCACCAGACCTGGATTGCCAACACCAGCTTCTCTCAGGAGTACATGGGCTTCGGGGGCTCACAGCAGCCGATCTCGCCTCCGCCCCCTCCCGAGCCCCCGTCCCGCCCGATGATGGCGCATATCGACACCAGCGCCCCGGTCACGGCGGCGGCCGTGGAAGCCCAGTGGTCACAAACCATGGCGCCTACGCCTTCCCCGCAGGGTGACCCGCTGCTGGCCTTGATCGAGCAGGAGCGTGGCTTTGCCTCGGCGGGAGCGGCACCTGCCTCCGGAGGCGGTAACTGGGGCATCCAGGTGGGCGCATTCAGCCAGGCGTACCAGGCGGAACAGTTGGCCCAGCAGGCTGCCCAGCGCTTACCCAGCGATGTAGGAGGGCAAGTCGCCATCGATACCCTGGAGGGGCGTTCGACGGTGTTCCGAGCACGTGTCGTGGCCCTGGATGAAGCACGTGCCCGTCAGGCCTGTCAGTCATTGCAGGCCCAGGGCATGGACTGCATGGTGGTGAACGCCAGCCTTTGACGCGACCCGGCACGCCAACGCCCCGCCAGTGCAGCATTGGCGGGGCGTTTTGTTTTATGCGACCACAGGAGTAACGCCATGACATCTTCCCTGAAAGGCATTCTCTGCATGTGTGCAGGCGTACTGTTTCTGGCCTTGGGAGACGCGGTATCGAAATGGTTGGGTGAGGTGCACTCGCCGCTGCAAATCATTTTTTTCAGAGCGTTGGTGTCGCTACCGCTGATCGCCCTGCTGGCTCATTTTGGTGGTGGGCTGCGCAAGCTGCGTACGCGCCGCCCGGGCGTGCACCTGCTGCGCGGGCTCATTTATACCGCCACCATGGTGTGCTTCGTCTGGGGGTTGACCCTGCTGCCGCTGGCGGAAGCCACGGCGATTGCCTTTGTGGCCCCGCTGTTCGTGACGCTGCTGTCGGTGCCGTTACTGGGTGAGCGTATCGACCCGCCAGTGCTGGCCGCTTCGCTGCTTGGCTTTGTCGGGGTGCTGATCGTGGTGCGGCCAGGTGGTGATGCCTTTCAACTGGGGGCCATGGTGGTGCTGGGAGCGGCGGTGTTCTACGCGCTGATGATGGTCACCGCGCGGCGCTATGGCGCCAACGAGCACCTGTGGGCCATGGTGTTCTACATGACGGCCGTGCCGCTGGTGCTGACGGGCCTCAGCCTGCCCTGGGTATGGCAAACGCCCCATCCCTGGCACTGGCTGGGCTTTGCCGCCTCCGGGGTGCTGGGGGTGGGGGCCACGGCGTTCATCACCCTGGCCTTTCGCCATGCGCCCGCCGCCATTGCGGCGCCCTTCGATTACACCGCCATGCTGTGGGCCGTGCTGCTGGGGTGGTGGTTCTGGGGGGAGCTGCCGGACGTTTGGGTCTGGGTAGGCAGCGCGCTGATCATGTGCAGCGGTCTGGCCATTGCCTATCACGACCGTCGCACCACCCTGAAACGTCGCCCCACGGCCTGATATGCACCGGGAATTGACCCAGGTCAGCAAACCGGCCGACGGGCCGCAACCGGCGAGGTGCGCTGGCTATAATGCCGCCCGTTCAAACAACGGTGACGGTTATGCAAGCTCCCGAACTTCTCTCGCCTGCGGGCACGTTTCACAACATGCGCTACGCGTTTGCCTACGGGGCCGATGCGGTCTACGCCGGGCAGCCGCGCTACTCGCTACGGGTGCGCAATAACGACTTCAAGGTGGCGACGCTGCACCGGGGCATCGAGTATGCCCATGCCAGAGGCAAGCAGTTCTACGTGGCCTCCAACATCGCTGCGCACAACAGCAAGCTCACGACCTATCTGCGGGATATGGAGCCGGTGATCGAGGCTGGGCCGGACGCTCTGATCATGTCCGACCCCGGGCTGATCATGATGATCCGTGAGCGCTGGCCGGAACAAGTCATCCACCTGTCGGTGCAGGCCAACGTGGTGAACTGGGCCGCGGTCAAGTTCTGGCAGCGGCAGGGGATCCAGCGCATCATTCTTTCTCGGGAGCTGTCGCTGGAAGAGGTGGCCGAGATCCGCACCGAATGCCCGGATATCGAGATCGAGACGTTCGTTCACGGTGCGCTGTGCATCGCATATTCAGGGCGCTGCCTGCTCTCGGGGTACGTCAATCGCCGTGACCCGAACCAGGGCACCTGCACCAACGCCTGCCGCTGGCAATACAAGACGCTGGACGCCACTCAGGATGCCACCGGCGACCTGATACCCGTGGCGGCGGACACCGAGCGGGCCGCGTTGATCGAAGATGTCTCCCGGCCGGGCAAGCGGATGCCCCTCTACGAAGACGAGCACGGCACTTACCTGTTCAACTCCAAGGACCTGCGCGCCGTGCAGCACGTGGCACGCTTGGCGCGCCTGGGTGTGGCGTCACTGAAGATCGAAGGACGTACCAAGTCCCACTACTACGTGGCGCGTACTGCGCAGGTGTATCGTCAGGCCATTGACGATGCCGTGGCAGGCCGCCCCTTCGACATGGGCTTGATGGATCAGTTGGAAAACCTGGCCAACCGGGGCTATACCGAGGGCTTTTACCGCCGCCATGTGCACGATGAGTTTCAGAACTACGAGCGCGGCCACTCCGTTGGCGTACACCAGCAGTTCGTGGGCGACATCATCGGTGTCGATGCCACGGGCAGCCTGCTGGACGTCGAGGTCAAGAACCGCTTCGAGGTGGGCGATGCCATGGAGCTGATGCTGCCCTCTGGCAATCGTCGTTTCGTGCTGAAGCAGATGGAAAACGGGCGCGGTGAGTATCAGACTGCCGCACCCGGCTCAGGGCATCGTGTCCGCATAGCGCTACCTGGCGCGCCCATCGCCCCGGAGCAGTGGGAGTTTGCCCTGTTGATGCGGGATCTTCCTACCGCTCCCTCCCACACCCCCGCCCAGGCCAGCCATCTGGGCGTGGCCGTCAGTTGAACGCGTAGACATCCATCGCCAGCACGCCGTGCTCGACGCTATGGTGCAGCCGCTGGCCCTGGCCCCCGGCTCCCATGGCGACCAGTAACGGTTGGAAGTGCTCCGGCGTGGGATGGTTGCGCTGGGCATGGGGAGCCGTTTGCCATGTCAGCAGCGCCTCCCGCGCGTCTTTTTCCAGTTGAGTGTGTGCCCAATCGGCAAAGGCATCCACCCAGCCTGGTGCCTGGCTGCCCTGGGGCAGTAGCGCATGCAGGTTATGGGTCAGGCTGCCGGAGCCCACGACCAGAATACCTTCGCTGCGCAGGTGGGCAAGCCGCTGGCCCAACTCCATCAGCGCCGCGTTGCTCCACCGGCTGGGAAGCGACAGCGACACGACCGGTAGCCTGGCCTCGGGGTACATCAGGGAAAGTGGCACCCAAGCGCCGTGGTCCATGCCGCGCTCCACGAGTCTGGCACCGAGCGTGTTGCCCAGCGTTGCGGCCAGGGCTGGGTCCCCCGGTGCCGGGTACTGCACGGCGAACAACGCCGCCGGAAAACCGCCAAAATCGTGGAGGGTCTCGGGGTGAGCGCTCTGACTGATGAGCAGCTCCGGCGTTTCCCAGTGGGCTGAGACCACGACGATGGCCTTGGGGCGAAGCGTCTGGCCCAGCTCACGCAGGAACTGGTGAGCGGGCGTGGGGGTCAGCGCCAGCATGGGCGAGCCGTGAGAGATAAACAGGCTAGGTAACATAAGGCACCTCGATGTGTGGCCTGCCAGCGTAGGGACGCCAGCAGGCCAGTGGCTCACGCGAAGCGGCGTGCAACGACCAGGCTGCCGCTGCCAAGGCCGGCTTGCACGACCAGTGCAATGGCCCAGAATACCGGGAATTCCCAGCCGCCGCCCGGGTTGGAAAAGAGCCAGCCGTTACCGATATGTACCCAGGCGGCTCCCAGCAAAACCGGTACCAGGGCCAGGCTGACCCAGCGCGTATAGATACCCAGCAGCAGGGCCAGGCCTCCGCCGACTTCCGCCGCAATGGTCAGGTAGGCCAGAAAGCCTGGCAGGCCCAGCGACTCAAAATAGCCGACCGTTCCAGGCAGGGTGAACACGAATACTTTCAACAGCCCGTGGGCCAGGGTCATGATACCCAGGCTGATGCGCAGCAGGGCAGTGGCATGCAGGTGTGATGCTTGAGTCGTCAGTGTCGTCGTCATGGTGTTCTCTCGTGGTCGTCGGCATCCCCTCTGGATGCGATGACGCCACTTTACGACGACTGCCTGTCTGGATAATCCCTGCTTTTGGCACTTCACTGTTGCGCTGGGCGCGACAATCCCAGCGCCTTCTCCCAGGCGGGTGGGTCGCCCCAGGCAACCGTCAACTGGTCGATCAGGCGTGCCACTTTGGCAGGCAAAAACTGCCGGGCAGGATAGAGCGCGTGGATGTCCAGGTACGTGGGAGGTATCTCCTGCAATAGCGGCACCAGGCGGCCCTGGGCGATGCTTTCGGTCACCAGGAAGCTGGGCTGATGGGCGATACCTAGCCCGGCTTCCGCGGCATGGGTCAGCATATCGCCGTTATTGCTCTCCAGCGGTCCGTCGACACTCAACCACTGCTGCCCCACGCGCCAGTCGCCGCTGTTCTGGCCGCTGCGATAGCGTAGGCAACGATGGTCGGCCAGCGCCTCCAGGCGGGTGGGAGTGCCGTGCTGTGCCAGGTAGTCAGGAGAGGCGCAGAACACCATCTGGCAGCGTGCCAGGCGCTTGGCCACCAGGCTGGAATCCGGCAGGCTGCCAATGCGAATGGCCAGGTCGTATCCCTCTTCGAGCAGGTCTACACGGCGGTCATTGAGGTCCAGGCGCACCTCCAGGTGGGGATGATCCCGCATGAAGCGAGCCACCTCGGGAGCCAGGTAGCGAGTGCCAAAGCTCATGGGCCCGTTGATGCGCAGTCGTCCGCTCACGCTTTGAAGGCCGCTACCCACTTCATTGGCAGCCTCCTCCAGAGCCAGCAGGATCGCCTGTGCGCGGGCCAGATAGCGCTCGCCTGCTTCCGTCAGGTGCAGCCGCCGGGTGGTGCGCTGTATCAGCCGCGCGCCCAGCGATTCCTCGAGCGCCATGACCCGGCGCGATAGCAAGGTGCGCGAGAGGTCCAGGGCCTCCGCCGCCCGCGTGTAACTGCCCAACTCGGCCACCTTGACGAAGGCTGTCAGCTGGTCGAACTGGGTCATGACCTGAAGAACGCCTGGGCCGCCTGACGTGGGTCAGGATGGCCGCAAATGGCCGAGATCACCGCGAGCCCGTGGGCACCGGCGGCTTTCACCTGGGCGGCGTGCTCGGCTTTCAAGCCACCGATGGCCACGCTGGGCAGCGGACAGGCACTGGCCAGTTGGGCCAGCCCGGTAAAACCGATGGGCTGCGCGTGGTCCTGCTTGCTCCCGGTGGCAAACACAGGCCCCAGCCCCACGTAATCCAGCAGCGCCACGGGGGCACGCTGCAACTGTTCCAGAGTATTGATGGAGAGCCCGATGATCGCCTGCTCGCCCAGTACCTGGCGGGCCTGCATCACGTCCGTATCGCTCTGGCCAACGTGCAAGCCGTCGGCACCGCTGGCGTGCGCCACGTTCAGCCGGTCATTGATGATCAGCGGCACTCCGCTACCTGCCAGCACTTCCTTGAGACGCTTGGCCTGGGCAATCATGGCCTCGTCGCTGGCCTGCTTGTCGCGTAGCTGGACCAGCGTGACGCCTCCTGCCACGGCGGCTTCCACGGTACGTTCCAGGCCCGTGGAGGCGCATAGCTGAGCATCCGTGACCAGGTAGAGCGTAAGATCAACCGACATGTAGGGTCTCCGAGTGAGGTAGTGCAGGCAGGTCATCTGCCGTGAGCGAGTACAGGGTATCCAGCAGCGCCACATAGAAACTGCCCGGCCCTTCGGCCTGCTGCCCGGCGTGGCTGCCTGCCAGATTAAAGTAGGTCAGGGCGCCGAGCGTGGCGGCCAGCGGGGCGTGACGGTTGGCCGCCACGAAACCGGCGACCAGCGCGCTGAGCCCGCAGCCCAGGGTGGTTACCCGTGGCATCAGCGGGTGGCCGCCGGTCAAACGATACAGCGACTGGCCATCGGTGACGATATCGGTGGCCCCGGTCATGGCGACGACACAGTGATACCGACGCGCCAGGGTGATGGCCGCTTGGGTGGCATCGTCGGTGCTGACCGTGGCATCCACGCCCCGGCCCTGGTGGGCAAGGCCGCTCAGCGCCATGATTTCCGAAGCATTGGCACGAATCACACTGGGCTGGTAAGCCAGCAGGGACAGGCAGGTTTGCTGGCGCAGCCGCGTGGCACCTACGGCAACCGGGTCCAGCACCCAGGGCACCGCGTGGGCCTGGGCTGATTGGGCGGCCAGCTGCATGGCTTCGGCCCAAGGAGTAGAGAGCGTACCGATGTTGATCGAGAGCGCTCCCGCGATGGCGGTAAATTCCGCCACTTCTTCCTGGGCATGCAGCATGGCGGGGGAGGCCCCGGCGGCCAGCAGCAGGTTGGCGGTACTGTTCATGGCAACGTAGTTGGTGATGCAGTGAACCAGCGGGGTCTGGTCACGCAGCGCGAGCAGCGTCTCGCGTGGGCTGGGTAGGGTCATGACTTCCTCCCGGCAGGGAGGTGGTGAATGGAAGCACCACGACTCCCTACGCCGGTGCTATCCGGTTCAGGTTCAAAGGGTGCTTCTCAGCCGCGTCGCGGCGCCCCTGTCGTAGGCGTACTATCCTCGGCCAGGCGGGATGTGTAAAGCCAATGGCGCGGAAAGATCAGCGAAACGCGATGCGTGTGCCGTAGGTCAGCATTTCATCGGGCGTCATGGCGCTGCCCGAGACGCCGATCATCTCGTCGCCACACTGGTCGGAACAGGTCAATACGCCGTGGGTCAGCCCCAGTTGCCCGAGGGTGTCGCGGATTTCGCCGGTGCCCAGAAACGTGCTGACTTGTCCCTGTGCATTGCTCAGGTCCGAGACGCCGTGGGCATGATGAAAGCGGACCTTGTAGATGCCATCCATCGAGACGACCTCCACGATGGGGGAAAAGCCGTTCTGTAGCGCGTTGGCCAACTGCTTCAACGTCAGGCGATCATCTAGCGTCATTTCAATGTCGGTCATGACACACTCCCAGGCTAACGATACGCGGAATGTACAGCTATAGAGATAGTAGTGTAGAAGAGTTGCATAGAAAATCCACTGCGACCAATGCCTGGGGAAGCGCCCCGCGCGCTGGCAGGCCTAGTGCACTGCATCCAGGGCGTGTTGTTGCAGTTTGATCAGCGGAATGATGTCCAGCGTGCGTGCATTGGTGCCTGACAGAATCACCGGCGGGGCCAGACCGACCTCTGCGGCTTCTGCCCAACGGTGGGCACACAGGCACCAGCGATCACCGGGCCGCAGGCCAGGAAAGCCGTACTCGGGGCGCGGGGTGACCAGGTCATTGCCCTGCGCGCGGGAAAACGCCAGGAACTCCTCGGTGACCATGGCACATACCGAATGAATCCCCACATCGTCGGTGCCGACCCGGCAAAAGCCATCACGATAAAACCCCGTCTTGGGCGAGTGACAGCAGGGGGTGAGCGGCTCACCCAGTACATTGAGATCACGTGACATGCGGCCTCCTCAGGCAGGGGCTAGAATTATCGCAGCGCCGCCCTCATACATGATCCAAGGGGCGGTAACGGCGGATTCGATGGGGTTCGCGTTAGCAGCAGCCTAAAGCCTTGTACATGGTATGGGCTTCGTCAAAGTATTTACGTACCAAAGTGCCTACTTGGGCACCAATTGCCAGATACATCACGCAGCAACAGGAGAAAGTCATGTCGTTTTCAGGTGAACAGCATCCCGGTGTTGCCCCTGCGGCTCCCCAGACCCAAGGGTTTCGGTTGAATCACACCATGCTGCGGGTCAAGGACCCGGAGCGCGCGCTGGCGTTCTATTCCCGCGTATTTGGCATGCAGGTGCTGCGGCGGCTGGATTTCGAAGAAATGCAGTTCTCGCTCTATTTTCTGGCCAACGTGGAAGCCGACGACCAGGTGCCGGAGGACCAGAACGCTCGCACCGCCTGGACTTTCAGCCAGAAGGGCCTGCTGGAACTGACCCACAACTGGGGCACCGAAACCGAGCAGGACTTTGCCTACCACGACGGCAATGCCGAGCCCCAGGGGTTTGGCCACATCTGCTTCAGCGTGCCGGACCTGGAGGCCGCCCAGGCCTGGTTCGACGAGCACGATGTCACCTTCGTGAAGCGTGCCGACCAGGGCAAGATGAAAGACGTCATTTTCGTCAAGGACGCGGATGGCTACTGGATCGAAGTGATTCAGGCGGATCGCATGGCGGCATTGGGCGGCTAACATGGCACATTTGCTGTTCCGGTTGCGCCACGTGACCGATGAAGAGGCCATGGAAGTGCGCCAACTGCTGGATGAACACGGCTTCGACGTGTATGAAACCCAGGCGGGGTTTTTCCGCCTGGGGGTCGATGCCATCTGGCTGCGCAACCCGGCCCAGCGAGACGACGCCGAGGCGCTGCTGGCGCAGTACCAGGTCGAACGCCAGGCCAGCGTGCGAAAGGCCCACCAGGAAGCGCTGGCCCGCAACGAAGCGCCGACCTGGGGGCGGCGTTTACGGGAGCAGCCGATTCAGATCGCGCTGGTGATGGTCGCCGTGATCCTGATCGCGCTGCTGACCCTGCTGCCGTTCATTGGGCTGGCGCGTTAGCCTGGCACACCGCATCCGTCAGGTGCCCGCGTTTCATGTACATCATGACGCCGTGCTCACCGGCCCGCAGCGATGGGGTGGCCCCAGGTGGGAAGCGGCACCAGCTGCCCTGCGGGTATTCGTTGCCCGCCTCGTAGAGCGAGCCTTCCAGTACCAGCAGTTCCAGCCCGCCCGGTAGCGCAGGGTAATCGATGGTCACCTCATGCTCCCAGCGTTCCAGGCTGACCCGCTCCTGCGCGTAGGTGTGCAGCATCTTGTAGCCGATGCCTGGCCGCCGGTCGGGCTGCCAGGGCAGGCGGTGGGCAGGAATGGCCAGCTGCAGCAGGTCGTTGTCATCGAATTGATGCAGTTTCACCAGAATCAGCGCCCCCTCTTCGCCAATATGGGGCGTATGGCCAGTGCCAATGGGATTGCGCAGGTAGCTGCCCGCAGGGTAGCGGCCATGTTCGTCGGCAAACACGCCCTCCAGCACCAGAATCTCTTCACCGCCGCCATGGGTATGGTGGCTGAACTGGCTGTGCGGCGCGTAACGTACCAGGCTGGTGGCGCGGGCGACTTCCTCGCCAATCCGGTCCAGCATCATACGTTCCACGCCTGCACTGGGCGACGCGACCCAGTGATACTGCTCCGGCGTCATACAGGCAAAGTGGCTAAAATCGGCGTTCAGGCGCATGGGCTTGGCTCTTTGCAATGAGTGAGATGAGCAGGGAGAGGGGCTAGTCTCCTTTATCAGCGCTGCAAAACGCAATCTTCCCTGATGCTTGACCTCGTCATTTGCAAACAAACCGCCGCTCGAAAGCGGCGGTTTTTCATTGCGGGGTGTCGGTCAGTGCACTGAGAATATGGTGAGTCGTCTCGATACGCGCCTGATTGGGGTAGTTGCGGTTTGCCAGCATCACCATAGCGATCTGCTCGCTGGGCACGAAGACCACATAGCCGCCGAAGCCATTGGTTGAGCCCGTCTTGTTGTAGTAGGCCGCTTGCCGAGGGGCCTGCGGTGGCGTGAGGCGATGTGCCGGGTTGGGCGCCAAAATCATCTCGAGCGAATTGCCTTCCAGCAGTGTCTCCAGGGTCACCGGGTAGTGATAATGCTCCCAGCCCAGGCCCTGGGTCATGGGGCCAACGTCGAAGTAGCCTGTGCGTGTCGTTGCCAAGGCGTCATCCAGCCGTTCCGTCGTGCCGCTGGCATTGGCCGGGTCTCGCATGTTCGCTTCCAGAAAGGTCAGCACGTCGGCGGCATTGGCTTTCAGCCCGTAGGCCTGGGCATCCAGCACGCCTGGATTCACCCGAATGGGCTCATCCTCCTTCGAGTAGCCATAGGCATAATGTGCCCGTTGCGCGTCGGGCACTTGAAAATGGGTGTGTTCGAGCCCGAGCGGTATGAACAGCGCTTCTTCCATCAGCGTCTCGAAAGGGCTGCCCAAACGTTGCGCGGTGAGATAGCCCAGCAAACCGATGCTCGGATTGGAATACAGACGTTGTGCCCCTGGAGCCGATTCGGGTTGCCATTGGCGATAGTAATCGATCATTTGCTCTTCTGATTGCACCGAGTCCGGAAACTGCAGCGGAAGCTCGCCTGCCGTGTAGGTGCCCAGTTCCAGCAGGGTGATCTCATCGAAGGCACTGCCTTCAAGGGCTGGCCAGTAGCCGCTGGCGGGGTCAGAGAGGGAAAGGGCACCGCTGGCCTGCGCGTAGCCCGCCAGGGCGGCCGTGAAAACCTTGCTGATGGAGCCTAGTTCGAAAAGCGTCTCATCCGTGACCGGTTCCTCCGTCTCCAGGTTTGCAAGCCCATAATTAAAGTAATACGGCTGCCCCTGAATGCTTAGCGCGACGGCCATGCCGGGGATACGATACTGTTCCATCAGCGGGGTGATCGTGCTGTCCAGCAACGCTTGAAGATCGGCCTCGTGAGGCTCTTCGAGCGCCCAGGCTGCCCCGCTGAAAAGTAAGGAGGAGGCCATGAGAAGACAGCGGCGTGCTGAAAACGGCGTGCGCATGCAAAACTCCTGTTGCGATGAGTCATGTCGGTGGAAGGCTGCTCTGGTCGATACAAAAGCCACGGGTGACTAAAATAAAGAGCGCGATGGGTCTCCACAAATGGCAAGATTTTGCATGAGCTATTAGAAAAATTTGGGGGTGGCGCAGTGCGTTCCTATTTGCCGTTGAAGGCTCTGCGAGCCTTTGAGGCATCGGCCAGACATTTGAGCTTCACGCGTGCAGCAGAAGAGCTGCACGTGACACAGGCGGCCGTGAGCCATCAGGTCAAGCGCCTGGAAGGGCTATTGAAGGTGCCGCTATTCACACGTTTGCCCCGAGGGCTAATGCTGACTCAGGAAGGCGAGCTGCTGTTGCCTGTGCTGAAGAATGCGTTCGATCAGATGTCGCACACGTTGGAGCGGTTAGGCGAAAGCCGTCATCGTGAGGTCTTGAACGTGGGTGTGGTGGGTACGTTTGCCGTGGGTTGGCTGCTGCCACGGCTGGCCGACTTTCATGACGCGTATCCGTTCGTCGATTTACGGCTCTCCACCCACAACAATCGTGCCGATTTAGCCGCTGAAGGTCTCGATTTTGCGATTCGCTTTGGCACGGGAGCCTGGCATGGCACGGCGGCTCAGCCACTACTGCCTGCATCGCTTTCGGTGCTGTGTGCTCCGGATATTGCTGTACGGCTCGACACGCCAGCCGATGTGTTGCATGAAACCTGGCTGCGTTCGTATCGTGCCGATGAGTGGGCCGAGTGGTTGTTGGCCGCCGGATTGCCTCGTAGCCTTCCCACGACCCAGAGCATCGTCTTCGACTCTTCCATTGCCATGGTGGAAGCCGCGCTTCAAGGGGTGGGCGTGGCATTGGCGCCACCGTTGATGTTTTCTCGGCAGCTGAGCAGTGGTGCGCTGGTGCAGCCTTTCGACACCACTGTCAGTCTAGGTGGGTACTGGCTGACACGCCTGCAAGCGCGGTCAGAAACCCATGCCATGGCGTCTTTCAGGCAGTGGCTGCTCACCACGATCAACCTGCGTGAGGCTGAGCGGTAAGCAGCCGTTGACCTCAATAATCAGTGACGATGACCATGATCACCGTGGTCGTGGTCGTGGTCGTGGTCGTGGTCGTGGTCGTGGTCGTGGTCGTGGTCGTGGTCGCCATGACCATGATCATCGTGGCCTGGTTCGGCCAGGGCGGCGTGGAGTACCGTGGCGTTGTGGCGCATCATGCCCAGGTAAGTGCTGGCATCGCCCTCACTGGCCAGCGCATCCGCGTAAAGCGTGCCAGCAATGGGCAGGCCGGTTTCTTCGGCCAGTTGCACGATAATGGATTGGTTGGTCATGTTCTCGTGGAACAGCGCCTGAACGTTCTCCTGCTCGATCACGTCCACCAGCGCTGCCATGCTGGCGCCGCTGGGGTCTGCTTCGGTAGAGAGCCCTGCCGGAGACAGGAAGTTGACCCCATAGGCACGGGAGAAGTAACCGAAGGAGTCGTGGCCGGTGATGACGCTGGCGGAAGCCGGGATCTCACTGATCAGCGCACGAATCTCGGCATCCAGCTCCGCCATGTCAGCCAGGTAGCGATCGGCATTGGCCTGATACTGCTCGGCGTTGTCCGCATCGACTTCCATCAAGCCGTCGCGGATGTTCTCGACGTAGACCCGCGCCTGGGTCATGTCCTGCCAGGCATGGGGATCATCGTCGCCGTGCTCATGGTCATCATGGCCATGACCATGTTCATGATCGTCGTGCCCGTGATCGTGGCTGTGTCCATGATCGTGGCTATGCCCATGATCATGCCCGTGATCGTGTCCATGGTCGCGATCGTCATGCCCATGATCGTCATGGCCCGCGTAGGCCAGGGCGTTGATGCCATCTGTCGTGGTGACCACCGGGCCTTGATAGTCGCTGGAGTCGATCAGTCGCTCCATCCAGCCTTCGAACAGCAGGCCGTTGAAGACCACCAGATCGGCCTCGGCCAGCGCACGGGCATCACCTGGGCGCGGCGAGTAGACGTGTGCATCGCCGTCAGGGCCGACCAGGGAAGTGACCTCGACATGCTCGCCGCCCACGTTCTCGACCATATCGGCCAGAATCGAGAAGCTGGTGACCACCTGCACACGCTCATTGGCGATGGCGGCAGGCAGGGCCAGCATGGCCGAAACGCCTACCAGCCAGCGGGACGTATGGGAAAGGGACATGACAAACTCCTTTAGTGAATGATCAGGATGTCTGCTCCAGGGCGAGTGGCTTGGTCTTGCGTCGCAGCTTGGCCGCTAAGCTGTGATAGCGACCCAACAGTGCTGACAACAAGTAAGCCACCCCTGCGAGCAGGATAATGCTTGGCCCCGAAGGGGTATCAAAATGGAACGACAGCAGCAGCCCGCCAGTGCTCGACACCATGGCCAGCACCACCGCGATGCCGATTAAACCTTCCAGCCGCTTGCTCCAGAACCGGGCTGCCGTGGCGGGCAGCATCATCAGCCCCACGGCCATCAGCGTGCCCAGGGTTTGGAAGCCCGCCGTCAGGTTCAGCACCAGCAGCCCCAGAAACACGCTATGCACCCAGCCACTGCGGTGGCTTTGGCCGCGCAAGAAAAGCGGGTCCAGGCACTCCACCACCAGCGAGCGGAAAATGACCGCCAGCGTGACCACGATGAGCGTGCTGATACCGGCAATCAGCAGCAGGGCGGTCGAGTTGATGGCCAGAATGGAGCCAAACAGCACGTGGGTTAAATCCACGCTGCTGCCGCCCATGGAAATCAACATGACGCCCGCCGCCAGCGAAATGATGAAAAAGCTCGCCATGGCTGCGTCTTCCCGCTGGCCGCCCATTTTGGAAACGGCCCCGGCCAGTAGCGCCACCATCAGCCCGAACAGCACGCCGCCCACACTCATCACCGGCAGCGAAAACCCCGCCAGCAAGAAGCCCAGCGCCACCCCCGGCAAAATGGCATGGGCCATGGCATCGCCAATCAGGCTCATGCCGCGCAGCACCAGAAACACACCCAGCGGCGGCGCGGCCAAGGAAAGTGCCAGCCCACCCACCACGGCGCGGCGCATGAAGCCGTAGTCGAACGGCGCGATAAACCACGCGTCAAGCAGTGCCAGCATGACGACCTCCCAACGAGAAGGGCACCACCTGGGCGGGGGCGTGATGCGTGTGCAAGGCACTCGGTGCCACCCAACGGCCATGGCCGCCGCTCAGCATCAGCACCTCATCGGCCAGGCGGCGCAGGTGGTCCATGTCGTGCAGCACGATGATGATCGTCACGCCTTCATCGGCCATCTGGCGCAGGATACGGATCAAGATATCCACCGTGTCGCTGTCCACGTTGGCGAACGGCTCATCCAGCAGCAGCAGCTCGGCTTCCTGCATCAGCGTGCGGCCAATCAGTGCCCGCTGGCGCTGGCCGCCAGACAGCTCGCCCAGTGGCCGATGTGCCAAATGGGAGATGCCTAGCCGCGCCATGATCTCGCGACCCTTGCGGTAGTGCGCCGCGCAGTAACCTTTCATGGCTCCATGGCTTGGCCAACTGCCGGTCATCACTAGCTCTTCCACGCTCATGGGGAAGGTCAGATCCAGAGCCAACTGCTGCGGCAACCAGGCACGACGCGCCTTGTCTACCGTGCACACCACTTTGCCGCTGATGGGCCGGAGTTCGCCCATGATGGCCTGAATCAGGGTGCTTTTACCTGCGCCGTTGGCACCAATCAGCGCGGTGATCGCGCCGCGCTTGATGTCGCCGTCCACATGCTCCAGCACGGTGCGACCACCCTGTGCCAGGTGCAGGTCGTGCAGTTGCAGGCGCGAAGAGGAACGCTCACTCATAGCGGCCACCCGCCTGCCCACGCCACCAGCCCCCACAACGCCAGCAGGGGAAGGGCAACCAACCCCAGCCGTTTGGTGGCCGACAACGACATCAGCGAAAAATGACAAGGACCTTCCTTGTTATGGCGATGCATGTGCTCACTCATCGAGCAACCTCACTCACGAATAAATAAGTTATAACATAACGAATAGAGAAACAAAAAAAGAGCCGCATATTTTACGCGCTCATGCGGCCCTGACAACGACAAGCGTACCCATAAAAAGTGCCCGGCAAGCCGAGCACGAAAAGCAGCCTGGCCCACCTTCAGAACCGCCAGGTCGCGCTCAGCTGTTGGGGGGTAACCAGCAGGGCATATTCGCCTTCCAGCGTGACCGGGCCCAGCGACACACGGGCCGGTTGGAAGTGGTTGATCGCGCGGGACGCCTGATGGGGCTGGGTCCAGATCTGTAATTCATTGATCAGCATGCCGGTGGCAAAATTGACCGCGCCATCCCGCTCCCGGCCATCGGCCGCAATCACCGCGCCGGCCACGCTGTTCACCACCAGGGAGCTGACCCGCGCTTCCCAGCCACGGCGTTCGCGTTCTGCCTGGGCCAACTGCAGGCCCAACGCCTGCACCCCGCTCAACTCGCCCTGGGCCTTCAGCCGCTCATACTCTGCCTGCGCCGCCCGATGTGGCTGGCGATCGGTGAGCGTCCCCGCCAGCGCCAGCGCCGACTTCACCACGCCAATACGCGCATCGAAACGGTCATCGCGGCTACTGGCCTCGCTGGACTGGTAGGCATCGACCACCAGGCTGGCCGCGTAAATGCCGCTCCAGCCCGCCTCCCACCACTGTGCCTGACGCGCCCCGTTCTCGAACACGCGGTCGTACGTGGCCCACTCATCTCCAGTTTGCGCCTGGGCGGGCAGTGTCAGCACCAGCAACGCCCCCGCCGCTAACATCTTCTGTACACGTTGACGTAATTGCATGGCCAAACACCTGAGTCACCGAAACGATAGTGCTAAGCGTAGCACGGCGGAAAGGTGCCATGAGCGTGGAAAGTGGGTAGGCAAAGCGTGATGAGGATCAATGGTGTTTCAGGGCGAAGAGTGCTTAGATGGTGGCAAGAACAATAGGAGAGCCGCCATGGATGACTTTTCACCTTCTGCTCTTAAAACCATCCTGCACTCCAAGCGAGCGAACCTGTACTACCTCCAGCACTGCCGAGTGTTGGTGAACGGTGGGCGGGTAGAGTACGTCACCGATGAAGGTAGCAAGTCGCGCTACTGGAATATTCCCATTGCTAATACCACCTCGATACTGCTGGGCACAGGCACCTCGATTACCCAAGCGGCCATGCGCGAACTCGCCAAGGCAGGCGTACTGGTCGGGTTTTGTGGTGGCGGTGGCACACCGCTGTTTGCCGCCAATGAAGTGGATGTGGACGTTGCCTGGCTGACGCCACAAAGCGAGTACCGGCCCACGGAGTATCTCCAATACTGGGTACGCTTCTGGTTTGATGATGCCAAACGCCTGGATGCTGCGCGCGCCTTTCAGCAGGCGCGCTTGGCCCGTATCGAAGCGCTGTGGACAAGCCGAGTGATGAAAGACGCAGGCTTTACTATTGCCACCGATCACCTGCACAACGCACTCACCCATCATCGCGAAGCCATCAAGCAAGCCCCCAGCACGGTTGACCTGCTCACCCTGGAAGCGCGCTTGACCAAAACGCTGTTCAAGCTAGCGGTGAACGCCGTTGATTACGGCGACTTCACCCGCGCCAAGCGCGGCGCGGGTACCGACCCCGCCAACCGTTTTCTCGATCATGGCAACTACCTGGCCTATGGCTTGGCGGCGACCGCCACTTGGGTATTGGGCATTCCCCACGGCCTGGCGGTACTCCACGGTAAAACCCGTCGAGGTGGGTTAGTGTTCGATGTGGCGGATCTGGTGAAAGACGCGGTGATTCTGCCCCAAGCGTTCATTTCCGCCATGCGCGGCGATGAAGAGCAGGAGTTCCGCCAAGCCTGCATCGAACGCTTGACCCGCACCGAATCCCTCGACTTCATGATCGATACGCTCAAGGAAGTCGCCCAGGCGCTGGGGCAAGAACTGGGGAGCGGCGATTCATGAACGTGCTGCTGATTTCCCAGTGCAATAAAAATGCCCTGAAAGAAACGCGCCGTATCCTCGACCAGTTTGCCGAACGCCGGGGCGACCGCACGTGGCAAACGCCGATTACCCAGGCCGGGCTGGATACGCTGCGTAAGCTGCTGCGCAAAACCGCCCGTAAGAATACGGCCGTTGCCTGCCACTGGATTCGTGGCCACGACCACAGTGAGTTGATGTGGGTGGTGGGGGATGCTGCCCAGTTCAATCTCAATGGCGCCGTACCGACCAACACCACCGCCCGAGATATCCTGCGACGCCGCGATGAAAATGATTGGCACAACGGCGAAGATATTCTCCTGCTCACCGCGCTGGCTGCGTTGCTGCATGATTTGGGGAAAGCCTGTGATGCCTTTCAGCAGCGGCTCAAGGGCAAGTTGGAAGGGCGCAATTTATACCGCCATGAGTGGATATCCCTACGCCTGTTCCAGGCATTCGTGGGAAGTGATGACGATGCCTCCTGGTTGGCGCGCTTGGCTGAAGGCAGTTATCAAGAGCAAGACTGGCTGGGTGGATTAGAGCGTGACGGGATAGATACACCCGCCTCTGCGGTATTTAGCCGTTTACCCCCGTTGGCGGCTGCGCTGGGTTGGCTAGTGCTTAGCCACCATCGGCTACCGTTAAAGCCACCGGAACGCGATGGCGAGGCTGAACGGCGCTGGGGCAGAGGAAATACGCCACTTCAATCAGAGCAACTAGGCGGGCTGTTTGCTTCCATTCATGCCGAATGGAACGAGCTTCCCGAGACCCAGGACCCTAAACGCATTACGCCCTACTGGCAGTTCAAGGGCGGGTTGCCTGTTAGTACTCCACGTTGGCGTGAGCGTGCCTCAAAGCTTGCCATGCGATTACAGGCACGGCTGCCCAATGGTTGCCACTGGTTGGAAAGCCGCTATGTCATGCACTTGGCACGGCTTAGCTTGATGTTGGCCGACCACCACTACTCAAGCCTTGAAGACCTCCAGCATCGCGTGCGCGGCGAGCCCAGCTACCCGTTAATTGCCAATACCGTGCGCAAAACTGGCAAGCCCAACCAGCCATTGGATGAGCATATTCTGGGGGTTGAGAAACATGCGGCGGCGGTTGCTCGCGCGCTACCCAGCGTCGACAGCCACTTACCCCGTTTAGCGCGCCATAAAGGGTTCCGTAAGCGCAGTAGCCACTCACGTTTTCGCTGGCAAGATAAAGCGTTTGACCTTGCCCAGTCGCTAAGGGAGCGCAGCCAGCGCCAAGGATTTTTTGGCATTAACATGGCGTCCACTGGCTGCGGTAAAACCCTCGCCAATGGGCGCATCATGTATGCGTTGGCTGACCCTCAGCAGGGCGCGCGGTTTAGCATTGCGCTGGGGCTACGCACCCTGACGCTTCAAACTGGCCAGGCTTTACGAGATCGCTTGAATTTGGGGGAAGACGAACTCGCCGTACGCGTGGGGGGAAGTGCCAATAAAGCCCTATTCGAACACTATGAGCAGCAGGCTGAAGCCCGAGGCTCGGCGTCGCAACAGGCGTTGATCGAAGAAGATGCCCACGTGGTGTTCGACGGTAATTTTGATAACCACCCGGTGCTGCGCCGCTTGAGCGATGAGCCGGGCACTCGCGCGCTGATCGCTGCGCCCATTTTGGTATGTACCGTTGACCATCTAGTGCCTGCCACCGAGAGCATTCGGGGCGGGCGTCAGATCGTGCCCATGCTGCGCCTGATGAGCAGCGACCTGGTGCTCGATGAAATAGACGATTTCGATATCAACGACCTGCCGGCGCTTACCCGGCTCGTCAATTGGGCTGGGCTGCTAGGTTCACGGGTGCTGCTTTCATCGGCCACCTTGCCGCCTGCGCTGGTTGAAGGGTTGTATGAAGCCTACCGAAGCGGTCGTGAAGCTTTTCAACGCCATCGAGGCGAACCAGGCTTGGCGGTGGATATTTGCTGTGCCTGGTTCGACGAGCATGACCGCCAGCATGAAAACTGCGCCAGTAGCGAGACCTTCAAGGCCGCACACAATGCTTTTGCCAAGCGTCGGTTAGAGCGCCTGGCCAAAAGCCCGGTACGCCGCCGTGCAGATATTTTAGCGTTGCCGCCGCTGGGCAAGCGCCCTGAAGAGATAAGGCCTGCCATTGCGACCCTACTGCGTGAGAATACGCTAGCGCTTCACCAGCAGCATCACTCCGTTGACCCTCACTCGGGCAAGCGCGTCAGCTTTGGCTTGATTCGCATGGCGAATATCGACCCATTAGTGGATGTTGCCAGAGCGCTGTTTCAACAGGGCGCGCCGGAGGGTTTTCGCATTCACCTCTGCGTTTACCACTCTCGTCACCCGTTGGTCATGCGCTCAGAAATTGAGCGCCGGTTAGACAAAACGCTGCAACGGGCTGAACCAGATCGCGTTTTTCAGCAGCCGGATATTCGTCACCTTCTGGATGGCAGCGAAGAGCAAGACCATCTGTTTATCGTTCTAGGCTCGCCAGTCACTGAGGTGGGGCGCGACCACGACTACGACTGGGCCATTGTCGAACCATCGTCCATGCGCTCGATTATCCAGTTGGCTGGCCGTGTTCGACGACACCGCGAGCAGGCGTGTGATTCGCCCAATATTTTGCTGCTCGATACCAACCTCAAACATTTAGAGCAGCCTGGAAAACCCGCTTTCCACAAACCCGGCTTTGAAACAGATCTGCAATGGCGGCTAAGTAGCCACTCGCTTAGTGAGCTGTTAACGCAAGATGAGTACCAGGTGATCGATGCCCGCCCCCGCGTGCTGGCGCGGGAAGTGCTGCGCGCCAAAGATAGTCTTGTCGACCTGGAGCATGAGCGGCTACATCAACTGATGATCGAGCAGCCCGCCGAGCCATTGACCAAAAAAGAGCTACGAATTGGCAAAACGCCCAAACCACCGCCGTTAGGAGCCTACAGCTGGCATGTGATGCCGCAACTGCATTTGACGGGTGTATTCATACAGCGCGACCCCTTTCGCAAACAGCTCGAATCTGAAACCACGCTAGCGCTGCTGCCCGATGAGGGCGGTGAAACCTGGACACTCCACCGCGTAGACGATGGCGCAAGGCGAGGCGAAAAGCTCTACGTGCCGGTGGAAGAGAGCCTGCTGGTGCGGGTAGCGCTAGAAAAAGAGCAGGGCGAGCGGATACAGCCCTGGGGTGCAACCGACTATTTAACAGCCCTGGCCGACTTGGCGGAAGACCTGGATATCTCCCTGGATCGCGCCGCCCGTACCTTCGGCACTGTAACTGCTTCGGCTAGAAATCAGCGATGGGGGTATCACCCTGTATTGGGGTTTTGGCGGAGCAAATGAGGTTAAGCATGCTCGTTAATTATTGTGGCCGCTGTGATTTATCATCACTTTTATGCCAACAGAGTTTGATAACCAAAGGGAAAACGTATGGCAGATAATAGCAGAGCAGCCGAAATTCGCTCTGGGATCGAAGCCTTCTTAAAAGAGCGCTTTGATACCAAAGCGGAAAAGCTAGCTCCCGACGATCCAAAATACCAAGCGCTGGTTGAGCAATTCCAATTCGATACTTGGATCAACGATGCAGCCAGGCGCGTTGGTCAACTGCAAGTCGTCACCCATTCTCTCAAGCCGATTCACCCGGATGCCAAAGGCTCCAATCTTTACGCCCCACCTGAATCGCTAAATAACCATTCTCTGGTTGGCAGCCACACGCTATCCACTGATTTTGCGGGCGATGTGGTGGGGAACGCTGCCGCCCTGGATGTTTATAAGTTCTTGAAGCTGCAATTCGAAGGAAAGTCACTGCTTGAGCGGGTGCTGGAAAACGACTCTGAGCTGGCAAAGGCGTTAAGCGCCAATCCTGAGCAGGCTCAAGCATGGATCAAAGCCTTTGCGGCGATTACCGAACCGCGTGGAGAGCATGCCTCACATACCCGAGGCAAACAGCTCTATTGGCTGGTGGGGGAGGATGCAGCAGACCTGGAAAATGATGCTGAGAATTTTCATCTGCTCGCACCGCTTTACGCCACTTCGCTGGCGCACCGTGTATTCCAAACCATTAACCATGATCGCTTTAGCGAAGAGGCCAAAGAGGCACGTAAGGCCAAGCGAGAAAGCAAGTACGCTGGGCAGGCCGTGCACAGCTACCCCAACTTGGCTGCACAGAAAATGGGCGGTACCAAGCCGCAGAATATCTCGCAGCTGAATAGCGAACGGGGTGGCAATAACTATTTGCTGGCCTCCATGCCACCCAGTTGGAATGTTCGAGATATTCGTCCGCCGCTGAAAACCGCGACGGTATTCTCTCACCCCGGCATCTTTGGCAGTCGTTCAGACGTGCGCTCGCTGGTTAGAGACCTCAAACAGTTTCTTGAAACGAACCCTACGCCAGACATGCACACCCGCGACCTGCGCGATGACTACACCGCCATGTTGATGGACGAGCTGGCGCTGTTTGCCATGCAGATGCATAGCCTGCCATCGGGGTGGAGCGACGATGAAAAGTGTGAATTACCAGTAGAAGAAATGTATTGGCTAGACCCCGGTCGTGCTGAAGGTGATATTGCTTTTCGTGAAGCGCGAAACAGCATGGAATGGGCAGACGATATTCGCCATCGATTCGCTAATTGGCTCAATGCCGCGTTAGGCGGAAAGCTGCCTTTGGGTGATGTGGAATTCCGCCACTGGAAGAAAGCGCTAGAGAAAGATGTGACCCACCAACGCTTGCTTGATCGTGATCGCCGCTGGATGGAAAGCCTAATGGAAGACTTAACCAACCTGCCAGGAGGTGATGACGATGAGTAAAGTAAAAAACCTTTTGGTTCTGCCGCGCCTGCGAGTGCAAAACGCCAACGCGATTTCCAGCCCCATGACCTGGGGCTTTCCTGCCATGAGTGCATTTGTGGGCTTGATGCATGCTCTGGAGCGGAAGCTGGTAGAGGCGAGTATTCCCGTGTCGTTAGACCGCGTTGGGGTTATTTGCCATGACTTTGAAGCCCAGGCCACTGAGGGTGGTTACATCCGTGGCTTTCACCTGACGCGTAATCCGGTGGATAAGACAGGTGGTACGGCAGCGATTGTAGAAGAAGGGCGTGTCCATCTGGATATCACGCTGATCTTTACAATTGATACCGGCGCTACAGAAAGCGAGCATGAGAATATCGCTAAAAAAATCGGAGAGATTGTAGCGGGCATGCGCATTGCCGGAGGCAGTGTCATCCCTAACCGTGCGGAGCCAACCCATAAACAACGTCCGCAATGGGTCACGCTTGATGACGATGAAGAAGAGCGGCAAAAGCAGTTCGCGCGCTTAAAGCGGCGCTGGCTGCCGGGCTTTGCCCTCACCCTTCGGGATGATTACCTCACCGAGCACCTTCACACACTGCAACAGCAAAATCCAGACGCCAGTTTACTGGATGCATGGTTAGACCTCTCTCGTCTTAACCATGTTTGTACGCTAGAGAACGAAGGCAAACCCAACGAAAAGCCTGTTTGGCAGGCGCAGCGTCCCTATCGTGGCTGGTTGGTGCCTATTCCAGTCGGTTATGGCGCTATTTCAGATCTTTTCCAGCCAGGTGAAGTCGCCAACGCCCGCGATACCAAGACCCCGTTCCGCTTTGTCGAAAGTCTCTACTCCATCGGTGAGTGGGTTAGCCCGCACCGTATGAAGCAACCTGAAGACCTGCTTTGGTACGTTGATAACGACGAAGAAGCGGGCCTCTACCGTCTCAATAACGACTATCACCTTCGCACCTCAGCACAGTAAACAAGGAGCTTTATCATGGCTAAAAACGATACCCTTAAAACCGCTTCTGTCCTCGCCTTCGAACGCAAGCTCGACCCTTCCGATGCGCTACTGTACGCCAGCAACTGGGATAAGCGGCAAGAAGAACAGCAATGGCAGCCGGTCAAGGTGCGTGAAAAGTCGGTGCGCGGCACGATTTCCAATCGCTTGAAAGCCAAAGACCAGGACCCCGCCAAGCTAGATGCCGCGATTGAAAACCCCAACCTACAAACCGTCGATGTAGCCACACTGCCCCATGATGCAGATACCCTAGTTGCCCGCTTCACTCTGCGCGTACTTGCGGGTGCTGGAACACCGTCAGCCTGTAATAACGCTGAGTACCAAGCCAAGCTGGAACAGGCCGTTGCCGAATATAAACAAGCACAAGGCTTCGGCGAACTGGCGCATCGTTACGCCAATAACCTCGCCAATGGCCGCTTTCTGTGGCGCAACCGCATGGGCGCAGAGCAAGTAGAAGTCAGCATTCGCCAGTTAGCGCAAGGCAAAGCCAACAAAGAGTGGACATTTGATGCACTGTCACTTTCGTTGCGTGCCTTCGAGGATACTGCCGAGCTTAAAGAGCTTGCGGGTGTCATCGCCGCTGCGTTGGCGGGCGAGCAGCACTTGCTGCTAGAAGTGGTGGCCTATGTCCGCATGGGCAGTGGTCAAGAAGTATTCCCTTCTCAAGAGCTGATTCTTGACCGAGGCCGAGGCGACAAAAGCAAAACGCTTTACCACGTCAGCGATATTGCCGGTATTCACTCGCAGAAGCTGGGTAATGCCATCCGTACCATCGACACCTGGTACCCCAATGAAAGCGATGAAGATCTTGGGCCTATTGCTGTCGAGCCTTATGGTTCAGTGACCACCCAGGGCAAAGCGTACCGCCAGCCCAAGCAGAAGGCCGACTTCTACTCACTGCTGGATAACTGGATGATCAAGGACCAAGTGCCTTCCAAGGAAAACCAGCACTTTGTGATGGCAACACTCATCCGTGGTGGCGTGTTCGGCGAAGCGGGGTAAGCCATGGATTATTACATTGATATCCGGCTCAGGCCCGACCCCGACTTTCCCGAAGCCATGCTGATGGGTGCGCTATACAACAAGTTGCATCGAGCGCTATTCGACCTACAGGCAACGGATCTAGGCGTGAGCTTTCCAGCCCATAAACACGGTGTTCGTGCCCGCACTTTAGGCAGCCATTTGCGTTTGCATGGCACCCATGAGCGACTAAAGCAACTGATGAGTATGGATTGGCTGACAGGCATGCGGGATCACACGCAGGTAAGCGAAGTGCAGGAAGTTCCTGCGCGTGCTCAGCATATCAACGTAGCGCGGAAGCAGTTCAACACGGGCAGCGAGAGCCGTGCCAAGCGCTATGCCAAACGGCACAGCATTAGCGAAGAGGAGGCAAGGAGCATTTACGCCAAGGTGGCGGCTCGACGAATTGAGCTACCGTTTGTGCAGATCAATAGTCGATCTACTCAACAGCGTTTCAGCCTGTTTATTGAACATGGCAAACCTGCAGCGTCTTCATCGGAAGGTTCATTCAGCCATTACGGCTTGAGCCCCAGCGCCACCGTGCCCTGGTTTTGACCCTTTTTTCTAACATGAAAATAGGCAGCTAATAATCAATGACTTAGCGGTATTGCTCCTGAAAGGGTAATGCCGCTTTTTTTGGTGAAAGCTCTTTAACAATCAGCACATTAATTTTGATATGCTCTAGTGCGCTGCCGCCCAGGCAGCTCAGAAAAGGTGCCAACGGCCAGGCCGTCTTCTTCCGAGGTGCGCTGCCGCCCAGGCAGCTCAGAAATCGGTGATTGTGGTGCCCGCGCACCTATCCACGTGCGCTGCCGCCCAGGCAGCTCAGAAAAGTACCCGTTCCGTGATGGGCACCGGGTAACGGTGCGCTGCCGCCCAGGCAGCTCAGAAAAAGTATCAGCATTGAGAATCAACGCCAAAAAGGTGCGCTGCCGCCCAGGCAGCTCAGAAAAAGGGCAGCGTTGACCAGGATGCGGCGCAGATGTGCGCTGCCGCCCAGGCAGCTCAGAAAGTCTTGATCGGCGTAGGTCGGTGATTCGATGCGTGCGCTGCCGCCCAGGCAGCTCAGAAAACCCGTCAAAGGCACCGGCTTCTTCATGACACGTGCGCTGCCGCCCAGGCAGCTCAGAAAGGCGAGCAGGCGCGCGGTTTTCGAACGGCCTTGTGCGCTGCCGCCCAGGCAGCTCAGAAAAGCGTGTACCAGCGCGAAATGTCCCGCGCATCGTGCGCTGCCGCCCAGGCAGCTCAGAAAGAGTAGATACTCCGCAAACTATCGGTGGTTATGTGCGCTGCCGCCCAGGCAGCTCAGAAATGAACCCGCCAAGCCTCAAGCTGAAAAGCAGTGTGCGCTGCCGCCCAGGCAGCTCAGAAATCCTTAAGCTCTCGTTTCTGAATGTCGGTATCGTGCGCTGCCGCCCAGGCAGCTCAGAAATGAATGAACCGATGACCACCATCACCACCAAAGTGCGCTGCCGCCCAGGCAGCTCAGAAACAACGGCGAGGCGCTACCGCCCCGCAAGTTTTGTGCGCTGCCGCCCAGGCAGCTCAGAAATCGATGCCGTTGGCCAGGCCTTCGGTGATGAAGTGCGCTGCCGCCCAGGCAGCTCAGAAATAGAATCGGCGCGCCCACGTCAAAGCGCTCATGTGCGCTGCCGCCCAGGCAGCTCAGAAAGCCTCCACCTGCGAAGTTATCGACGACCAGCTGTGCGCTGCCGCCCAGGCAGCTCAGAAAACACGGTTTGCATGACCGACTTGTTCTTCCTGGTGCGCTGCCGCCCAGGCAGCTCAGAAATGCTGGCAGCGCGGGCTGGCGCCGGATGCCAAGTGCGCTGCCGCCCAGGCAGCTCAGAAAATGCTCATTCAGCAGTGTCGATGCCGTCGAACGTGCGCTGCCGCCCAGGCAGCTCAGAAAGTCTGTTCTGCAGGCGTAGACGTAGTCTCCGCGTGCGCTGCCGCCCAGGCAGCTCAGAAAATGCTGGTACCTGAAGGCTACAAGCTGGAGTCGTGCGCTGCCGCCCAGGCAGCTCAGAAAAGCGTGCCGATGGTGATGCGCAGCGCTTCGGCGTGCGCTGCCGCCCAGGCAGCTCAGAAAACCCAGCAAATCAGCCAGCTCACCAAGCCAGAGTGCGCTGCCGCCCAGGCAGCTCAGAAAAACGCTTGTCGTCGAAGTCGTGGCGGCGCAGGGTGCGCTGCCGCCCAGGCAGCTCAGAAAAGTTGGCATGGCCTCTTGCTGAGTCGCCATGCGTGCGCTGCCGCCCAGGCAGCTCAGAAATTGTATTCGAAATGCCATTCCCCACCGGCCTCGTGCGCTGCCGCCCAGGCAGCTCAGAAAGCAAGGATGTAGCAGAGGCGGTGATATGCGGCGTGCGCTGCCGCCCAGGCAGCTCAGAAAGGTTCCGGCTTCCGCTATCGACTCCAGAACAAGTGCGCTGCCGCCCAGGCAGCTCAGAAAATCAGCGTGAAGAGCGCCCGCAATATAAAGGGGTGCGCTGCCGCCCAGGCAGCTCAGAAAGCTCAGTGCCGCTACTCGCGGCATGTCCGGTCGTGCGCTGCCGCCCAGGCAGCTCAGAAAAACGCCCCTCACAGTGCCCGACAGCCCTGCGTGTGCGCTGCCGCCCAGGCAGCTCAGAAACTAAGGAGGGCAATCAAGTGACCGAAGAAGAAGTGCGCTGCCGCCCAGGCAGCTCAGAAATGGGTCAGTCACCCAGCCGCCCTCTGGCCAGGGTGCGCTGCCGCCCAGGCAGCTCAGAAATTGATGATGGGGAGGTTCCCTTGGTTCATCTGGTGCGCTGCCGCCCAGGCAGCTCAGAAATTTGAGCGAGCAACTGACCTATGGCTGCCAGTGTTCGCTGCCGCCCAGGCAGCTCAGAAAGAACTGCACGACGGCAACTCCAAGCGCAACATGTTCGCTGCCGCCCAGGCAGCTCAGAAATGTTAGCTTCTGGTTGTAAATTACCTCATCAGGTTCGCTGCCGCCCAGGCAGCTCAGAAACAACGCACTGGTCGGCAGTAGCCAGCGCGACAGTTCGCTGCCGCCCAGGCAGCTCAGAAAAGTTAGTCAAATGCTTTTCCGTCACGTGTCTCTGTTCGCTGCCGCCCAGGCAGCTCAGAAAACTCCTGTACAGCCTGCTCTACCTCGGCCTCCGTTCGCTGCCGCCCAGGCAGCTCAGAAAAACAGATGATCCGGTGGAGCAAGCCCGCCGAAGTTCGCTGCCGCCCAGGCAGCTCAGAAATCAAGCCCCAAGGTGCACATCAACCGAAACGCGTTCGCTGCCGCCCAGGCAGCTCAGAAAACATATCGGAATGCACGGCCACGGAGCCAGAGGTTCGCTGCCGCCCAGGCAGCTCAGAAAATTCTGGCCGAGGGGCAGCGGCCGCCCATCGCGTTCGCTGCCGCCCAGGCAGCTCAGAAAGATTGCTCCAGACGCTCCCGGTCATCATCCATGTTCGCTGCCGCCCAGGCAGCTCAGAAATAACGCATCAAGTGGTCGAGTCGATAAAGAACGTTCGCTGCCGCCCAGGCAGCTCAGAAAAAGCCCGGCGCCAAGGCCGGGTCGTGGTGAAGGTTCGCTGCCGCCCAGGCAGCTCAGAAAGTTATCGAGTGGGACACCTCTGTCGTAAACCGGTTCGCTGCCGCCCAGGCAGCTCAGAAAACCGGCCTCAGCGGGTTCGACCTGGAAGCCGTGTTCGCTGCCGCCCAGGCAGCTCAGAAAGACTTCCAGCCACATGATCGCATCGTCATTGAGTTCGCTGCCGCCCAGGCAGCTCAGAAAATAAGGCAGGCCCCCAGCGGATGCCAAAGAGGGTTCGCTGCCGCCCAGGCAGCTCAGAAAAGCGCCTGCCGGATAAGGCGTCCATGGCCCGCGTTCGCTGCCGCCCAGGCAGCTCAGAAAACGTTGAAAAATGCCATTTCTAACGTCCTCCCGTTCGCTGCCGCCCAGGCAGCTCAGAAAGCGCCCATCCCGGAGCCAAACCTCATTCCACAGTTCGCTGCCGCCCAGGCAGCTCAGAAAGCGCCCATCCCGGAGCCAAACCTCATTCCACAGTTCGCTGCCGCCCAGGCAGCTCAGAAATCGGTATGGCTCAACACGTGGCCAGCAAATCCGTTCGCTGCCGCCCAGGCAGCTCAGAAAATCTTGGAAGGTGAACTTCCCTTGGACGGCAGGTTCGCTGCCGCCCAGGCAGCTCAGAAATGAATCAGCTTGTCATCGAGGCGCGGCACAATGTTCGCTGCCGCCCAGGCAGCTCAGAAAACCGCCCTACAATCCCTGCAAGACCGCCTTTAGTTCGCTGCCGCCCAGGCAGCTCAGAAAAGGGCGTGCGTTAGCTGCCAGAGCTACGAACAGTTCGCTGCCGCCCAGGCAGCTCAGAAAATGAACCGGGTCTCTTCTGTTGAGATTCATGCATTCGCTGCCGCCCAGGCAGCTCTTGTTCCGGTTGGTGCGCTAGTGTTGAGGCGGTGAGTTCATGCAGGTGTCTGCCGCATGGGTGGCCGGCCCATGCTTAACCCCCGCCCCAACATGTCGCCCGAGCGGGGGCCGTGGTTACTCTTTTTCGTCCTCTTCTTCCTCTTCCCAGTGTTCCATGGCGCGTTTGTCGTCGGGTAGGCGCACGATGTCGCCGATGACGATTTTCTGGTGCGATTTGAAGCGGTGGCCGTGTTCGTCGAGGATGGCGGCGACGCTGCCGATGCTGACGGCGTCGTCGTCACGGTAGGCTTCTACTTTGACGCGTACGATGCGGCCCTGGTAGCGGGCGGAAAGGATAGCGCCGGGGTAGGGGGAGGTGTGGTCAGGGTCGTTCTTGAAGTACTCCACCACGCTCGCGCTGCCGGGGTCGTCCCATTCAATATGTTTATGCATAGGAAGGCTTCCTTTCGTGTGTCCAGAAAAAGGGTTCCTTTTCAGTGTAGTTTGCGTTGGTAGAAGTCAACCAATGTTCGTGGACACCGTGGGCTGGGCCGCTTAACTTAACCGTTTACGAACCAGGGAGCGGAGCGCCCATGCACTTATACCATGCGCTGTTCGAGTTCGAGCAGTCGGCGACCCCGCTGTTTGTGATGATGTGCGATGGCCAGGCGTGCGTTCAGGCCAATGCTGCTTTTCGGCGTGTGGCCGGTTGGCAAGCCATGGGCTCGGAAGCGGCCTTGGGGCGCTGTTTTCCATTGGATGGGGCGAGCGTGCTGGACACTATTCGCCGCTGTGACGAACAGCAGCAGCCATGCGCGTTGAGTGTCCGGTGGGGGGAGTCGGGGCGGGCGTGGCAACTGCAGCTTTCGCCCGTGCGCGATGGGGGCCAGCGAACAGCGCTTTCGCCAGCTGGTCGAGTAGGCCAACGATATCATCGACACGTTGAGTGCCGAAGGCGCGCTCACCTACGTGTCGCCGAACTGGCCGTGCATCCTGGGCCATGTTGGGCGGGCCCGTGGGTGCCGAAGAGGCCCTGAGGGTGGCAGACCAGCTGTGCCAGGCACTGGCGGTGCCGTTCACGCTGTCAGTTGGGGAAGTCCATGTCTCGGCCAGTATTGGAGTGGCGCTGTTGCCCCTGCACGCTGCTGAAGAGTCCACGCTGATCCACTGCGCCGACCAGGCGATGTATCAGGCAAAGGCGCAGGGGCGTAACCAGGCGGTGCTCTATGCGCCCGTTTCGCCAGGTGCTTCGTGACCCACGTACTGGAACAGGAAGTTGAGCGCGGCGGGCAGGCTGGCCCGCCATACACGCCAAGTGTGCCCACCGGGGTACAGGTCTAGCCGCACCAGCTCTGGCTGAATGCGTTCCATGGCCTGGCGTAGCTGACGAGCGTGGTATTCGGCGTCGTATACGTCACTGCGCCCGGCGCTGATGTAGAGCGGCACGGGCGGAGTGTCGCCCTGTTCGGCGGCGGGGCGCGGTATGACCTGAAGGCGATAGTGTTCCAGGTGCGCGGGGTAATTGAGCTGCTCCCACAGTGCCTGGTCGAACTGGCCCCGTTCATCCAGAAAGGTGGGGTGGCGGTGCGCCGAAGAGTTGCTGGGCGGCGTGGGCACGTAGCTGGCGGGGCTCAGCGCGGCGGCGGCGGCAAACATTTCGGGGTGTTCCAGCGCGAAGTTGAGCGCGCCGTAGCCGCCTGCCGAAAGCCCGGCCACCCCTCGCTGCTCACGAGTGGTGCCCACGTGGTAGTGGGCTTCGATGTGAGGCATCAGGTCGTTGAAAAAGGCGCTGCGGGCGGGTTCGTTATGGCCATCTACCCACCAGCTGCGGCTGCCTGGCATCACGAATACGGCGGGGGGAATATGCCCTGCCTGAATCAGTCGGTCTGCCACTTGTGGCAGGTTGCCCCGAGTAGCCCAGTCCAGCTCGTTACCGAAAGAACCGTGCAGCAGGTAGATCACGGGGTAGGGCGTTGTCGCTTGGCTGTCATAGCCATCGGGTAAATACAGCGTATAAGGGTAATCGTAGCCCAGCGTGGGGGAGTAGAACTGCTCGCGCACCACCTCGCCTGCCAGTGCGACGTTGCTCAACACCAGCCAGCCAAAGAGCCCGGCCAAGCGTCCAGCCAGCAGAGCAATGCGTTGCAAGGCAGTTCTTCTGATCACGGGGCCTCCGGAATTTACGGGCATTTACAAGGTCGGACAACAGGCGGCTCGCGGGTGTTCACTCTCGGCCGCTATTAACAGGATAGCGGCTAGGCGGTGCGCTGGGGGAAACCGGGAGGCTGGATGCAGAAAATCGAGGAAATCTACTGGCTTCGTGCTTACGGCTGCATTGCCGTTTTTTTGTTTCATTGGCTGGACCATTTGAACCAGCGGGTAGATAACCTGGCCACCGACCTCATGCGGATTCCCCTGGTGTTGGGCACCCCCGTGTTCCTGTTCATCTCGATATTCGTTTTCGCCGTGCGTTACGACAAGCAGGTCCCGCCGGGCTTTCTGCTCCAGCGGGTCAAGTACGTCATGCTGCCTTACCTGATGTATGGCTTTATCTATTCGACGGCAGAGTGGTGGCGGTTGGCGGGCAGCGACGATGCCGTGGGCTTTTTGGCCAACGCACGCAGCTACTTCATCTATGCGGGCTGGCACGGGTATTTCTTGATCATCGCCATGCAGTTCTATGCGGCGTATTGGGCATTTACCCGCTGGCAGCTGTGGCGGGTGAATCCGGTGCCCTGGCTGTGGGTGGCGTGTGTAGTCAGCATGGCCTACTGGGGGCTGGCGTACTGGTTCCAGGTAGAACCCCCAGGCTACTTGCTGTGGATCGCGCCCCTGGGGTGGGTGTATCTCTTCTTTCTGGCGCTGGTGCTGGTGCGCTATTACCCGCTGGCGCCTCGTGCCGTGCTGCAGGAGCGCCCCGTGTGGCTGCAAACGCTGTCTCAGTCCCGTTGGCTATGGGGGTGGGTGGCGCTGATCGTGATGGCCACCTTTGCTCATTGGCTGGCGTTCTCTTCCAAGGAAGTTTGGGTCATTCCCTTTTTCGTGCTGTTCGTGTTGGTGACCATGCGCCGCTTGAAGGGGCGCCGAGCGCCTGGCTGGGTGCGCTATATCAATGTCTACTCTTTCGGTATTTACCTGGCCCACCCGATGTTTTTTGCCATTACCGATACCTTGGTCGGCGTGGAAACGCTGCCGCTGGTGCTTTACGCACTGCTCTTGATCGTGGTGGCCAGCGTGGGCTCGGTGCTGTTGAACAAGGCGGTGAACACTTCCACCTGGGGCGCCATGCTGTTTGGCAAACGCCTGAAAGTATGAGGCTGGCGTTAGGTAAGCCTCGCTGGGGCCGTTCAGTATGCCTTGTGCATTGGGGAAGGCGTTGAAGAGTGATGAAGGGATGAGGGCGACGATCAATGTGGGGGTGTTTCGGTAGAAAAGCGTGCTTTCAACGCGCTCAGTGGCGAGCCTCGCGGCAACCCCAGTGCTTGCCCGCTGAGGGTCTTCAGGCGGGTGGGGCAGGCATGCAGGCGCTGTAGCAGGTCGGTCATTGCCGTGACCTCCAGCTCGGGGTCGAAGCCTCCCAAGCGTTCCAGCCAGGTTCGGCTGATGGCCATGTAAGGGGGCAATGCGGCGTTAGGGCCACGTAGCTGCTGCCAGAGGCGCTCTGGCAACCGAGGCGTCATCGCGCTGATGATCAGCGCATCCAGCGTTTGCGTATCCAGCTCGGGGTACAGCAGGGGCCATAGCTGTGCAGGCAGTACCTGTTTGTGCATGGCCACCAGCAGCCATTCTGCCTGGCTGACATACGCCGCCTGATTCAGGCGAGCGCCTAGTTTCTTCTCTGGGGTGACGAGGCAGTGAGCGTGAAAACGGTGCTCCAGGGTCGCGAAGCGCTCATCCAGAAACGCGGCGGTCACGATCACGGGCACGAGATGCTCGGCCAGGCCAGATTGACGAATGGAGCGCAGGTGGCGAGGAAGGCAGGCTCCCACCACGGAAGCATCGACGATAAAGCAAACCGTACCCATGAAAGCGGCTTCCTTCGTAGTAACAACTTTCCGTTTTGTAATTTATTGTAGGCATTGGTTTCTTTTCGTAGCAAGGAGAAATGGTGGAGAAAAGTATAAAAATAGACTGCCTTGCTATGCACTGATTTTGTGCAATAAGGAAATTTTTTGTATTTTTTTGGTGCATATTGAGCTTGAGACGTGCTTCATGCAGTAGCGTAGTAGGGAAATGCTACATCAGGAGGCATCGGGGAAAATGATTTTTGCTTTTTGAATCATGCTGTTATTTTTTTAAAAGCCATATTGGTGCAAAGTTGGCATGCTACGTGCTTATATTTCGTGACAGCTTCGTAGGCAGTTTCATGAACAGTTTCATGGGCCGTTTGTCAGTCGCTAGCAGGCCATAGGCAGAAGCCGCTTGGCGTGCTACAACGATAGCCGGTCTGAAATGATCGCTGGGCGATTTGTTATCCATGGTCAAGCAAACGTAAAGCGAACAAAAAAGACAAACGCGCCACGTGCCAAGGCATGTAGACGATTTGTTGAATAACACTTTTATCGATAGCTTATTGTTTCAAGCTCTAAGCCACGCTCATACCGGAGGACACTATGTCAGCCAAGACTCTTGCGCTAATCGAAGAACATGACGTTAAGTGGGTAGACCTGCGTTTCACCGACACACGCGGTAAAGAGCAGCACGTGACCGTGCCTGCGCGTGACGTGAACGAAGAGTTTTTTGAAAACGGCCAGATGTTCGATGGTTCTTCCATCAATGGCTGGAAAGGCATCAACGAGTCTGACATGATCCTGCGTCCGGAAGACGGCACCGGCTTCCTGGACCCCTTCACCGAAGACGCTACTCTGATCCTGCGTTGCGACATCATCGAGCCTGCCACCATGCAGGGCTATGACCGTGACCCGCGTTCCATCGCCAAGCGCGCCGAGGCCTACCTCGAGTCCACTGGCCTGGGTGACACTGCGTTCTTCGGCCCAGAGCCCGAATTCTTCATCTTCGACGAAGTGCACTGGAAGTCCGACATTCAAGGATCCATGTACAAGATCACTTCCGACGAAGGCGCCTGGGCCACCGACAGCAAGGTCGAGACTGGCAACCTGGGTCACCGTCCGCGCCTCAAGGGTGGCTACTTCCCGGTTCCGCCGGTCGACAGCTTCCACGATATCCGTGGTGCCATGTGTAACACCCTGGAAGCGATTGGCCAGACTGTCGAAGTACACCACCACGAAGTGGCCAACGCCGGTCAGAACGAAATCGGCGTGAAGTTCAACACGCTGGTGAAGAAGGCCGACGAAGTTCAGGAAATGAAGTACGTGATCCACAACGTGGCGCACGCTTACGGCAAGACCGCTACCTTCATGCCGAAGCCGCTGGTAGGCGACAACGGTTCTGGTATGCACGTACACCAGTCGTTCTGGAAAGATGGTCAGAACCAGTTCGCGGGCGATGAGTACGCTGGCCTGTCTGAAATGGCGCTGTACTACATCGGCGGTATCATCAAGCACGCCCGTGCTCTGAACGCCTTCACCAACGCTTCTACCAACTCGTACAAGCGTCTGGTACCGGGCTTCGAAGCACCGGTCATGCTGGCCTACAGTGCTCGTAACCGCTCTGCGTCTATCCGTATTCCTTACACTGCCAGCCCGAAAGGCAAGCGTGTAGAGACTCGCTTCCCTGACCCGACTGCCAACCCCTACCTGGCGTTCGCAGCGATGCTGATGGCGGGTATCGACGGTATCAAGAACAAGATCCACCCTGGCGATGCCATGGACAAGAACCTGTACGACCTGCCGCCAGAAGAAGGCAAGTCCGTACCGACAGTGGCCAACAGCCTGGATCAAGCACTGGAAGCACTCGATGCTGACCGTGCGTTCCTGACCGAAGGTGGCGTGTTCACCGACGATATGATCGATGCCTACATCGAACTGAAGATGGAAGACGTCGAGCGTATCCGCATGACGACTCACCCGATCGAGTTCGACATGTACTACAGCTGCTAAGCTGATGGCATGACTGCTAAGATCACCCTTGCGGTGTGACGAGCCAAAACCCCGCTTCGGCGGGGTTTTTTTATGGGCAGAATAGGTGAGGAGACAGCGTGGTGAGCAAGCGGCGTGTTGCATGGTCAGCGATATTATCCACAGGGATTTTCGTGGCTGCCTGCCTGTGGGTAAGCGCTGCCCAGGCGCAAACGGTGTACCGCATCGTCGATGCCCAGGGCAACGTCACGTTTACCGATAACCCCGAGCGCGGAGGCGAAGTGCTGCGGCTGGCGCCCTTGCCCAGCTTGCCTGCCGCCACCCGCCCAGCCGCGCCTTCGGCGGCACGGCCTTTGGGGCGTCCGGGCCAGCCGTTCATGCCTTATGACCGGTTCGTCATCGTTGCCCCCGCGCCAGGGGCGTCGCTGCGCGGTGGCATGACGCCCGTGGAGGTCAGCGTTTCCCCTGCGCTGCGCGAGGACCACCAGATCCAGCTGCTCGTCAACGGCGAGCTTAGCCAATCTCCTCTGCACAGCGATGCTTTTTGGCTGTCAGGCCTGCCTCCAGGGCAACATCGTTTGCAGGCAGAGCTGCTGGACAGCCAAGGGCGTATTCAGCATCGCACCGATCAGGTGACGATTTTTATCGCCGATTAATGCAATGCACTATAATGGTGCATTAGGTTGGCTAAATCTCCCTGCCCGTGCGCTATAAATGCCCGAGCGGCACCGGCAGGCTGCCCCCAAGCCGTGCATGGCGTCGTTTTGGGTAACTTGGCGCGCTTTTTGCAGTTCCTCAGCTAAATCTCTAACGCAACGGTTAGCGACGCTTCAGGACACGCCATGTATCAGCGCTTATTGGAACACCTCACCACGGCGGTACTGCTGCTGGACGGCGAACTTCGGGTTCGCTGGATGAATCCGGCCGCCGAGGCGCTGTTGGCGGTGAGCTTCAGCCGCGTACAAGGCATCAGTCTGGATACCTTGCTGGGCGGCGATGAGAGTATCGATGACGTGCTGGCCAAGGCACGCGATGCGTTTCACCCTTACACCCAACGCGAAGCGCGTATTACGCCGCTCAACAGTGAACCCTTGACGGTGGATTACACCGTGACGCCGCTGTCTGCCGAAGAGCTGCTGTTGGAGGTGGAGCCCCGTGATCGGCTGATGCAGATTTCTCGAGAAGAAGCGCTGACCACCCGCCAGGAAACCATCAAGGTACTGGCCCGCGGGCTGGCCCATGAGGTGAAAAACCCCTTGGGCGGTATCCGCGGTGCGGCGCAGCTGCTGGAGCGCGATCTGGACGATCCGGCCTTGCGGGAGTTTACCCACATCATCGTCGAGGAAGTGGATCGTCTGCGCGATCTGGTGGACTCCATGCTGGGCCCCAATCGCATCATCAAGCATGAGCCGGTGAACATTCACAAAGTGCTGGAACGCGTGCGTGCGCTATTGCTGGCCGAGCACCCGCAGGTCACCGTTCATCGCGATTACGACCCCAGCTTGCCCGACCTCTCTGGCGACGAGTCGCAGATGATTCAGGCGGTCTTGAACGTGGCCCGCAACGCGGTACAGGCCATGAGCGAAGCCGACACGCCGTCCCCCACGCTGACCCTGCGCACCCGTGCCCGCCGCCAGTTCACCCTGGGGGCCGAGCGTCATCGGCTGGTCAGCGAGGTGGGTGTCATCGATAACGGCCCCGGCATTCCCGATGCGCTTCGCGAAACGCTCTTCTACCCCATGGTGTCAGGTCGCGCGGAAGGTAGCGGCCTGGGACTGTCGATTGCTCAGTCAATTTTGCACCAACATCAAGGATTGATCGAATGCGATTCCCGACCCGGACACACCGAATTTCGTTTACTGATTCCATTGGTTATTAATTTACCGGAGATGCGTCATGACTGAGGCGACACGTACCGATGTTGCACGGGTGGTTATCGTCGATGATGACCGCGCTATCCGCTGGGTGCTGGAGCGCGCGCTGGCGCAACCCGACCTGGATGTAGAGTGTATCGAGCGGGCGGATACGGCGCTGGCTCGGCTGCTGGAAAACCCGCCGGACGTGCTGGTCACCGATATTCGCATGCCAGGCATCGACGGTCTGGACCTGATGTCCCGCGTGCGTGCCGCCCATCCCGATTTACCCGTCATTGTCATGACCGCCCACTCGGATCTGGATAGCGCGGTGGCTTCTTACCAAGGGGGCGCTTTCGAGTACCTGCCCAAGCCCTTTGATGTCGACGAAGCGCTGGCGCTGGTGCGGCGCGCGGTGGCCCATGCCCGCGAGCGGCAGCGGCCGGTCAGCGTACCGGAAGGGCTGAGCGCCGAGATCATCGGCGAAGCGCCTGCCATGCAGGAGGTGTTTCGCGCCATCGGGCGCTTGTCGCACTCTCATATCACGGTCTTGATCAATGGGGAGTCGGGCACCGGTAAAGAGCGGGTGGCCCAGGCGCTGCATCAGCACAGCCCGCGCTCCGGCAAGCCGTTCATTGCCCTCAATATGGCGGCGATTCCCCGTGACCTGATCGAGTCGGAACTGTTTGGCCATGAGAAAGGCGCGTTTACCGGCGCCGCCCAGCAGCGCCAAGGGCGTTTCGAGCAGGCCAACGGCGGTACGCTGTTTCTGGATGAAATCGGCGACATGCCCGCCGAGACGCAAACGCGCCTGCTGCGGGTACTGGCCGATGGCGAGTTTTACCGGGTCGGCGGCCATACGCCGGTCAAGGTGGATGTGCGGATCATTGCTGCCACCCACCAGAACCTGGAATCCCTGGTGGATGAAGGGCGTTTTCGTGAGGATCTGTTCCACCGCCTGAACGTGATTCGGGTGCACCTGCCGCGCCTGGCCGAGCGCCGTGAAGACATCCCCCGCTTGACCCGCCATTTCCTGGCGGAGGCGGCCAAGGAGCTATCCACCGATATCAAGGTACTGACCACCGAGGCAGAGGCTCACCTGACTCGGCTGCCGTGGCCGGGCAACGTTCGCCAGCTGGAAAATATCTGCCGTTGGCTCACCGTGATGGCGTCTGGCAGGGAGATCCTGATAGAGGACCTGCCACCTGAGCTTCGCTCGGTCAGCGCGCCGGAAGGGGGCGCTTACGGTGATTGGCGTTCGGCCTTCCGGGATTGGGCCGACCACGCCCTGGCCGAAGGGCATACGCACCTGCTGGAAGAAGCGGTGCCAGACTTCGAGCGCATCCTGATCGAAACCGCCCTGAAGCACACCGGGGGGCGCAAGGGGGAAGCGGCCGAGCTGCTGGGCTGGGGGCGCAATACCTTGACGCGCAAGCTCAAGACGCTGCTGCCCGCGCTTGCCGACGAGTAGGCTGTTGATCGCCGTAGGCTCGGCGATCCCGGCTCGGAACCACTAAAAAGCCCGCTGACACGGTCAGCGGGCTTTTTCATGCATCCTGTTCACGGCATGCGGGGCAGCTTAGTCGTCTGCGCCCGGTACGCCGCCCAGCTCTTCGATCAGCGCCTTGTAGCTTTCGGTCTGCTCGGTGAGGGTTTGGGTGACGTCTTCTTCCGACAGGTACACCACCGGCATCAGAATGCGCTCTTCGGTGATCTCGATGAAGCGCTCATCCTGGGTAGCGGCTTCCAGTGCTTCTGCCAGGCGCTCTACGTGGGCATCCGGTGTGTTGTTGGGCACCATGACCACGCGAATTTCAGCCGGGTTGATGTCATAACCGGCTTCCTGCAGGCTGGGCGCATCCGGGAAGGCTACCAGACGGTCTTCTGCCAGGCTCAGCAGTACCGGCATTTCACCCGTTTCTGCGTAGCCGGAGTGGGTGCCACCGCTGTAGGCGAAGTCCACGTCGCCAGAAAGAATCAGCGGTGCCATGCCAGCGCCGCCCGCTGTGGGCACGATGCGCAGGTCAAGACCTTCCTGCTGGGCAATGTACTCGATGATCATGCGATCCAGGGCGGTCTGCGTGGCATAGCTGGTGCCGGGGTTTTCGCGGGCATACTCCACCAGCGACTCCCAGCTGTCACCAAAGGGGCGGTTCTCGCCGGTCACGATGGCCGACTGGCCCAGCGTCACGCCCGCCACGTAGCGGAAGTCGTCCAGCTGGTAGGCGGTTTCCGTGGCCAACGGGCCGTAGGTGATGGTCATGGAGGTGCCAAAGGCAAAGGTGTAGCCTTCGTCGTTATTGTTTGCCAGGCGAGTCAAGGCCACGCCACCGCCAGCACCCGGCTGGTTGACCACGTTCACCGGCTGGCCCAGCTCTTCTTCCAGTACGTTGGCCAGCACACGGGCTTGAATGTCGGTGCTGCCGCCTGCGCCAAAGCCGACGACCATGGTCAGCGGCTTGCTGGGGAAGTCATTGGCCTGGGCGGTGCCTGCGGCCAGGGTCAGCGCCGCTGAAACGATGGCGGTGGTCAGAAGATGCTTTTTCATGGTGGTTTCCTCGATGGTTTTTTCTTGGTAGTGAAGGTTGCTCGGTATTAGCCGTGTTGCCGACGCAGCCGGTACTGGCGATAGCTGCTCCACAGCAGGTGCAGTACCAGCAGGCCAGTGGCGACCACAAACGTCAGCGCGATGGGGCGCTGCATGAGAATGCCGATGTCGCCCCCGGAAAGAATGACCGACTGGCGCAGGTTCATCTCCAGCATGGGCGTGACGATGAAAGCGACCAGGAAGGTCACGAAGGAGTAGTCATGCTTCTTCAGGAAATAGCCGAAGATCGCGAAGCCAAACACGGTCAGCAGGCCAAACGTGCCGTAGCCCTGCACTTGAATGCCGGCCAGGCAGAGAAAGATCACCACGGGGATGACGATGTTCTGCGGCACATCCGTGACGCGGGCAAAGATACGTAGCCCGTACCAGCCTACGGCCAGCATGATCAGGCTGGCGACCACCATGCCGGCAAAGATGGTGAACAGCATCTGGGGATGGTCGCGCAGCATCAGCGGGCCGACCTGAATACCGTGGATCATGAAAGCACCCACCAGCAGCGCTGCCGACACGCTGCCGGGAATACCCAGCCCGAACAGCGGAATGTAGCTGGCGGGAATGACGGCGTTGTCGGCAGCCTCGGCGGCGGCAATGCCATTGGGGTTGCCCTTGCCGAAGCTGTCCGGGTCTTTGGCGCCGCGTTTGGCGAGCCCGTACGCCATGAACGAGCCCACCGATGGCCCCAGGCCCGGCAGCGCGCCCACGAAAGCCCCGACGCCGGTGCTTTTAAAGATGGTCGGCAAGGTGCTTTTAAACTCTTTGAAGGAGAGGTCGTCTTCCGGGTTATGGCCAAGCTTGACGGAGCTGGCGCCTTTATTACGCCGATAAGCTTCCAGTTGTACGAACATTTCGGAGAGGGCCAGAGTTCCGATGACCAAAGGAAGAATAGGCACGCCTTCCATCAGTTCCGCGTAGCCAAACGTAAAGCGCATGGCGCCGGTTTCCGGGTCTAACCCGACGGTTCCTAAAATAACGCCCATGCCTCCGGCGGCCATGCCCTTCAAAAAAGAGCCCCCGGCCATCCCGGCAATGAAGACCAGTGCAAAAATGAGAATGGCAGCCAGTTCATAAGGGCCAAACTTGAGAGCAATCGAGGCAAAGGGAATGACCACGACGATCAGCAGCAGTGTCGAAAGCAGGTCGCCGACCACCGATGCCAAGAGCCCTACCTTGAGCGCCTTGCGCGGCTGGCCATTGCTGGCCATGGGGTAGCCATCCAGGCAGGTGGCTGCAGAAGAGGGCTCACCTGGGGTGTTGAGCAAAATGGCAGAGACGGCGCTGCCCGCCGCCGTGCCCTTTGAAAGGCCAATCAAAAAGGCGATGGCGGCATAGGCCGACATGTAGAAAGTGAGCGGTATGGCAATGGCAATGGCGACCGAACGGTTCAAGCCAGGAATGACGCCCACGATATAGCCCAGTAAAACGCCCCCTAGAATGACACTGATGGAGTGCAGTGTTAAGGCATCGCCAAAGGCACTGGTAATGGCACTGAGTTCTGGCATGTTAAACAATTCCTATGCGCATGAGTTGCACGGTCAGTAAATAAAGCGCAGCCGTAGGAATCGCGGCGGAAAGTGCAATGACATACCAGCGCCGTTCACCCAATAGTGCAACGAGAAAGCCGATGATAAAAGGCGCAAGCCACGTTAAAGGAATAAAGTTGGCCAATATGATAAAAAGTAATATATATAAGAAAGGCCAAACTTGATGCCACAAGTCAATAAGTGATAAACGGTTGAAGAGAGGGGCGTGTTGTTGTTTCAAGCGAGTAAGACTGATGACCATGAGCGTGGCGGCACACAGCAGCATGACCCAGGCGCCCAGCGTCGCCAAACGCTGTGGATGCATGCCAAACGCCATGCCCGAGCCACCGTAGCGTGGAATCAACCAGACCAGCAGCCAGCAGGCAACCAGGGTCACTCCGAGTCCAGACCACACGTTTCTTCGCTGTAATTGAGAGTCAGGTGTCATGGGGCGGTATCGGCAGATGAAGAAGCGTTCTACCGTATGAGCGGCCGTCATTGTAATCAATTGGTAATACAGGTCTGATTAAACGGGACAGTCAACGCTTTTATGAGTAAGGAATGGTAAGCGGGAAGAGCAAGCGGGGAGAGTAAGCGCACAGTATGATATCGAAGCGCTGCGTGATCGTGAATCGAGATATAAAGGGTCATGGCAGCGGCAACAAGTTTAAATGCTATTAGTTAGCTAATAAACGTTATGAATTTGATGTGTGTTGAGTCACGGGCCGTTAGCTGCCGGTGATGATGTGGTCAACGGGGTGGGCACAATGAAGATCGCATCGCTCAAGGTGGGGTTGGGAAGCGCGCACTCCTCCAGCTCCCAGGGCAAGAGACTGAGCGTATCTTGAATACCCAGTCCTTCCAATTGGTGCGCTACGCCATGGCCATGCACGACATGCCCAAGGCCCATCAGGCCTACGGCCAGAGTGCTCTCTTGGGTAGCGTCTGCCAGCCCCTGCGCCATGGCAATGTCCCAACTGAGCTGCGCTCGAATGAAGCGTTCCAGCATGTTGGGGTTGTCTTGCCCCATGGCATGCTGGTCGAAGACTTCCTCCAGGTAAGTCTGGTAGGCGTCATTGGCAGGTCGCGGCGCGGGTATACCGTAACGCTGCTTTGGGGGAATGTGGCCGATCTCTTCGCTGGTCAGCCGCTGGCGTAAGGCTGGAGTAATGTTGAGCGCCTTCAGTGGGATGCGGTTCAAGCGTGCAAAGTGAAGGATGGGCCAGTAAAGCTCAGGATCGAACCCCCAGGCTTCCTGCCAGTCGCTCTGCTCCAGAAACTCCTCTTCGGATAGCTCTCCCGCCACCCAGCGCTCCAGTACCGGCTGCGCTTCTCTGGGCAGCATCTCCAGGCCAATCACCATGTCGCTCTCATGGGCGTACAGGCCTGCCAGGGTGTGCAATTGCCAGCGGTGGTGTTCCATGGCGTCGTGCCGTTCCCCGAGCAGCACGACTGACCGCTGCGCTGCCAAGCCGAGTACCTCATTGGGCGTCGCGGGCTGACCCGATTGCCACCAGCGACCCTGAAGCTGGCATGCTTCTGTTGCCTGTGCCTGTGCCTGTGCCTGTGCCTGTGCCTGTGCCTGTGCCTGTGCCGCTATGCCCAAGGCCAGCATCAGGTAGCTCGCTCCCTTTGGCAAACGACCCACGAGTTAGTGGCCTTCTGCCTTCAAACGGTTGATCTCCTCCAAAAGCGCTTCGGCTTCGGCGGTCAGGGTGGCATTGGCACGCATGTCGCCGTTGCGCGACGCCTGCATGGCCTCGGTGAGCTTGCGTTCGTAGGCCTGTTGAAGTTTCTTCTTGGGGTCGCGCTTGAAGAGTCCGAACATGAGCTGCCTCCTATCGTGTGTATATTATTTGTATAGTTTTTAAGGGCTCGTGTCGAGGTTTTGACAAGCAAAGCATTTAACAAGCAGAACAATAGGAGAGGACGCATCACGCTGCACACGTGGCCAGAAACCGCGTGAAATCCGCCAAGATGACATCCAGGCTTTGGTGCAGCCGATGGTCGTCATCCACCATGCGCAGCGAGAGCCGCTGGCGCTGGGCGTGCTCGATGACCGGGCCTGGCAGCACCACATCGTCCTGCCAGCCATGGATCACATGGGTGTGTCGGGCCTGAATGAAAGGGGAGGTTTCCGGGTAGCGGGGCATGCCGAGCGCGGGAGCCAACAGGAAGCAGCCCAGCATGGGCGTCTCGGCACTCAGTGCCGCACTGATCCAGCCGCCCAGGCTAGACCCTGCCAGAATGCATCGAGATGGGTCGTCGCCTCGGGCATTCAGCGTCTCACGCAGGTGGCTCAAGCGGGCCGCCGGCTCGCTCATGCCGCGATAATCCATGACCACGGGCTCGCAGTCATCCACGTGTTCCGCGACGCCTTTCAGCGCCTGTATCTTCAGGGCGCCTGGGCCGCTCTCCAAGCCGTGGGAAAGAAAGACCGTCATCATCATGGGGTTATTCCGCCGAGCGCTGAATGGCGGCGCCACCCCGCTCGATATCCTGACCCATGCCACGAACCGTATTACATCCGCTGATGACCAGCAGGGTCGACATCAAGAGTATGCCAAGCAGCATGGAGCGTTTCATGAGCGTGTCCTCAGTGGGGCCCATCCCCGAGAGTGGGGCATTCGATGTATAACATAAGCGTTAACGAGAGGGCTCGCCACTGGTCGTTCTGACTGTGTGACACAAACGGCGTTGGCAGGCTAAAAATGCGCTATACGCATTTGTCTCATGTGTCAGTTTTATACAGGTTCCGAGTCGTCGGTGGGCTGGATTGGCATAGCAGGGTGGTTTATTTATTTTAGTATGTATTTGTTTTTTATTTACTTTTCTATTTTTTAAAAGTTTTGGCCTGGCTGATGCATTATCATGGTCAGTAGCATGAACTGCCTCGGGTTCACAGGGAGTGACCCCTTTCTTTATCGACAGTGTGGGCAGGCTAACAGGCAGTCAAGGAGGGCAGGACGCCCAGAAAGCATCAAGGACGTGTAGGGACATCGAGCCTGCTCACTCTTGCCAGCACTTGGATGTGCTGGCCATCAAGGCCAAGGATCGGCAGCGATGCAAAACAGCCATCTCGCGTTTGTGGGATGGTTTTTTTGCGTTATTTTTGTTTTCTCAAGTAACTGATTTTAGATAATTTTACAAATCCATCCCTGCGTCTGTACAGTAATGGTACAGATGGGCGCAGTGTTTTGGTCTATCCTGTCGTGTAGACCAAATTTCAGCGGTGAGAAGACGTCAACGCAACGGCCGCACACTGACAGGGACACGCGTTATGGCGATGGTATTGATGTTATGCATGTTCGTGCTCTTCTTGGGGTTTTCGGGGGTAGGCCTGTATATGGCGTTCAAGACGTCATTTTCAGGGGGCCTGGAAGAGCGTGACGACATGCCACCTGATATGTAAGTCCTCCCTTGCAAGACATCCGTCCCAATGCAAAACGCCCGCTATTGCGGGCGTTTTGCTATCCGATGTTTACTTGCCTTGCCATCGACCCTTGCCACGGTCGGGCACCATCCTGCCAAAGTAGAGCAATCCGAATGCCAGCCAACCGACGGTCAGTATGGCGGTCAATCCCAGCACGGCGGGTGCGCCAAACTGGGCAATCAGCGGTAACGCGGCGGCGGTGAACAGGCCGCCCCCCACCACGGGTTCGAACATCAGCTGTTTGTAGCCAAAACTCTCCAGTGCGCCGGACTTGTTCTTGGGGTCTGCCATGCGCATCAGCAACAGCCCGGTGACGGTCACCCCCATGGATTGGCCGAAGTCACCAATACCGCGTTCGAACCAGTTCTCGGGGATCACGCGAGGGGCGATCACGATCAGCACGAACAAGCCCCAGGCAATCCCGGCCAGTGCCAGCAGCAGGAACGGGATGAAGTAATCGCCCAGCGTGGTCAGCGAAAGCGTCGCGAGGGCGGCCACGATGGTGAAATCCAGCGCGGTGCCCGCAATACGTGACATGGTGCGGGTGGATACGTGCCGTTCCAGCCCAAAGCGCATGACACATAGCTGTACGATCACCCCGCCAATCATGGCAATGGGAAACAGCGGCACGTGGGCGAGTATTTCCAGCCCGCCGTCGCGTGCCCAGGTCATCTGCTCTACCCACTGCAGGCCTGTCAGCAGCAGCCAGCCAATCACGATGGCGATACCCACCAGCCCGATATGCAGGCTCAATGGGTCGGTGGTGCCTGCTTCTTGTGCCAGATCCTTCTTGAATTCGCTGAACTCCTCTGTAGAGGGGCGTTCGTCTTCACGCAGGCTTTCATCCGGCTGATCTTCTTCACGGGTGGGCTTGACCACGCCTCTGCGTGCCGCGATGTTGATCATCACCGTGCCGATCAACACCCCCGAAACGATGCCGACGGTGGCCAGGCCCAGCGCCAGGTCGGCGCCTTCCTCAAAGCCGAGGTCGGCGAAGGTGTCGGCCATGCCTGCGGCGGTGCCGTGCCCGCCTTCGAAACCGATTTCAATCAGTGCCCCCACCATGGGGTTCATGTTGAACATGGGAACCAGTACCAGCAAAGCAAGGCTGAGACCTACCACATACTGGCCCCACGCCATGGTCTGGCCCACCACGACCTGCGGCCCTGCACGTAACCAGATGGTGCGCAGCCCAGGGATGGCCTTGCCGATGAACAGGGCAGCAAAGACGACGTTGATCAGCAGTCCGGGCAGCGCCGACCAGCTTTCCTGGACGTAAGCGGGGAACAACCCGGGGCTTTCTTCGAACAGTGTGGGCATGAAGCGCCCGATGACATCGGGACCAAGCAGCAGCAGGAGCAGCCCGCCAATCACCGAACTGGGAAGAAACAGGCGGCGCAGCCAGGGTAGCCAAAGGCGCAGCGCATTGCTGACCAGCAGCACTAGCGCAATGAGCACCAGCGCGATAAACAGTTCACCTACGGTCATGGTCATCTCATCGCTCCTTGATGATCCGAAAAGGGTAATGAGATAAACGTAGTGCCAATCAAATGAAAGCGCTATGGCATTCAGGCGTCGAACAGCGCCTAGCCCATCCAGTAAAGGCTCAGTAACGCAAACCCGTAGCCCATGGCAGCACCGGCCAACACGTCACTGGCATAGTGCAGGCCCAGGCCTACTCTTGAAATCGCGATGATCAAGGCAAGCGGTAACACGATTGGTAGCAGCCAGGGCGTGTGGCTGGCCACCAGGACGCTGAACATCACGGCATGCATGGTATGACCACTGGGAAAACTGTAGCGGTCTCGGGCGGGTTCGCCGCAGTGGACGCCCCCTAGATAGGTGATGAAAGGGCGTTCGCGGCACAGCCGAGTTTTCACCAGCTTGTAGACCAGGATCGCCAGCAGCGCGATCAGTGAGTATTGCCACATGCGCCATAGGCCGTCCGTTTGCAGCCACGGCTGAGCTGCAATCAGCAGCACCCAGACGGGCCAATCACCCAGTTTGCTGGCCGTCTGGAGCGTCAGACGCCAGGGGCGGTAGAGCGAGAGATGCGTCACGCGCTGGCAAAAGCGCCACTCCCACAGGTCAAGACGATCGAATACGACAAGCGGGCGAGCTCGCATGGCGGGCCTCCTGGGCATGGTGCAGGTAACGTAGAAATTGCTCGGCAATGCCCGACCAGCTCTGTTCCAGTGCGCGCAGGCGGGCGACTCTTCCTAGTCGTGCGTAATCGGCAGGGTGCTGGCACAGCGTGACCGCTGCGTGTTGAAAGCCCAGCGCATCGTCGGTCGCCACGGTGATGCCGTTATGACCACTGTGAATCAGTTCTGCGCTGGCTGCGTGGCGAAACGCCACGACTGCCAGGCCGCTGACCATGGCTTCGGTCACTACGTTGCCCCAGGTTTCGGACAGCGAGGGAAACACGAACATGTCGGCGCTGGCGTAGTGGCGGGCCAGCGAAAGCTTGTCCACAAATCCGGTGAAGTGGGCTTCTGGCAAGGCTTTTTGCAGCTGGCTGCGGGCTGGGCCGTCGCCCACGATGACCTGCGCCATATCTGGGCGAGCGCTGCGCATGGCTTGCAGCGTTTCCTGCAGGAGCGAAAGGTTCTTTTCGGGTGCCAGGCGCCCCACGTACAGGGCCACCGGTTGATGCTCGCTGACCCCCCACTGCTGACGCAGCGCGAGGTCGCGGTGGGCAGGGGAGAAGCGCTCGCCGTCGATGCCCCGGGAAAGCACCTGCACGTCTTTGATGCCATCCTGGCGCAGCGCCACGGCTTGCTGCTGGGTAGGCACCAGGGTGAGGGCGCAGCCATTGTGGAAATAGCGCAAATAGCGTCGTGTCGCTTTGGCCAGCCAGGCAACACCATAATCTTGGCAGTAGTGGTCGAAGTTGGTATGCCAACCGGCCACCAGCGGCAGGTCCAGGCGCTGGGCTGCCTGGCGGGCTGCCCAGCCCAGCGGGCCCTGGGTCGCCAGATACACGGCATCCGGGCGGTATTGCTGCCAAAAGCGCTGAAGCTTCCCGGGGCGGGCAAAGCCTACCTGAACGTCGGTATAGTTAGGCAGCGCAAACCGCTTGACCTGAAGTTCCTGAGTAGCGCACGCGGCGCTTCCGGGTTGACGCGGCGCCGGGCGTATCACGTCCACTGTGATACCCAGCAACAGCAGTTCACGACACAGCCGGTTCAGCGTGTGCGCGACGCCGTTGATTTCCGGTGACCATGTTTCGCTGACGATACAGAGTCGCATGAGCGATTCGTCCCTTTATCACGTTTAGCGCCATGGTGAGGCCCAACAGTGACACCGAGGCGACAGCCAGGTGAACAAGCGATGACACGCAATGTGCCCTGTCTTGTGCCGCAGGAAGCAAGTATCGTTACATATACCAGGAAAGTGACTTGACCCTGACGAAAGGAACCCAGTCCATGACCTCACGACACTTTGTTACTCCATGCGCCATTGCGGGTGCACTCATGATCTCGTCATCGGCCGTGATGGCCGACGAGACCTTTACCCTGACGATCTATCACACCAACGACCTGCATGGCCGCACGGATGCCTACCCGGCCCTGGTGGCCACCTTGAACGAGGCCCGGGAGACCTATGGCGAGGGGTTGCTGCTGGATGCGGGGGATATCTTCTCCGGGACGCTCTACTTCAACGAATTTCAGGGCCAGGACGCGCTGACCTTCATGAATCTGATGGGCTACGACGCGTTCGTGCCGGGAAATCATGAGTTCGACCTGGGTGACCCTGAGACCGGTCATCAGGCGTTGGCGGCGTTCTTTGCAGGGGCAGACTTCCCCATTCTGGGCGCCAACCTGGACTTTTCGGCGTCTCCCGAGTTTGCCGAGCGCCTCGGGGAGAGCATCACGGCCGACCCCCAGGCGGGGTATCTCTATGACGGCATGATCCTCGAACATCAGGGGGAGCGTATCGGGATCTTCGGATTGAGCACCCAGGATAGCGACGCCATCTCCAGCCCGGGCCAGGTCACCATTGGTGAGTATCGTCAGGCGGCCGAAGCGATGGTCGAGGCGCTCGAAGCGCAGGGAGTCAACAAGATCATCGCGCTCACGCATCTGGGCTACGACAGCGACCCCCGCGTCGGTAACGACCTGCTGCTGGCAGAGCAGGTCGAGGGGATCGACGTCATCATCGGGGGGCATAGCCATACGCGGGTCGCCCCGCCTGCGCTGCTGACCGAGCACTGGCCAGCGCCCACCGTGGTAGGGCAGGCGGGTGAGTATGGCCAGCATCTGGGGGTCATGCAGGTGATCTTCGATGCCGATGGCGTGGTCCAGGAGGTCAGCGGTGAGCTGCTGGCCACCGACGAGCGCACGCCGGATGCGGCTGCGCTGGAGCTTTTAGCACCGTATACCGAGGCCATCGAAGCACTGCGTGACGAACAGGTAGGTGCGAAGGCGATTCTGGCGCTGCCCAACCCTCGTCATGGCCAGGGTGATGCGCTGAGCGTACGCGCCAACGAAACGGCGCTGGGCAACCTGATTGCCGACGGTCAGCTCCATGCAGCGCGCAAGGTGGTACCGGACACCCTCATGGCGCTACAGAACAGCGGCGGTATTCGTGAAGCGCTGCCCCAGGGGGATATCACCGTGGGTGACCTGATCGCCGTGCAGCCGTTCGGTAACCGTTTGACGCTGCTGGAAGTCACTGGTGCCGAGCTGCTGGAAACCTTCGAAATTGCGCTGACCAATGCGCCGGACGAAAGCGGTGGCTTCCTGCAGGTGTCCGAAGGCACGCGGCTCACCTACGACAGCCGTCAGCCCGCAGGCGAGCGTCTCATCAGCCTGGAGGTGAACCGCGAAGGTGCCATGCAGGCGATCGATCCGGACAAGACCTATACCGTGGCCACCAACAACTTCACGGCGGCGGGTGGCGATGGTCACACGGCACTGGGGGCGGCCCACGACGATGGGCGCCATACCATCGTGGGGCACACCGATTGGGAGATGTTGCGTGATCATGTGGTGTCTCGTGGCGAGGTGTTCTATCAGCCCGAGGGTCGCATTGTGGATATTGCCCAGGACGAATAGTCACTTCATCGCCCTGGGCAAGCGGCAGGCTCAGCCGGTGCGCTGCCCGGTGGTGGCATTGAACGGGTGCAGAGCACCGGCGGTGACGTACAGATTGAGCGTCTCGCCCTCCTGAACGGGGGGCTGGCCTGCGGTCTTCAGTACCGTAGGCTGTTGGCGGTCGGCCAGATGCACGTAGAGGTGGCTTTCGGCCCCGGCTGCTTCGTACAGCATCAGCGTGGCTCGTAGCGCGATATGCGGCTCGGCAGGCGGTGTCAGCAGCATGTCATCCGGGCGAATACCCAGGGTGTCCGTGCCTTCCGGCAGCTGGCTCAGTATCCCTTCATGATCCTGGGGGGCCAGATACGCCAACGGCAGGATGTTCATGGCAGGGGAGCCGATGAACTGGGCCACGAACAGCGTGGCAGGGCGCGTGTAAATCTCCATGGGCGTGCCTACCTGCTCGATATTGCCTGCGTTCAGCACCACCAGGCGGTCGCCCAGGGTCATCGCTTCGAGCTGGTCGTGGGTGACGTACAGGCTGGTGGTCTTCAGGCGACGCTGCAGCTGCTTGATCTCGACGCGCATCTGCACCCGCAGCTTGGCATCCAGGTTGGAGAGCGGCTCGTCGAACAGGAAGGCCGAGGGCTCGCGTACCAGCGCGCGTCCCATGGCCACGCGCTGGCGCTGGCCACCTGAAAGCTTGCGCGGTTTGCGCGCCAGGTACTCCTCGATTTCCAGCATTTTGGCGGCGGCGCGCACGCGCTGGTCGATGTCATGCTTCTTGAAACCGCGGTTCTTCAAGCCGTAGGCCAGGTTGTTGTAGACCGTCATGTGAGGGTAGAGCGCATAGTTCTGGAACACCATGGCGATGTCCCGTTCGGCTGGCTCCAGCCGATTGACCACCCGCTCGCCGATCTTCAACGTGCCTTCGGTAATGGTTTCCAGCCCGGCCACCATGCGCAGCAGGGTCGATTTACCGCAGCCGGAAGGCCCCACCAGAACCACGAATTCACCATCTTCGATGTGCAGGTCGATGCCTTTGACGGCTGCCACGTTACCGGCGTAGGTTTTCTTCAGCCCTTCCAGGGTAATGCTGGCCATGGTTACTTCTCCGTCTCGGTCAGGCCTTTCACGAACAGGCGTTGCATAAACAGGATCACCAGCACCGGCGGCAGGGCCGCCATCACGACGGCCGCCATGATCAAGTGCCATTGGGGATTTTCATCGGAGGTCATGCGCTGAATGCCCATCACGATGGTGTAGTAATCCGGGTTGGTGGTGATCAGCAGCGGCCACAGGTACTGGTTCCAGCCGTAGATGAACATGATCACGAACAGCGCCGCGATATTGGTGATCGAGAGCGGCATCAGAATGTCCTTGAAGAACTTCAGCGGCCCCGCGCCGTCCACCCTGGCGGCTTCCAGCATCTCTTCAGGGATGGTCATGAAGAACTGGCGAAAGAGAAAGGTAGCGGTGGCCGAAGCAATCAGCGGAATCGACAGCCCGGCAAAACTGTTGAGCATCTTCAGGTCGGCCACCACCTGGAAGGTGGGGATGATGCGCACCTCCACCGGCAGCATCAAGGTGATGAAGATCAGCCAGAAGAACAGCATCCGAAAGCGGAAACGGAAATAGACGATGGCAAACGCGGACAGCAGCGAGATGGACAGTTTGCCCAGCGTAATGGCCATGGCCATCACGAAGCTGTTCCACAGCATGGTGCCTGCCGGTGGCGCGCCCGCGTTGGAAACGCCGGACTGCCACATGCGCGTGTAGTTTTCCAGGCCGTGGCTGCCGGGCAGCATGGGCAGCGTGCCGCGCAGCAAGTCGCCGGGGGCCTGGGTCGAGGCCACCAGCGCCACGTACACCGGAAATACCACCACGGCAACGCCCAGGATCAGCGTCAGATGGGCCAGGAGGTTGGCCCAGGGGCGGTTTTCAACCATAACGAAACTCCTCACAATCCGCCTGGATCAGTAGTTGACCCGGCGCTCGATGAAGCGGAACTGAACGATGGTCAGGGCGATCACGATGGCCATCAGAATGACCGACTGCGCCGCCGAAGAGCCCAGGTTCAAGCCTACGAAGCCATCGGCATACACCTTGTACACCAGGGTGTTGGTGGCCTGTGCGGGGCCGCCCTGGGTCGTGGCGTGGATAATGCCGAAGGTATCGAACATCGCGTACACCACGTTGACCACCATCAGGAAAAACGTGGTGGGGGAAAGGAGTGGAAAGACGATGGTCCAGAAGCGCTTCATGGGGCTGGCCCCGTCGATGGCGGCGGCTTCGATCAACGACTGCGGGATGGACTGCAAGCCCGCTAGAAAAAACAGAAAGTTGTAGGAAATCTGCTTCCAGGCGGCGGCAAAGATCACCAGCAGCATGGCGTCGCTTCCCGACGTGCGGTGGTTCCAGCGGTAGCCCACCATGTCGAGCATGTAAGGCACGATGCCGATGGAAGGATTGAAAATGAACCACCACAGCACCCCGGCAATGGCGGGCGCAATGGCATAAGGCCATACCAGCAGGGTGGTGTAGGCGCTGCGCGAACGGATCATGCGATTCACCGTGCAGGCCAGCAGCAGCGCCACCGACATGGAGAGCAGCGTGGTGCCGATGGCAAAGGTGGCCGTGACCGAAAGCGCATTGAGGTAGTTGCCATCGCTGAACAGGCGAGTGAAGTTCTCCAGGCCGACGAAGGTCGTGCGCAGGCCGAAGGCATCTTCGCGCAGCAGCGATTGATACAGCGCCTTGCCCGCCGGCCAGATGAAAAAGATCAGCGTAATGACGATTTGCGGGGCCAGCAGCGCATAAGGCAGAAAGCGCCCCGGAAAGGTCATGCGTTTGGTTTGCATAAGCAGGTTTCCGCGAGAACGGGTAGCACGTAAGGCGAGGGGTACGCGGGTCGAGGAGTACCGATGCCGAGCGATACTTGAAACGACTTCGCCGCCTGGCGTTAGTCAGGCGGCGAAGCGAGTGCTTACTTACTGATTGGCGGACTGGAAGTCACGCAGCAGGCGGTTACCCCGCTCAACGGCTGCATCGGCAGCGGCCTGACCAGATTTGTTGCCGGTCATGACGGCTTCCATCTCTTCGGAAATGATGTCGCGAATCTGCACGAAGTTGCCGAAGCGCAGGCCCTTGGAGTTTTCGGTGGGCTCGTTCAGCGTCATCTGCTTGAGCGAGATATCTGCGCCTGGGTTCTCGTCGTAATAGCCCTGCTCGGTGCTCAAGTCCCATGCCGCCTGAGTGATCGGCAGGTAGCCGGTTTGCTGGTGCCACTTGGCCTGCACTTCGGGCTCTGAAAGGTACTCGAAGAAGGCAGCAACGGCCTCGTACTCTTCATCGCTATGGCCTTGCAGTGCCCACAGCGTGGCACCCCCGATAATCGAGTTCTGCGGCGCGCCGTCGACATCGGCATAGTAGGGCTGCATGCCGAAGCCTACTTCGAAGTCGGCGTTGGCTGCCACATCTGCCCGTGAGGCCGATGAGCCGAAGAAGATCGCGCACTCCTGGGAGTAGAACATGGGTTCGGCATCAGGGCCTGAGCCGGGGCCGCCCCATTTGTAGGCACCCGCGTCCTGCCAGGCTTTCAGGTTGTCCCAGTGGCGGGCCACCAGGTCGTTATTGAAGTTCAGCTCGGTTTCCAGGCCACCAAAGCCGTTCTCCAGAGTGCCCAGCGGCGAGTTGTGCATGGCGGAGAAGTTCTCCAGCATCACCCAGCTTGGCCATGAAGAGGTGAAGCCACAGCGTGCGGCACCCGACTCGGTGATCTGGGTGGCCTGTTCGGCCAGTTCTTCCCAGGTCTGTGGCGGCTGTTCCGGGTCCAGGCCAGCGGCTTCGAACACATCCCGGTTGTAGTACATGATGGGCGTCGAGGAGTTGAACGGGAACGACAGCATGTTGCCGTTGGTGTCCGTGTAGTAGCCCACCACGGCGGGCAGGAAGGCATCCGGGTCGAAGGCACGGCCGTGGGCTTCCATCAGCTCGTAGACTGGGTAGATCGCACCGTCGGCATTCATCATGGTGCCGGTACCGACTTCGAATACTTGCAGGATGTGGGGCTGTTCGCCTGCACGGAAGGCCGCGATCGCGCCAGTCATCGTTTCGGTGTAGTTGCCCCGATAGCTGGGGGTGACGCGGTAATCGTCCTGGGAAGCATTGAAGTCTTCGGTCATCTCTTCCAGCAGGTTACCGAGCTGACCTCCCATGGCGTGCCACCACTGAATGTTGGTCGTGGCCTGGGCCGACAGGCTGAAAGTGGCCGTCGCCACACCGAGGGCAAGAGCATGCAACGTGAAACGAGACATAACGACTCCTTGTAGGTCATGCGCAGTACGTTTGTTGAATTTTTTGGGTGCACTGCACAGTAGAAAGTGTAGATGACGCTTTCATGAACGCACGGTGAAGTTGTCGTGACGGTCAGCATTTCCAAATGCCCATGGCGGTGCTAGGGTGGCCAAAAGCCTGCACAGCGAGAGCACTATGAGCGATGTCACCACGCTACTGACCAGACTGGTCGCCTTCGATACCACCTCCAGCGCGTCCAATCTGGCCCTGATCGAATTTGTCGAAGCGTACCTGACCAAGGCTGGCGTCGCTTCCGAGCGGGTGATGAGCCCCTGTGGCACCAAAGCCAACCTGATTGCGCGCATCGGCCCTGATGCGCCCGGCGGGGTGATGCTTTCCGGGCATACGGATGTGGTGCCCGTCGTAGGGCAGCCGTGGAGCAGCGACCCGTTCACCCTGCGTGATGGGGGCGATGGTCGGTTGTATGGGCGAGGTACCTGCGACATGAAAGGCTTCATCGCCTGCGCGCTGGCCATGGTGCCCGAGTGGGTCAAGGCGCCTTTGCAGCAGCCGGTCTACCTGGGCTTTTCCTATGACGAAGAGATCGGCTGTGTGGGTGCGCCGAGCCTGATCAAGCGCTTTTATGAGCACTACTCCACCACGGCACGGGTCATCGTCGGCGAGCCGACCAGCATGCAGCCAGTGGTTGCCCAGAAAGGCGCTACCAACCTGCGCACTACCGTAGTGGGGCGCGAGGCCCACAGCAGCCAGGTGAACCAGGGCACCTCGGCGATTCATGTGGCGGCCAGGCTGGTCACTTTCATCGAGGACACCATGGCCACGCTGATCGAAGAAGGACGCGTGGACGAGGCGTTCAACGTGCCGCATACCAGCCTGCACGTGGGCAAGATCAAGGGGGGCACGGCCATCAACATCATGGCGCGGGAGTGCCAGTTCGAGTGGGAGATACGCCACCTGCCCACGGAAACCTTCGAAGAGGTGTATGCCCGCTTCAGCGACTACTGCGCCACGCTGAGTGAGGCCCTGGCGGCCCAGGGGAAAACCGTCGACATCACCACAGAGCCCTTGAACGTGACGGTGCCCGGGTTGGCAAACCGTGACAACCAGCAGGTGCTGCAACTGGCAGAAGCGCACCTTCCGGCAGGCTGTTGCCAGCATGCCGTGGCCTACGCCACCGAGGCTGGCCAGTTTCAGGGGCAGGGGCTGCAGACGATCATTCTGGGGCCGGGCAGCATTGCCCAGGCACACCAGCCGGATGAGTATATCGAGATCTCACAGCTCGAGGCATGTCAGCAGTTCATGCAGCGCTTGGGTGGCTCCCTGCAATCGGCCTATCAAGCCGATGACCATGCCTGAAGTCGAGCGCTCACGCCCATAAAAAAACATCCGCCCGGTGACGCGGCGGATGTTTTCATGATGCTTTAGAGCGATCAGTGCTGAGGGTAATGCTCTTCATAAAGCTCGGCTTTCGCATGGCGCATGACATCTTCGCAGGCCTGCTGGCGAGCCAGTTGGGTCAACAGCTTCTGGGTGACTTCAAAGCCTTTGCCCAGGCAGTGGTCGACTTCGTCTCGGCTAACCGTGGGCGACACGTCATAGTCGATTTTCACCGTACGCCCTTTGCCTTCCAGGCGGTCTGCCACGGCTCTAAGCCGCCACGCGATTCGCTCTTTCCAGTTTGCTGATTCTTCCGCGCCTTCGTTTACGCTAAACGTGCACTGCCATTCCGGTCTGTAAACCTTCATAGGAGAACCTCCACTGCGTTTGGAAAGAATGATCGATCGTGTTGTCGTACTCCGTCTGTCTGAAGATCTTGCTCTGCTACTATACCTGACTCGGGCCCTATTACCGAAACAAAACGTCTACAGCCTTTATTCATTGCACAAGCCAGAGTCACCGTTATGACCCACCCCATGCCGGAAAGTTGCCCCTGTGGCAGCACGTTGCCACTGGCAGCCTGCTGCCAGCCGTTTCATCAGGGCCAGGCCGTTCCAGAAACCCCGGAAGCCCTGATGCGTTCACGATACACCGCCTTTGCGTTGAATGAGCGTGACTATTTGCTGGCCACCTGGCACGCCACCACGCGCCCAGCCACACTGCCACCCGACCCCACGACACAGTGGCAATCGCTGGTCATCGTGTCGGCACCGCAGCCTTCCCGCGATGAAGGGCACGTGCACTTCAAGGCAACGTTCAGGGAATCAGGCCGTTGGCATGTGCTGGAAGAAGCATCGCGGTTCGTATGGGAAGAGCAGCGGTGGTGGTACGTCGATGGAAAGCCCACCGTGATACGCCTGAAGCCGGGCCGTAACGATGCCTGCCCTTGTGGAAGCGGACGCAAATTCAAGGTATGTTGCCAGCTATAAGACTAAGTAGCATGAGGCACCCCCGATGAACGCGAAGCAAACCGAACGGCGATGGCAGCGTGGTTTATGGTCTTCATCGAGTGGCTGGGGGGCCATCGTGCTGTTGGGGTGGCTAAGCCTTTTCGTGGGCGCCTCTGCCCATGGCCAGACGCAAGCGGAGCCTTACCCTGCCACGGACATGACGCTGGTGCTGCCCTACGGGGAAGGCGGCGCAACGGACGTCTTGTTCAGAGCCATTGCCGAGCGTGCCCAGGTTGCGCTACAGGCCCCCATCGTCGTCGTGAACATGCCCGGCAGCGGGGCCACGCTGGGGGCGCAGTTCGTCAAGGAATCCCCGCCCGATGGCTACACCGTACTGGGCAGCCATCAAACCATCGACCTCGCCTACCTGTCGGGGCTTTCCAACTTTTCGCATGAGGCATTCGCCCCCATTGCCCTGCTGACCCGCACCGTGAACATTCCGGCCACCTATGCAGGTCACTCGGTCAGCAGTGCTTCCCAGATTGCCGAAAAGGTGCGCGAACAGCCGGGCAAGCTGCTGTTCGGGGTGATTCCCAACTCAACGGACCACTTTTTTTGGCTACACTTCTTCGCGCAGGCCGGTATCGATGCCAGCGATGTACAGTTCGTCCAATATCCTGATACCGGTGCCCAGGTCGTGGCCTTGTTAGGCAGAGAGCTTGATTTTGCCATGCTCAACCTGCCGTCGGCAGGTGCCCTGTTTGCGTCGGGTGCCCTGGTGCCTCTGGGCGCTGCCAGCGAGCAGCGTCTTGCGGCGCTACCGTCCGTGCCGACGCTTCTGGAGCAGGGCATCACGCTGGTCAATACCACGGACCGCGGTTTGTTTGCTCCCTTGAACACGCCTCCTGAGCGTCTTGACGTCATTGCCACCGCCTTCCGTCAGGCGCTGGAAGCGCCTGACCTGGCACGTCGCTTGATGGACACCCACGGCTCTCTGGTGGACTTTCGCCCCCTGGAGGCCTATGGGCAGTATCTGGATGAGCAGTATCAACAGTTGGAAAGCCTGACCCAGCGGTTAGCGTTCGAGCGCTAGCCAGACCATCGACCGGAGCCACCACGTCTAATGCCCTTGAATACTCGTGATTTAGCCGCCGAGACGCTACTGCTGCTGGTCTCGGCGACGCTCCTGTGCATGGGAGCGACCAGCCTGTTGGTGGGGCTGGTGCTGCCACAAGTGGTATTCGGCCCGATGCTGGTGCCGGATGCCGCGCTGGCGACGCTGCTGATCGGCGTCAGCCTGCTGGCCACGCTGTGCCGGTGGCGCGTGCTGAGACTGGCAAGTGCCGGAGGCTTGACGGCGCTGCTGCTGTACACCTTGCTGCACAACCTGATGGCGCAGGGCGTCAGCGAATCGTGGGTCACTGGGCAACCGCGCATGACCAGTTTGGCGGCGGTGGTGTTGCTGATGATCAATGTCTGCCTATGGCGTGGTGTGGAAGGGGCGGCAAAAAAGCGCTGGTGGCGCGCGGCAGGAATAGGTTTGCTGCTGTTTGGCGGCGTGGTGGTGCTCCAGCTATGGCGTCCTCAGGCAAACCAGGCGACGCTATTTACCTCCTCGCCTCTGGCGGTGCTGGTGTTCATCGTGCTGTTGGGGGCTGCGCTGTTGGTGGCCGGCTGGCGGCAGCGTCATGAGCGGCTCAGCCCGGGCCGCTTGACTGTGGTGGTCGGGTTGGCAGGTGTGTTGGCCAGTAGTCTGGCGTGGTTGCTGCTGAGCATGCATCAGCGCTCCTCTGCCGAATTGCAGGCCAGTTACCTGCTGGATAATGTGCAGCTCAACGCCGAACAGGCCATGTCGGAACGGCTAAAGCTGATGCAGCGCATGGCTGAGCGCCTGGACGGGGTGACAGGCGTGCAGCGTGAGCGGTTGCTGGCACAAGATGCCCAGAACTATTTTCGCGATACGCTCAGCCTGCATGCCATGGCACTGAGGGAGGAGACGGGGGCGCTGCGGTGGTCGCAAGGGCGCAGGCAACGCAGTGATGGCTGGCTGCTGGAGCAGCTGGCCATGCCTGCGGTACAGGCCTGGATGAACATTCCGTTCGAACGCCCCCGGTTACTGATCCCGGACAGCCGTCAGCCCAGCCAGATATTGATGGCCGTACCCATTCCTGGCCAGCCCGAGCAGCTGCTGGCCTCGTTGCATCTGGGCGAGCTGCTGGGCAACGAGCTGCGGCTGGCGCTGGGGCCTTTTCATGTGGACGTCAGCCGGGCAGACCAACGGCTGATTCGGCTGCACCCTTCCGGGTTCACGGTCGATGATGGCGAAGCCTCCACGCTGATGCTGGCATCTCGGCATATGGGGTTGCCGGGGGGGATCAACCTCATGCTGAGCGCCTATCCCGGCCAACACTACAACTGGGCACTGTTGGGCGTGATGCCGCTGAGCGTCACGCTGGGTGGGCTGGTGATGAGCTGGCTGCTGGCGTTCAGCGTGGGGCTGATGAGGGCAAGCGTCACCCGGGCCAAAGAGCTGGCCGAAGCGCGCCACTCCCTGGCCGACAGCGAGCAGCGCTATCGTTCGCTGTTTGCGCATCACCCCGACGCCATTTTTGCCGTGGATCCCGAAGGGCGTTTCATCGAAGCGAACGCAACCTGCGGGCGTGTGACCGGCATTCCTCGGGAAGAGGTCTTGCAGCGTCACTTTGCCAACTTTATCGACCCTGACGACGTCACGCATGTGGCGCAACAGTTTCAGCAGGTGCTGGGCGGCGAAATCGCGCGCTTCGAAGTCTCGCTGCGCCACCGTGATGGCCAGCAGCGCTTGCTGGATGTGATCGGTATTCCGATCACGGTCAATGGCCGAGTCGACGGGGTGTACGGCATTGCACAGGACGTCACCGCAAGCCGCGCCCAGCAGACTCGTTTGCGCATTCTGGAGCGCAGCGTGGAAGCCAGCGTGAACGGCGTGCTGATTGCCGATGCCCGCGCACCGGATTTGCCGATCATCTACGCCAACCGTGCGTTTAGCGTGATGACCGGCTACTCGCTGGAAGACGTCATTGGTCGGAACTGTCGTTTTCTGCAAGGGCCGGAGAGCGACCCGGACATGGTGGAGGCGCTGCGCTGCGGCCTCCAGAACCAGCGAGAGACCCACGTCACGCTGTGCAATTATCGCAAGGATGGTACGCCGTTCTGGAACGACCTCTACGTCGCACCGGTGCGGGGCCAGGATGGCGGGGTGACCCATTTCGTCGGCGTTCAGCACGATATTTCCAAGCACAAGGCCTACGAAGCTCGCCTGGCCTATCATGCCACCCATGACGACCTGACTCGCTTGCCTAACCGCATGCATTTCGAAGAAGCCCTGCAGGCACAGTTTGCCCAGGCACAGCTGGAGGGGCATGCCATCAGCGTGCTGTTCGTGGATCTGGACGATTTCAAGCCGATCAACGACAGCCTGGGGCATGCCGTGGGTGATCAGGTATTGATCGAAGTAGGCCAGCGGCTGAAGGCGGCGCTGCGTCAGGAAGATACGGTGGCCCGCTTGGGCGGTGACGAGTTCGTGCTGCTGATTTCGTCGGTCAGTGACGAAAAGCAGGTGATCGACATCGTCGAGCGCCTGTTGCCCGCCTTGGCTCGCCCTTACTGCATCGATGGCCACGAGCTGTACCTGACGGCCAGTGTCGGCATCGCCATCAGTGGGCCGACCACACCCCAGCCACAAAGCTTGATTCAGCAGGCAGACATGGCGATGTACAAGGCCAAGCAGCAAGGGCGCAATGCGTATGCCTGGTTCAGTAACGACATCAACGAGCTGGCCAGTGAGCGCGTCATCCTGCGCAACGATTTGCAGGAAGCCATCGACCATCAAAACTTCGAGCTGCACTATCAGCCACTGTTCGACGGCGCGGGCAACATCGTCAGCGTAGAAGCCCTGGTACGTTGGCGGCACCCCGTGAAAGGCTATATTTCTCCGGCGCGTTTCATTCCGCTGGCCGAGGCAACGGGGCAGATCGTGCCCATCAGCGAGTGGGTCCTGCAGCGTGCCTGTACCGACATGCTGAGCCTGCAGCAAAAGGGGTTGGGAAGCCTGAAGGTGGCGGTCAATCTCTCGCCTTTGCAGTTTCATCGCGCAAGCTTTCTGGCGACGCTGCGCCAGACACTCTCATCGACCGGTCTTCCTGCCGAGCAGCTGACGCTGGAACTGACCGAAGGCATCCTGATGAACAACACCGAGGCGGCGATTGGCATTCTGCATGCGCTGCGCAGCATGCAGGTGAGCGTCGCCATTGATGACTTCGGCACCGGCTACTCGAGCTTGAGCTATCTGAAACACCTGCCCATCAGCACCATCAAGATCGATCGCAGCTTCATCAACGAGCTGATTCACAGCGATGACGATGCCGCCATCGTGCAGGGCATCATTTCCATGGCCCACCATTTGGGGCTTGGCGTGGTGGCCGAAGGGGTCGAGAATGACGCCCAGCACCAACGTTTGATGACTTACCGCTGTGACATGTTCCAGGGCTTCGGGCTGGCCAAACCCATGCCGCTGGCGGAGCTCGAAAACATCATGGTGGCATTCACGGCTTCGACCACCTCTGGCTGACGAGAAAACATGGCGTTGACCACCACGACCTGGTACCTGTATCTGCTGGAGTGTCGCCGAGGCACCTATGTGGGCATCACCAATGATTTGACGAAGCGCTACCAGGCCCACCGAACCGGCAAGGGCGCGCGCTATACCCGTGCGCACCCGCCCACGGCGCTCTTGGGGGCGCAGCCGTTTCCCGATCGCGCCACGGCCAGCCAGGCCGAGTACCGCTTGAAACAGCGCACCCCGGATCAAAAGCGCCACTGGGCCCGCCAATGGCCGGTCGAAGGGTGGCACCCGGAAAGCGAGTAAACACACCATGGCAACAGGAGCCTTCATGCGTACGTTTTTTTCCGAGGATAGTCGTCTGCGTCAGGCGCGCAGTGAACTGCACGATGGCACGCTGGTCAGCCCCTTCGAGTGCCCGGAGCGCATGGATCTCGTGCTGGCGGCGCTGGCGCAGGCCAATATCGAGGTGCAGGCACCGCCGGCCTATGGGCTCGACCCCGTGCTGGCGGTGCACGATGCAGACTACGTGGCGTTCCTGGAAGGCTGCTGGCAGGCATGGCAGGCCGCCGGTCATGAAGGCGAGGCCATTCCCAATATCTGGCCAGCGCGGACCCTGCGCGGCGACCGCATACCGAGTTCGGTGAGCGGCCAGCTGGGCTACTATGCGCTGGCCGCCGAAACCTCGATCAGCGAGGGGACGTTTGCGGCGGCCATGGCCAGCAAGGACACTGCGCTGGCTGCCGTGGAGCATACGCTGGCCACCGGCGAGCCCAGCTTTGGGCTGTGCCGCCCGCCTGGCCATCATGCAGCCTTCGATCAGTTCGGTGGCTACTGCTTCTTCAACAATGCCGCCATTGCTGCCCAGCGGGCCCTGGCCAGCGGCATGCATCGCGTGGCCGTGCTGGACGTGGACTTTCATCACGGCAACGGTACCCAGCAGATTTTCTACCAGCGTGACGATGTGCTGTTCGCTTCCCTGCATGGCGACCCCGACGTGACCTTTCCCTACTTTTCCGGTTATGCCGACGAAACGGGGGAGGGCAAGGGCGAGGGCTACACGCTGAACTACCCGCTGCCGCCCGGTACGTCGGTGGCGCGGTGGATGGCGGCGTTGGACGATGCCTTGACCCGGATTGCCCAGGCCGAGTGTGAGCTGGTGGTGGTGTCGCTGGGCGTGGACATCTTCGAAGGCGACCCGATCAGCGCTTTTACCTTCCAGCACGCCGACTTTACGGCCCTTGGCCAGCGGCTGGCCCAGTGTGGTTTGCCCTGCGTCTTTTTACTGGAAGGGGGCTATGCAGTGGGAGATATCGGTGTCAATGTGGTGAATGTCTTGCAGGGCTTTGGTGCGGGTGCGAGATGACAACGGCACCAAATTCGGGCAGTCTTACGCCTTTTTAGCCTATCGATGATGGCGGGAGCGTGTCGTGGCAGTCTACGGCGGAATACAGGCACATGAAGTGGAGCGTTGGCTGAATGCCCTCACCAACGCGGCCTATGACCGACGCTGCCCGCTCTCCCAAGTGCATGGCGGCAATGCCCGTGCACGCATTGCGCGTCAGGACCTCATTTATTTGGCCACCTCGTTTCGCAGCGGTGAACGCACTCGCGACGCCGTCGCCGATGGCTTGAGCCGCTGGTGCCAGCACTACCTCAGCGAAGCGGAGTGGTACGTGCTGGTGGGCGGTCGCAAGCCGCCCTCCTCGAACGTTACCAGCACTGCACCTCTCGCGGGTCAGCCCCGTGATGCCCTGACCGGTAGCGAGCCTGCCGCCCCTTCCATAGATGATGCCTCCTTGGAAGATCCCTTCGTGGACGACGCGCTAGACGCGCTTTATCAACACCGGGTGGGTTAACCCACGCCATCCAGCGCTGTTACAATGGATGCATGAACAGTGCTCATGCCGTTTCGGCCACCGCCTCCCTCGATGACCCTTTTTACTACTTGGCGAATTTCCGCTTCGTGGTCGATTGGGTGCAGTCGCGTCACGGCGATTTGCTGAGTGCCGAGGAGCATCACGCCCTCCAGCAATGGTCACAGCTGCCGCGCGCTGCTCAAGCGCTGCTGGTACGCATGGTGATGCGCAAAGGCGAGCTGTTCCGCATCGATAAGCTCAGCTACCCCGAGATTGGCGACACCCGGCAGGCACTGGCCCCGCTACTGGCCCAGGGGTGGGTCGACGAGACGCCGTTGTTGAGCATCGAGGCGCTATTTCGGCTGCTGCGCCTCAGCGAGCTGCGCGACGCCCTGCAACCGACGATCCTTGAGCTGGGCATCGCCCCCAGGGCGACCAAACGCGAACTTCAGGCGGCACTGACACCAGAGCTTGCCGAGGCACGCCCGCTGCAGCAGTGGTGGCCAGAGGCCGCCACGAACATCGTGCGCCTCGACATCATGGCGCTATGCGACCGCCTGCGGCTGATGTTCTTTGGCAACCTGCGCCAGGACTGGGCCGAATTCGTGCTCACCGAGCTTGGCTTGCAGCGTTTCGAACAGCTTCCGCTCTCTTCGGATTCGCGTGCATTTCAGCGCCGCGAAGAGGTCGATACCTATCTCACGCTGCACCGCCTGCGCGAGCGCCTGGAGAGCGGCGAGGCGCCGGGAGTGATCGCCACTGACGTGCCCGCTGCCTTCGGCAACCGCTGGCTGGACGCCCGCCGCTCGCGGCTGCTGTTGACCCTGGGGCACACGGCAGAGCGCAGCGGTGAGGCGGCCCTGGCCCTGGCGCTATATGCCGAGTCCAGCAACAGAGAAGCGCGCATTCGTCGGCTGCGAGTGCTGGAGCGCCTGGGCCGCTATCAGGAGGCTTACGCGCTTGCCGAGGCGTCGCTCGATCAGGCCGGCGAGAGCGAAGCCCAGGCGCTGGGACGCCTGCTGCCACGCCTGACGCGCAAGTTGAATTTGCCCGCCCCACCGGCCGCCAAAGCCGTCGATGCCCCCACTTACGTGCTGGAGCTGCCCGGGCCGCAGCCGGTGGAGCGCGCCGTTGCCGAGCACTTATCCACCGCCCGTGCGCCGGTCTTCTATGTGGAAAACTGCCTGATCACGGGGCTGTTCGGCCTGCTGCTCTGGCCAGTCATTTTCAAGCCGCTGCCGGGAGCGTTCTTTCACCCGTTCCACAGCGGGCCTGCGGACCTCTATCGCGAAGACTTCGTGGGCCAGCGCCAGGCAGAGATCGACGCCTGCCTGGCGCAGCTGGAGGATGGCCGCTACCGCGCGACGATTCTGGCCACCTGGCAGGACAAGCAGGGGCTTGCTTCCCCCTTCGTGCATTGGGGAGTGCTGAGCGAACCGCTGGTCACCATGGCGCTTGACTGCCTGCCCGCTGCGCACCTGCGCGGCTGTTTTACCCGCCTGCTGGGGGATCTCAAGCACAATCGCGCAGGCCTGCCGGACCTCATTCAGCTGATGCCGGAAGCAGCAGATGGCGAGCCGCGCTATCGGATGATCGAGGTCAAAGGGCCGGGGGATCGTCTGCAGGATAACCAGCGTCGCTGGATCGACTTCTTCTGCCGCCAGGGGATTCCCGTCGAGGTTTGCCACGTGCGCTGGCAGCCCGACCCATGAGCCGCTATCGCGTGGCGGTGCGTACCCTGTGTGACTTCACCGCCCGCCAGGGTGACCTGGACCACCGCTTTACGCCCGCACCCAGTGCTCAGGAGGGCATCGAGGGGCACGCTCTGGTGGCCAGGCGGCGGGAAAAGATCCCCAGTTATCTCGCCGAACTGCCGCTCTCCGGTGAGTATCAGGGGCTGCGCGTGTCTGGCCGCGCCGATGGTTTCGATGTGGCGGGCAACTGTGTCGAAGAGGTCAAGACCCATCGCGGTAGCCTGGCGCGCATGGCGGATAACCAAAGGGCGCTGCACTGGGCGCAGGTGAAAGTGTACGGCGCGCTGCTCTGTGCCGAACGGGGCCTTGCGCATATCACGCTGGCGCTGGTGTACCTGGAGATTGCCAGCGGTCAGGAAACCCGGCTGACCTGCGAGGCAAGCGCCGATGAGCTGGAAACGTTTTTTGCCCACCAGTGCCAGCGCTTCCTGGCCTGGGCCGACCAGGAGGCGGCCCACCGCGAGCGCCGCGATGCATGGCTCGCCACGCTGAGCTTTCCCCATGCGGATTTCCGACCCGGCCAGCGGGCACTGGCCGAGGATGTCTTCAAGGCGGCCAGCACCGGCCGCTGCCTGCTGGCCCAGGCGCCCACCGGTATCGGCAAGACCCTGGGCACGCTGTTTCCCATGCTCTCCGCGATGCCCCGCCAGCGGCTCGACCGCATCGCCTTTCTGACCATGAAAACCCCCGGCCGCCGCCTGGCGCTGGATGCCCTCACCAGCCTGCAGGCCCCCGCACAGCCGCTGCGGGTGCTGGAGCTGGTGGCGCGTGACAAGGCCTGCGAGCACCCCGGTACGGCGTGCCAGGGCGATGCCTGCCCGCTGGCAAAAGGCTTTTACGATCGCCTGCCCGCGGCCCGTCAGGCGGCGGTGGAACATGGCTGGCTAGACCGCGAGGCTCTGCGCGAGGTGGCGCTGGCGCATCAGGTGTGCCCTTACTATCTGGGCCAGGAGTTGGCCCGCTGGGCCGATGTGGCCGTGGGGGATGTCAATCACTGGTTCGATAGCCACGCGCTTTTGCACGGGCTGGCCCAGGCCAACGACTGGCGGGTGGGCCTGCTGGTGGATGAAGCCCATAATCTGGTCGAGCGTGCCCGTGGCATGTATAGCGCTGCGCTCTCCCAGCAGCGTCTGAGCTACCTGCGGCGCCACTCCCGACCGGCGCTGGCCAAGCCCTTGGCGCGCGTTGGCAGGCAGTGGCAGGCCCTCAACAAGGCGGTGCAAGACCAGGCGCCGGAGCGTCGTTATCACCTGCTGGATGCGCTACCCACCAAATTGTTGGGTGCACTGCATACCTTGGCCGGGGCGATCACGGATTATCTGGTGGAGCATCCTGACGGGGCGAGCCAGGCGCTTCAGGAACTGCTGTTCGAGGCGCTGGCGTTCTGTCGCCTGGCAGAGCAGTTTGGCGATCATTCGCTGTGCGACCTGGACGTCGCGGGGAAGGGCAGTGCCGTCCTCGGCCTGCGTAACGTGATCCCGGCGGATTTTCTTGGCCCGCGCTTCAAGCGTGCCCACTGCACGGTGCTGTTCTCCGCCACGCTGTCGCCCTTTCACTACTATCGTGACCTGCTGGGGTTGCCGGAGCACAGCGTCTGGCGCGAGGTGGCGTCTCCCTTCGTGGCGCAGCAGCTGGAAGTGCAGCTGCGCACGGATATCTCCACCCGTTACCATCACCGCGGGGCCTCGGTGGCACCCATCGTGGCTACCCTGGCGGCGCAGTACCAGCGCCACCCGGGGCATTACCTGGCGTTTTTCAGCAGCTTTGCCTACCTGGAACAGGTGCTGGCTGCGTTTGCCCAGGCCCACCCGGACATTCCCGTGTTTGCCCAGACGCGCAGCATGCAGGAGGCCGAGCGCGACGCTTTTCTGGCACGTTTTACGCCTGGCGGCTGCGGCATCGGTTTTGCAGTGCTGGGGGGCGCCTTCGCGGAGGGGATCGACCTGCCCGGCGAGCGGTTGATCGGTGCCTTTGTGGCCACGCTGGGCTTGCCGCCCTTCAACGACTTCAACGAAGCGCTGAAGGCTCGGTTACAGGCGCGCTTTGGGCGCGGAGACGACTACACCTACCGTGTGCCGGGCATGGTCAAGGTCGTGCAGGCGGCGGGCCGGGTGATCCGTGGCCCCGAGGACCGTGGGGTTGTGGTATTAATGGATGACCGCTTTTCCCAGGCGCGTATACGGGCGCTGCTGCCACGCTGGTGGCAGTTGGATACCCCTTGATGCTGAGTCACGTCCCCTAACCCATAACCACAAGGACCGCATTGCACCATGGCCGATCTACTCTGGTACCAGTACGTACTCATTGGGCTGATCTTTGCCTGGAGTGGCTTCGTGCGCACCAGTTTGGGCTTTGGTGGCGCCGTGCTGGCGCTGCCGTTCTTGCTGCTGGTCAGCAACGAGCCGCTGGTCTTTCTGCCCATCATTGCCATTCATCTGCTGATCTTCTCCAGCTGGATTGCCTGGAACGGGCACCGGCAGGTGCGGCAGGCGGGCAATGGAGCCGCGGTGCAAAGCAATATCGATTGGGGGTATCTGGTCAAGGCGCTGAAGATCATGATCATCCCCAAGCTGGTCGGGGTGGTGGGCCTGCTGACCCTGCCCAACCATGTCATGACCAGCATCATCTTTGGCATCGTGATCATCTACGCCATTGGCTATGTCTTGAACAAGCCGTTCCAAAGCAAGCACCGCTATGTGGATTACCTGCTGCTGGGGCTGGGCGGCTATGTCAGCGGCACCTCGCTGATTGGCGCGCCGCTGATCGTGGCGGTGTTTGCCGCCCATGTGGCCAAGGAGCAGCTGCGCGATACCATGTTCGTGCTGTGGTTCATCCTCGTGGTCATCAAGATGGTGTCGTTCGTGGTGGCGGGGGTCGACCTGCAGCTGGTGCATCAGCTATGGCTGTTGCCGTGCGCTTTCATTGGCCACCTGCTGGGCGAAAAGGCGCACCGTTACCTGCTCCATGCCGATACCGGGCTGTTCTTTCGGGTGCTGGGGGCGGTGCTGATTCTGGTCAGTGTGGTGGGCTTGCTGAGCATGCCAGGCTGAATAACCTTTCAAGAGGAGCGGTGGTCGCATGAGATTCATCGACGCGCTGGCCAACCTGCAACGCGCAGGCCAGCTGCACAGGTCCCTTCGGCGAGCGACCCACGGCATCGTGTGGCTCGTGCTGCCGCTGGCGCTGCCTGCCATGGCCAGCTGCCCGGCAGCGTCCAACACGGACCTGGCGCACATCAAAGGCATTGGCGAGCAGTCTGCCCTCGCCGAAGGCCAGCGTGTGACCATCGATGGCGTCGTGACCGGGGAGTTTCTGGGGCGCGAGCGCCTCAGCGGGTTCTACCTGCAGCAAACCACCGAGCAGGGCCCGGTAGGCATATTCGTGTATGCGCCGGGGCTGGCCGAGCACAAGGCCACGCAGGTAGTGGCGGGCCAGCATCTGCAGCTACAGGCGCGTACAGGAAGCTTTCGCGGCAACCCTCAGCTGCAGCGCGTCACTCGGCTGGTGACCTGTGACAGCGCAGGCGAGCTGCCCGAACCCATTGCGTTATCCTGGCCCCAGGACGCGGCCTCGCTGGACGCCATGGAAGCGCTATTGGTCACTTTCCCTGAGCCGCTGACGGTCACCGATAACCATGATCTGGGCCGTTACGGCACGCTGGCGCTGGCCAACGAGCGACGCTTTCGGCCGACCCATAGTGCCGCCCAGGCAGCCCCTTCGCCTGCGCCACTGCTGCTGGACGATGGCAGCTACCACACGAACCCCGACCCCGTGCCCTATTTGAACGAGCAGGGCACCCGCCGCGTAGGTAGCACCCTCGACGGGCTGACCGGGGTGCTCACCCACGCCTTTGGCGACTACCGTTTGCACCCCACGCAAGCGGTCACGTTCACCGACAGCAACCCCCGCCCCGGCCCGCTGGAAGCACCGGGTGATGCCCTGAGGGTAGCTACCTTCAACGTCGAGAACTACTTCGTCACCCTGGGGGAGCGTGGTGCCGCCAATGCGCCCGCGCTGGAGCGCCAGCGCGGCAAGCTGGCAGCGGCCATCGCGGGGCTGGAGGCGGATATTCTGGCGCTGATCGAAATAGAGAACCGCCCCGACGCGTTGACCGATCTGGTCGAGCAGTTGCACCAGCGCACGGGGATTCGCTACCAGCCGGTGGGCGAGCCCGAGCGCCATGGAACGGACGCCATTCGGGTGGCGTTGCTCTATCGGCCGGACCGAGTGGAGGCCTTGGGAGCCCTGCATATCGACCGTGACGATGCCCACGACCGACCGCCGCTGGCCGGCTTCTTCCGCAGTGTGCGAGGAGGGCCAGAGGTAGGGGTGGTGACCGCGCACTTCAAGGCCAAATCCGGCTGCCCTGCGCAGGGGGATATCGACCGTGGCCAAGGCTGCTGGAACGAACGACGTGTTGCCCAGGCGCAGGCCACCCAGCGCTTTCTGGACACCTTGCGCGAGGAAGTAGGCCATGAGCGTTTGCTGCTACTGGGGGACCTCAATGCCTACGGTGCCGAAGACCCGATCCGCACTTTGGTACATGCAGGCATGACCGACCTGATCGCGCGTCATCTCCCCGCCGAGCGCCGTTACACCTATGTGTTTCGCGGTGAGTCCGGGTATCTCGACCACGCCCTGGCCAGCGCTGAACTGGCCGAGGCCGTGCAGCAGGTGCATACCTGGCCCATCAACGCCGACGAGCCGCGCTTTTTGAGCTACGACCAACAGCCGGACGACACCCCGCCCAGCCCGTTTCGCTCGTCAGACCACGACCCCATCGCGGTGGACCTGGTATGGCCATGAAACGTGGTGGGCGCTGATGAGGGGCGCAAAAACAAAAACGGCCACTTGCTCTAAGAGCTAAGTGGCCGTTTTCGTTGAATTCTTGGTCGGAATAGCAGGATTCGAACCTACGACCTCTGCCTCCCGAAGGAGATTTAGGGAGTTGATTGGGTAATAAGCTATCTCTTTGGATTGCGAGGTTAGTTCATTTATTTCAAAGAGTTACTCCTGTTTTGCCTTGTCATCTTTTTGCTGAGCCATATGGGTAATTTCCAACCTCTGGAACCTATTTGGAACCTAGAAAAAGGTGACCTTAATGGCTAAAACAACCGCTAGCTTGACGACCCGTACATTGGATCGCTTGACCAAAACATTGCCTGATGGCCACGAGGTGTGGGATGCCGCTTTAGGTGGTTACCACGTCCGCTCAGGTAAGCGTGGTCTTGCCTGTCGACTGTCTTACTACAACACGCTCGGTCAACGTCGTGTGCTGACGCTTGGCCGCTATGGTGAGATTACCGCGGAAGAAGCCCGCCAGATGGCAAAGGAATCATTGGCTGACATTGCCCAGGGTAAAGATCCCCGTGCCGTTGCTGAACAGGCTAAATTCGATCATCAGCTCCAAGCACAGCAAACGATTCGTTCTTATTTGGATGGCCCCTACAAAGCTTATCAAAGCCGAAAGAAGGGTGGCCAAGCTACCTTGAGCAGGCTTCATAAAGCCTTTGCGGACTGGCTTGATAGGCCTATGGGTAGCATTACACGTGCGGATGTTGAGCGTTGGCAGGCAGCACAAGAGGCCATGAAACCTTCTAGGCCCAATAGCAAAGCAGCTAACAAGCCACGCGCCTTCTCTACCATGAAGCGTGACTTCGGGGCGTTACACACCTTGCTCGCTCATGCCGCTGAGCGAAAAGTCATCTCTACCAATCCACTCAAGGGTATCAAGCTCCAGAAACCGGCTATGACAGAAGAGGAGCTAGCATCGGTGGGTAATGAGCGGCGGTACCTTGAGCCAGAAGAAGTACAGGCACTTTTTCTAGGCTTGGAGCTGTATCAAGAGGAAAGGCGGAAGCAGCGACGTAATAGTCGAGCGCACGGTAAGGCCTTTCTTCCAGACTTGGATCAGCTGGCATACGTCGATCACGTGAAGCCGTGGATTCTATTCATGTACTACACAGGCTTTCGTCCAGGGGACATAGCTGGGCTCTGCTGGGAGCACGTCAATTTACCCTTCAAAACTGTCCGAAAGACCATCGAGAAGACAGCACACCACCACCCTGAACCACAAACTTTCCCACTATCGAGCTCAGTCGTTGAGGTGTTGACGACTTGGCACAATCAGCAAGGAAAGCCTAAAACAGGACTGGTATTTCCTAACCCCTTAACAGGAAAGCGTTTTGATAGAACCGCGATGCAAAAGCCATGGGCGAAGGTCAGAGCGTTCGCCAAGTTACCTAACGACTTGGTGCTCTACACCCTTCGCCATAATTTTGCATCGCAGTTGGTCATGGCTGGAGCCGACCTGCTAGCGGTCTCTAAGCTGATGGCTCACAGTGATATCCAGACGACGATTCAGCACTATGCCCACCTGAGGCCCGACCATACCCGCGACATTGTGGAAGCATTTGCTGCCTCTCTGGCCAACTCACAGGAACACCTGACGCATAGGCTACCCCGTGAGCGGCCAAGTGCTACTAACCAGACAACGCTTGCTCGATAACATCGCGGGTTTTCGATGGATCATAAACAGTGCTGAATGCCCAGTGGCCAAAGCCTCCTTGAGTGTTGACGGCGGTTATCCAGTTATTCATGGCAGCTCGCTTCGCAGCGTTTTGCGAGCTGTCCTGACCTTTGACCTCAAGCACCAGAGTCTTGCCGTTGCTGAAGCGTATCAAATAGTCAGGCACGAAATTTCGAGATGATCCACGCCATAGGTAGCGAAGCTTGAAGTCGAGGTGATCATTTTTAGCCCAGGCAGTAATATCTGGATGTTTTTCACAGATATCCGCCACCATTTTTTCCCACGTACTGTCGTATACCACATGGCTAATTTGGGAGCGCTGCGTGGGCGAACAAGGCTTTGTGGTTAGCCAAGGGCGCATATAGGCAGTTGAACCAATAGGCTGATGTTCGTCGTAAATCAGCTCTTGTTTTTCAACATTTTGCTCAGTGACATAGTGGCCAACATGGCCGACGACTGTATCCATGTTGAGGGCAAAGAGCAGGCGTCGCCTGATAGGATCCTGGTGCCATAGGCTAGGAATATCGATTTTGTCACTGTTCAAAAATTGCTCAACAATCCGAATAAGCTGCACGGCGAGGTACTGTTTGTCGCCACCAAATGATTCTGCATTCTGCTGGTAGAGCTTCTTCGCAGCCCTAAAAATCAAATTCTGTAGTCGGAAGTCTTGAACCGCTTTTTCCAAGGCAATCTCTGTCACCATCTCCAGGTTCGGAGACCCTGTTAAGGAGGGAGCGATATCTGCGTTCAGCGGTGTTTGCCCCGGGTCAAGCTTAAGAGAGGGCACTTCCTCCCAGTTGATGACTAACTCGGGTTTCAGAACGTTATCGATACGTTCCACATTGGGCCAACGCAGTTCTAGATGATTGCGTCCTGTTTCGACCTCTACACGAACACTGGGCTTGGGTGGAGGGGGTGGTTCACCGCCACCGCTATCATCCTGGAAGATAGAGAGCGGAACACCAAAGACGTTGACGTACTCAGGAACAAATCTTTTCTCAGCCGTCATATCATGAGACACACGACGCAGGCCGCGCCCAATGACTTGCTCGCATAACAACTGACTTGTGAAGGCCCGCAGGCCCATAATATGAGTCACGTTGGCGGCATCCCAACCTTCTGAGAGCATCGCCACAGAAATGACATTCTGGAGCTGTTGGCCTGGTTTGCCTCGCTTGCCCACCGTATCCACAAGTGCACGCAGTTGTTCCTCCTGCTTCATCGCCAACAGGTCTGCTTGTTTATCCTCGGGCAAGCCCGATGCCTTGATCACCGCTTTCAGGCGTTCTGCGTACTGTTTATCTTTTGTGATGCTTTCGCCTTTCTCTGCCTTTTCCAGCACCTTGGAATCTACCCGAAGCGTGGCCTCAGGTGCTTGGGTTCCTGAGATCAAGCAATCACCGCTATTGAAGAAGCGTTCGATGCGAGCTGCTGTCTCGGTACGGTTACATACGGTCAGCATGACGGGGGGAATAGTATGCCCAGCGGTTTGCCATTGCTGCTTGGTCTCTTGCCAATCATAAGAAAGCAGTGCATAAGCTTTTTGAACCAAATCAGGCAAGGGGGCAGTGGCTTCAGCCTTGCGATTAAGGTCTTCTTTCACCTCCTCTTCACGGTAGAGATGATAGAGCTTACTGGCATAGGTCTTGGCGTTAGGCAGTGCATCATCACGAACGACGACACGAGGTGTTTTCACCAGCCCCGCCTCAATAGCATCGTTTAGGCCAAAGTCCGAGATGATCCACTCGAAGAGACCTGATTCCGTATTGCTCTTCCCAGTAGGAGCAAAAGGTGTCGCAGAGAGGTCAAAACAGCGGCGGATACGTCGTGTTTTATGAATTCGATCCAGTCCCTCTATCCAGCGAGTGGCCTCATCCAAGTCTATACCCATTTCCTCCGCTTGCTTCTTGCTGATTTTAGCTTCGGCTGGCTTTCGGTAAGCGTGGTGGGCCTCGTCGTTGATGACGATTAGATCCCGCTCATTCGCTAGCTTACCAAGTACTCTGCGGGTAAAGGCTTCGTCACTCTCTTTGCCTTTACGCACCACAGAACGGTCCTGCTCTTTTAATGGCATCAAGGCATGCCAGTTTTCGATAACCAGTTGTACCTGGTTCAGCTGCTGCCGCATGGCTTCGTTTGGGCAAAGGTTGAACTCATCGTACACGTTTTGCAGGTGCCCTGGTTGTAACACCTGCAAGCGGCTCTTCACTGTGAGCCCAGGGGCAACAATAAACACAGCCTTGGAGTAGCGCCGGTCTTTAGGGTACTGAATGGCGTTAAGCGTCTGCCAAGTAATGATCAACGACATGACAGATGTCTTACCCGACCCCGTGGCCATCTTGTTACAGATGCGTTCCCAAGGCCCGCCATCACCATGCAGGTAAATACCTTGGCGATACTGTTCTTGAGCCTCTAACCACCAAATCAGTGTTTCGATAGCTTCAAGTTGGCAAAAATAGAAGGGGTACTGGCGTGGGCCACCTTCCCATCGGCAGCCATCCTCATCCCATTCACCACGCTCATGCCAATGCTCTAACAGTTGTCGAGTTACCGAGGTGACCCCCGGGTAGCCCGCTTCTCGCCACTCATCAACACGTTCTCGAATGCGGTTTACCTGTTCCAGGGGTTCTGAACGCGTTGTATTGCTGCGGGTATCAAAAATATCGTAAGCGGCAGGGCGGCGACCTTGCTGTAAATTTAGCTTCTTATCATCTCGCTCCCAGTAAGCCGTAGGTACATCATAAGGCGAGTTGATGATCAGCGTTGGTTGGCTCATTCGGTGATTCCTTCTACCGCGATATATTTTTGCTGGCTATGGTTAGGCGTGTCGGGATACCGCAGCGCTAGCTGTCGATTGAGCACCATAGGCTTCAGATAGCTGTGGCGTAAACTTTCACTGTTACGCTGCATCAACGTAGCAAGTTCGTATACGCTGAGGTAGCGGCCTTGGCAAAGGGTTAGCAATATGTGTTTCACCGTCGCGGTTGGTGGCTTTCTACCCCGGGCGGGGCTTGCAACCTGCCAAAGGTAGCCAGCGATATCCCTACCGAACTGTCTCTCCAGCTCAGCCAACGGCTGATCATCGTTACCAGAGGCTAGGGAGCTATCCCCGGATAATAGGGAGCTAGATTCAGATGCTAGGGAGCTGGATTCAGATGCTAGGGAGCTGGATTCGGATTCTAGGGAGCTGCTGGAATCGTCGTTCGCAGCAGTAACGGCGCCAATGCCTGCGGAGTGTGTGTGGTTGGGTTCTGCCAAGGTGTAGTACATGCCACGGCTGCGGCCGTGAGGCTCTAAAAAACCCTTATCAACGAGCCCAGCCAACATCCCTGTAATGTCGACACGATGCAGGGTCAGCATTGCTTGTAGGCGCTGGTTGGTGACCTGGTTTTCTGTAGAAGCGATGACGATGGCTTGAGCTTCATCACGAGAAAGAGCCTTGAACTCAGGGCCAAACAACTGGTGAAGCCGATCGAGCACATCTTCAGGCATCATGCTGATGAGCGGGAGTGATAGCTTGACGCGATCCGGACGAAACGTCTCGCTCAAGCTAGGTGGCTGCCAAAGATTGGCGTGCCAGCTACGGCGAATTTTATCCAATCCTGAACCAGCTTTATCGCCTACGCCTAGCCATTGGAACATCTTCTGTAGCGACTTGTTTCGGCACTCGCTCACACCTCCGGCGACCAACTGTTCTTGCGAGAGCAGCAACGTACCAGGGTTCGAAAACTCAAACGCATCCTTGAAGCGCTCAATGATGATGCCACCCTGGCCAGAGTGATCAGCATGAATCAACGCATTCACCAAGGCTTCTTTCAGAGCTTCATGGGCATCACTAGACCCACGTCGTTCTTGATTGAAAGGCACTTTCAGTGCCGGATCATGGGTCAGCTTTTGTGAGACGCGCTGATAAAACTGAAAAAGATTAGCTTCCCAGGTGCCATCGATATGCAACCGGTCACTCCAGCGAATGTTGTCGTCGTCTGCTAACCGCTCACGAAAGTCGAGCTGAAAGCCGGGGAGTACCTCGTTGTCTTGAATGGCTTCCGTTTTGCCGAACATCAACAGCCCAGCTACCGTTAAGCCAGTACTACCTGTACGACGATCCTTACGCCAACCGCCTAACTTAGTGAGCAGGCCAATATCATCTTCAGTGAGCCAAGGGTGGTCAGGTACTCGTGAAGCCACACGATTTCGGAATTGCTTAAGTGAGGCAGCATCCAGGTCGTCTAAATCGAAGTGAGCCAGAATACGACTATCCGCAGGCTCATGGTCGAGACGATCCGCAAACATTCGCTGCACTTCCGCATCGTTGCAGCGGAAATCACCTTCGTGGTTACGCCGAAAGGTGCCTTTGATGGGATCTACCCCAATATAAACGGGGCGTTCGCTTCTGGATGCACGTGGGACTTCAATCACCAGAATGGCATCACCGCCGTACGTTTCGACATTGACGTGATGCTCCTGAAGAATATTGGCACTGACTTTCTGGGCATTGTTAATCGTCACCCAGAAGTCGCCCCGTAACTTCTCTACGTCTGTTTCGCTCAGCCGAGCGGTAACAGGGCCATCATCACCTTCCTTGACGCCGAGGTAGATTGTGCCGCCTGCGGTGTTAGCAAAAGCGCTATAGGTTTCCCATAGGCTCTTGGGCAGGCCTCCTTTGGCTGCTTTGTACTCGGTATCGACCCCTTCATGGCGAGACAATACCTCGAATAAGCTAAGTTGCTGGATCATGGCTCAGTCCAACCGAACGACTTTGAGCGATTCAATGCCTCGGTTATCAACAATCTTCACCGCAATACACTGGTTATCGCCTGGCTCAAAAGGCAGCGATTTCGTGCCGTGGTACTGGTCGAGCAGTGATTCATTGAGCTCAGCACGAATGTCTTTCTTCAGCTTGTACCAGCCGTCTTTCTTGCCGGCCATGGGGAAGAAGACTTGGCGAGGGTAAAGCGAGCGGTCATCGTAGTCGGTATCCAGCTCCCAAACCGCGATATCCCGCTTGCCACCCGATTTCAGCTCGCCCGTTTTGGTATCGAAATAATCGAAGCCATGCACCTCAACCTGTAGCTTTCCACCTTCCAGCTGATGAACTTCTACATCCGGTTGACCCATAAGCCAGAAGGACTGGTTGCTACGGCTGTTTTTCTTCAGGTCTTCGGTCAACAGGTCAGTGTTCATCTGTACCCGTAAGGCCTGAATACCTCGGATGCTATCGAGATCTTTCGCGGCCTCAGGGTCGAAGGTAAAGGCACAAAACACCAGTAGCTTAGGCGTGGGGAAAAGGTCACCCGCTTCATTCTTGGCGATCTCTACCTGACGCTGCTCCAGCGCGGCATATTCAGGACCAAAGCTAACGGCAACTCGCTCACCGGTATCGGCCAGGGTACCGACTGCGTGTAGGTACTTAGCATCCGGTAGGGTTTCCAAGTCCATCAGCTTGAGTAATTGGCCTCCTTTACCGCGTATCCCGGCCTTTATCAGCTCGTCACGCCACTGGGCATGGCGAGAGGTTGCACCAGAGCGGGCGACAGCCACATTGGCTTCTTTGGGTTGTTCTGCCTCATCTAAACCAAGCACGGTAGCAAAAGGTACGGCTTCAACGGTGAAGGGGCCGGTAATGCGCAGCTTGTCTTTGCTGGCTTCGGGCTGATCGTAGAGGGTTTCCTGGCCAGCGTGGTTGGCAATGCTTTCGTCCATACGCTGTTGCATACGAATACGCTGCTTATGGAAATCCTCAAAGGCATGAAGCGCTTCTTCTGGCCACTCTTCTGGCCAATCAAAGGGTACTTCCCACTCCAACAAGGCATTAACAGGGGCTTCTTCACCGCTGGGGAGCGTAGTGGTTTTACGGTCAGGGGCGGTAAAGTCAACTTTCTCTCCCTTGCGGCCGCCTTCCGTCACTGTGAACAAGGGGGCTGACTTTTTCTGAAGCTCACCATTGAGCCAGCCCAGTGCCTCAACGATGGCTGGATGATGCTGTTCGTAGATCTGATCAATCTCAGGGTTATTGGCAATCGACTTGAGCGTGATATGTGGCACGGTCTTATAGATGAAGCCACCGCTCAACCCTTCCTGCGGGTACTTGAGTTCAAAGTAGTCGTAGCTGGCTGTCATCAAGCGCTGCTTGGCTAACGTGACAGCCACTCGGGAGGTATCACAGGTAATCCAGCGGCGCCCCCATTTTTCGGCCACATAGGCGGTAGTGCCAGAGCCGCAGGTGGGGTCGAGGACTAGATCGCCAGGATCGGTAGTCATCTGGATGCAGCGCTCTACAACCGAGGTCAGAGTTTGAACGGCGTAGATTTTTTCGTTTTCAGGGTCGCCTGAGAACCCTCCACGTATAACGTCAAACCATCCGTTGCTCAGATACTGAAGCGGAAAATCATCATAATAAGGTTTATATCTTGGCCTATTGCCTTTGATAAATAACCGGTTTGAAACATTTAGCCTCCACACCCCGCGTTCATTTGTTGACCAGCCACGACCTGAGGCAGGGGCTGCCACAGCTCCTTTTAGTGAAGTCGTAAAGGAGCTAGATTCTCCACCAGAGGCAGAGAAGCATGAGCGGTCACTATGTATCTTTACGTTTCCGGGGATTTCACGGCCTTTTTTATGTACTTCTCTGCGACCATTCGGGTATTCAGCCCATTTGTCGCTGGAGGAATACCAGCTATCCACCGAGGCTTGTACATAAACTCGGTTAACTTTTTTATGAAGTTCAGTAATATCTTTTGAAAACCAAATTATGTAGTCAAAAGTATTGGCTATATGAGCACCTGTTTGAAAACCACCTCTTCGATAAAGTATCTGGCTAACTAGATTTTCTTTACCAAAAATTTCATCCATCAGTTCACGTACATGATGCAGGTTCTCATCAGATATCTGTACAAACACTGAACCACTATCGCTCAGTAGCTCCCGAGCCAATAACAGGCGATCCCGCAGGTAGGTGAGGTAGGAGTGGATGCCTAGCTCCCAGGTATCCCGGAACGCTTTGATCATCTCCGGTTCTTGGGTCAGGTCTTCGTCCTTACGATCCTTCACATCCCGCTTGTGGGTGAAGGGCTGGAAGTTAGAGCCGTACTTAATACCGTAGGGCGGGTCGATGTAGATCATCTGTACCTGCCCCGCCATGCCTTCTTTCTGCAGCATGGAGTTCATGACCAGTAGGGAGTCACCCGCGATTAGGCGGTTGGCCCAGTCACGTTCGTGTTTATAGAAGTCAATGGCTTCCCGCAGCGGGAGGTTCTCAAACGGCGCATGGAACATATCCGGCTGAAAGGCACTGCCGCTTTTCTGGCTGGCTTTCATACGCTTTTGAACTTCACCCAAAATAGTCGCTGGGTCGATTCGCTCGTGTACGTGCAGTGAAACCGTATCCACGTCAAAACTGGTTCGTTCAGCTTTGCCTGCCCATTGAAGGTACGGCGACTGCAGGCGCTTTAGCTCTTCTAGCGCCTCACGCATCTGCTCTTGATCACCCGATGCCAAGGCGTCATCGATGAGCTTCTCTACCTGGGCACGACTAGCGGAAGAGTCAAACTGTAACTCTGGGTCTAGGTGGGGGTCGTACGCCCATACGGTTTTCTCTTCGACGCCATCGCTGGCGGTATCCACCATGCCTACGTGTGGGTTGTTCTTGCGTTTTTCATCGTGACGGTAGGAAAGTACTTGAGCCTGGTCCGCCTTTTTCTGACGTGCTTTGCTGGTCCCCGTTTTTCTGGTGTTGGTGGAGGCGGGTGCCTGCTCTGCAGGCGCCTCCTGCATCTTTAGGGTCAGGTCGGGTTCTACGTGGGCAGCCTCCGATGATTGAACCAGGAAAACTGATCCCCCGCGTCCACGCCCTTTACTCAGCATGCCTTCCTCCACCAGGGCATCGCGTACATGCTCAAAGGCGCTTCTATCGATGCTGCTGTCTTGAGCAGTGATTAGACCCAGTAACTTGACGTTACCTACGGTAGAGCCATCCTGTGGAACGATTGAAAGAATCAACTCACGCAGTTGGGTGTCGGTAAGGCTCATGGGGGCATCCCTGTCATACATCAGAAGGTGTCATTAGGGCGAAATAGTGCCTGACCCGCCAGGAAATGAGAAGGCGACGGCTCAATGCAACGATGGCTTCGGTACCCAACCCACTGTTTTGGGACTGTCATGAGCACCAACCTGTACCTGGCAATTAGTCCAATGCTACGAAATTTTTCTAGGTTAAATTAGATTATGAGAATATGATTTCTCACCCTCTTAAGGAGAATACTATGGGACGGTGGATCGTGCTGTTGGGGATGGTGGTATTAACAGGGTGTGCTAGTAGTCCGCGACAGGCTCCTGAACTACCAGAAACAAGCTATCGGCCTATGGCCGAATCCTGGGTAAAGCTCCAGCGGTGTATTGAGCAAGGCCATCTTTCCCCCGAAATCAGTGCATTAGGAGAAAGGTACGCCAATGGGGCGTTTACGGACTATAGCTACAATGTGGGGCGCATGAATGCCCTCATTAATGCGGTTTATCGTGATACGCCTCGTGTTCATAGGGGACACTGTAACAGTCTGGCTTCGTCCATAGCAGGACGAAAACAACAAATCGACATGCACAACGCCCAAGTCGATCAGAACCGCCAGGCTCTCCAGAACCAGATCAATCAGATCAACCAGAACCGGCCGGTCATCTGTAACCGCGTCGGCACTTACACGATGTGCCAATAAGGGAAGCTACGAGCATGCTTGACCAGTTAAAAGACCTAGTTGAAAAAAAAGGATGGATTCGGTTGTGGTTAGTCGTTGGTCTGGTCATAGGCCTCATGGGCCTATTTGCTGGAAGCGAAGGATTGCTTTTTCTAGGGATGCTAGCCATTGGTTTAGGCTGGGTGTTGCGTTGGGTGGTGCGAGGATTTGAGTAGCACTGCCATATATAACGGCAGCACCTGGCGAGGAAATTGTATTGTCATCGTCAAGGTGACAGGTCGTCACTGTAACGATGACAAAATGGCTGACCTCAGAGCTCAGCCGCTAGGTTTGAAACGCTCGCGGTAAAATTGCTCCCATCATCCACCGTTTGGAAACCATGCCTATTTGCAAACCCTTGGATCGATGAGGTCTTGCCTTGCTCGATCCCAATGACATCGTAGCGATACTTCTGGGCGAAATCGACAAGCAGTTTCAGTAGTGCGGTGCCATGGCCTTGTCGAGTTTTATCGAAATCAATACGGGCAAGGATCAGGGCTCTGCCTCCCCAAAACTTATCCTCATGTTCAAAAACTCTGATGTAAAGGTCGAATTTTTTACGCTTGGCGGTGATGTTGGTGTTGAGGCTGGAGCAGAAGGCGCATGAGGTTTTATAGCCAAACCGGGCCATCAAAAAACTATCGAGGCGAGTGCATAAGGCGTCTACGTCTGAAAGCTCACGGCGGTCAAGAAGGGTCGTCATGTTGAGGGCCTCAGCCAGAAAGGGGGGGGGGGATGAAATATCCTATCCAGCTGTGGAACCAAGCAGCAATATCAAAGAAATGAACCAGGCGTACCAGGCATCTAGTACCAGCAACGCAGCCCTATACTCTTGGTTCTAGCAGTTCGTCCTCCTCAACTGAGGAATGGATATGGGGATATCTACAGGTTATTGGCCTTGCCTGCATCCACCCACCCTGGTTGTGTGTGGAGAGTATCAAGCGACTCCTTGCTCAGGGAAGGTGAAGCCAGTGCTGTTCTGTGGGTAGAGGGTTAGCAGTGTTTGCGGAAAAGTACACCTGCCCTTATGGAGTTCTAAGGGCAGGTGTACTTTTTTGGCCACCCCCAAGCTGGCTGACAACTTTGGTTTCTCTTTGCCTCACCCCTCTTTCCCCTGCGGTGCCGGAACTGGCGCAGCAGACACTCCGCCGCTAAAGCGGCGGTCTCTACTGCTTGTTCCTTACCGCTGGGGAAAGAGGGATGCGCTTCTCGTTAGTTTGGTATTTTTTCAAATAAATCAGTGGCTTGGTTTTTTTTGGTGTTGTTGGTGCCTGGAAAAAGTACACCTTCCCTTAATGCACCTTTAAGGGAAGGTGTACTTTTTGGCTACGAAAAAACAGTGGCCAGTAGAGGACAGAAGTCAGAAGTTGATGAATAATGCTCCTCTTTTTTTCTCAGCATGGCACCCATAATGATCCAAGAAATTCTGCATGTAAGCAGCAGGTGTGGTGGTGGTAAAAGTCGTGAAGCTATCAGAGAGCTAGTGAGGCACCTTGCCAGCATGCAGACCGTTTCTGAAACATATCTGTTTGCATCCAGCACATTAGCGCTGTCAGGCCAGAACTACAGCTTCACGTTGTCCGAGATCAGCAAGTATCCCCAGAGCCAGATTTCCGTTAAAAAAGTGGATTTCGAAACTGCCGTGGGGACGGTTGCCGACGCAATTAGGAATCTGCTCGAAGGTGGCTTCAAGGGGGTGATGTTCATTTCGCATAAAGCTTTGGCCATTTTGTCGCCTCAACTGTTACGTGATGTTCGTGTGGTGATCGATGAAGTCCCACAAGATCTGGCAGGCACCTTGATGGTCAAGCACGATCCCTTGCGACAAAACATATCCTGGGAACAGTACCTTCAATTTTCACAAACATCCAATGGCGATGAAATCGTATCGTTGGTTCCTAACGCACGGGCTTCGGTCCAAGGCCTCATCCGGGAGATACGCAGTGGTTTCGATAACACCCTGTCATTTTCAGTGGCCGATTTGTTGGAGCATCTGTTGGTGGGGCAGGAGCCTGTATACAGAGGAAAGACGACCATAGATGGCAAACCATGTCAGATGTACCAAGCGGTTTACTATCACCCTCTGAAAAAATTAGTCGACAACGTCAGCTACCTAGCCGTTCTAAGTGCACAGTTGAAAGACACGTTGTTTGGTTTCATTTGCGTAGAATTACTTAAGCTCACCATTGTCGAAAAACCGATCAATGACAGTACACAGCTAGAGAAAAAACACAGAAACCGAGCCAATATCATTCCGATCCTGAGCGGTGGTGACTGGTCAACGGCACTACGCAAAAAGCCAGCCAATGAAGCTCTAGTTAACGTGCAAGGGCAACCGGTTTCGTCAACATTGGCGGTAGGTATGTATGCTCAAGAATTCGCAGAGCGGATTTTGGGGCGTCAGGATTTCATGATAACTCTCAATACTGAAGAGCAGCTGCTAGAGAGTTTAGAAGTGCGAGGCATAGTCCGAACCACAACCAAGGTCCACGGCATGAACCACCTCACACACCTTGACCATGCTGTGTACTTGGCTGCTACCAATCTGACACCTTTCGATGAACGCATTTACCGAAAATTTGCCAACGATCGCAGCCTGCCTATTGCTCAGCTGTTAAAAGCCATAAAAGTTGAGCGATCATATGAGAACGCCTATCAATGTATTGCTCGTACTAGCGTAAGGAATCAGCTCAATTCCTTGAAAATGCACACTTTCATTGTGCCTGACTACGAGTACGCTACATACATCGCTAGCTGGTTTGAGACCGGTTGTGCGCGTGTTTCGACCCAGAAGTCGTTTTTGACAAAGAGTGAGTACGACCGCAGAGCCGCCAGGCAGAAGCGGCTAGATACCCTGGTCAGCATTTTGACGCAGCGCCGTAATAAGAAGGCCAAGCTCAAGGACTTGCTCAAGGCTGCAGGCCTATCCAGAGCAGCATACGACAAACATATCAAAGACTTCCGGTTGGAGCTGCATCAGAAAGGATTACTCCCCTCTAAGCCTAGTAAAGGAGGAACCCTAGGAGACCTATATCCTACCCTCAAGCAGACAAAGCTGTAATCGACTTCAAAGCCAGATGGACAGCGATAGTGGGAGAAGTCTGCACACTTCTACGTAGACTTCTCACCCATATACTAACCCTATCAAAATAGGTCGTTACGACGAAGAACGCCTATATCCTATCAGCCCCTTGGTACAAGCAATGTCGGATGCAGTCTATGCACGCTGACAGTCCAAGACTTCTTGACTAGCCAAGATCATTCGAAGCCCCTACGGCTTACTCTGTAGGTAGCTTCATCAATGGCTCTGTCTGATTTGAGTCAGCCGCAGGTTTTCACCAATTTTATAAAATTCGTACGGCCCCTGCTGATAGCTATCGGTTGCTGTTTACACAACTACCCCCCCCCCGGGGGCCTAGCTTAGAAAAAACATCATTGGCCCACTGGAGTTCACTGGTTTAGCAGTGAGCTCTGCTCCTATGCACAACACAACACAACACAACACAACACAACACAACACAACACAGCCAGCCAGACAGTTTGTAGTCCTCCCTGAGTCTGTGCTGATGCTCTCATGGCTACGCCATTGCGCTGGGTATATATCAGTAGTGATAGCAAGTGACTAGATCTCAATACCACAAGAGCTAGCCAATACGAGAGATGAGCGTGGCTCCGCCACTCTTGTGAAAATGATAGGGAAAGGCACGGGAGCCAGCAGAGCTAACCGGCTTTCTAGCTTGAATAGGTGATATCAAAATACTTCAGGGGATAAGGACGAAAGCTCAGCAGCTAACATCGGCCCTGTGCATAGCTCACGTCACTCTGACTCCTGATTACCTTGGCTCTAGGGTAACCGGAGTCTGCTTGCTGGTTCAGGCAATAGCCGTCATCCGTACCGCTATTCCCAATCATATCTCTATCCCCATGTGTTGCTCTCATCCATGGCTTCAGTCGCCAGTGGAGGTATTGCTACACCTTTTATTCGTTACTCCACCCATCCAAAAGGAACCTTTGATGAATGCATCTTTGTCTCTGCCGGAAGACAGTATGACTTCCACCCCGTCTTACCTTGTGATCAGCTTGGTTCTCATGCAGCGTGAGCATCAACGTTTGGACGCGGCTGCAATCCGTTTACGATCACATGCTATACCTGTCGAGCAGCTGTATGAGTTACGACAGCAATGGCAGACCACTCTGGGCTTTTTGGCTCACTTACCTCCGCTGCTGGCGTCTCTGGATCGGTTAATTGAACAGTACGAGCACGGCAATGTGGCTGAGGCTGCTTATGGCGATGTGTTGTACCAGATCGCTGTCTATCGTAATGCAGGCTGGAAGTGCTTAGAGCAGCAGTACGGTCATCTTGGTCATTACCTGGATACTAAGGGGATACTTCGAGCCAGTTATCTTCAGCTGTTTACGAGCACGTTTGAAGCCAGTGCTCCCTTAACTTGTCAGGAAGCCGCTGAACTGCTGCAGCGTTTGCATTCTCAGTGGTGTGCAGGCCTGCGGTCAGAAATGTGCAGAGAAGTGTTCGAGCGGAATCAGAAGATGCTATCGGCAACGCTAGCTCGCTATATGCTGCGTTCCATGGCTGGTTCAATGGGTGTGACAGTGCATGACAGTAACGGTATGAACCAAGCTGTATCAGCTTCCAGACACCAGCCCACTCAGTGAATCCACCAATGAACCAACACAATATCTACACACTTCTTGGCTGGGTGGGGCGAGGCTTAGCGTCGTGGTCTCTCTATGCCCAGTACATTGCTTATCTGAAGCCCTATCTCATGTTTATGAGCTAAGCCTAACTTGTTCCGTTAGCATTTGCGGTACTACTGTATACAAGAAAAAAGGCTCTTCGTCGTTGGGTGTGGATTTCCCCCCTGAGCTGGGCCAGGATATGACCTCCACGACGATAGGAGGTACGACATGGACGGCACCCAGATTCTGACCCTCGGCCTGGGCCTGGAAGCGCCCTGGATTCTCAAGGACCAGCACCTGGATACCTCCGTATCGCCCCACCGTCTGGACCTCTACGTCGAGGCCGAGCGAGGCAGCCTCTACCCCTGTCCTGAGTGCGGCCAGGCCTGTCCGGCTCACGATTTCGCCGACAAGACCTGGCGGCACCTGAATTTCTTCCAGCATCACTGCTACCTGCACGCCCGCGTGCCTCGCACCAAGTGTCCCGAGCATGGCGTCAAGCGCATCGAGGTGCCCTGGGCGCGGCCGGGCAGTGACTTCACCCTGCTGTTCGAGCAGGCGGCCATGTCACTGGTCAAGGAGATGCCGGTGTTGGCCGTCTCCCGACAGCTGGAGATCTCCGATAAGCGGCTGTGGCGCATCGTGCAGCACTACGTCGGCCGCATGCTGGGGGAGCTGAATCTGTGCAACGTAGCCACCGTCGGCGTCGACGAAACCGCCTCCCGGCGCGGCCAGCGTTACGTCACGGTATTTCTCGACATGCAGCGCAAACAGGAACCGGTGATCTTTGCCGTTCCCGGCCACGGCAAGGAGGCCATCGAGGCCTTCAGCGCCTTCCTGGCGGCCCATGGCGGCGACCCGGACAACGTGGTCGAGGTCGTGTGCGACATGTCACAAGCCTTCCTCAGCGGCGTGGCCGAGCACCTTCCCAGGGCTGAGGTCACGGTCGACTGGTTTCATATCGTGCAGACCTTCACCAACCGGTTGGACGAGGTGCGCAAGAAGGAGCGCCGGGAGCAGGGACACCCCAAGTCACTGCGCTGGGCCCTGCTGAAGAGCCTGGACAACGAGAACCCTAGCGGCGCTCCAAGAGCTGGTAGCTGACCAGAGCGCCACGTCCGATGCCTGGGTGATCAAGGAGAAGCTGCGCTGGATCCAGAAGGCGCCGACGCCGCGAGCGGCCCGGTGGCGCATCACGCATTATCTCAAGGCCATGAAGGCGGCGGTCTCGGAGAAGCCGCTGCTGAAGCCGATGGGAAAGGCCCTGGCGACCCTGGAGCGGCATGCCGAGCAGGTGGTGAGGCGCTGGATCTCGGGACTGACGAACGCACGACTGGAAGGCATGAACGGCCTGTTCCAGGCGGCTCGCTCACGCGCACGGGGTTACCGGAACGAGGCCAACTTCATCGCCATGATCTACCTGATTGGCAGCCCGGTGGGCCGCCTGTTCGATCAGGCTAAATCCACATGAAACGACGAAGAACCAGAAAAAAGGCCCCTGCCGGAGCCAATGAAAAGGAACAAATTAGAGGGAATTAGGCCTTCCATGGGGGGTGACATCCTTGTCTAGAGGCTCCATGCCATAACATGGATTAACTTAGTCGAAATTTTGCGCCGCATCAAATTAGACATCTATGGTTTAGCGCGTGCTGTCGTTTCTTCATCTGTAAATTCGTTTGGTCTACTACGCACCTTACCCAGCCCTGTTGTCATCATATTTTAGTGCTCAATCGTAAATGTGGCGCCATCCCCATCGGATAATGCCGGAGCAAGCCTGCCTCATTTTGAAACGTCAGCTAATTCAGCACTTTTTCAACTGTTATGATGGCTAGACTTCTTCATAAGAGATAGGCGATACGCGATTGCGTTGAACCTTCGCCTGCTAGGTACCGTTTATGACATCGATATCGAGTAACACCATCGCCCCAAGTCGTCGAGTGCAGCGCTCGCTCCTGCGCATGATCACGTTCCCCTTTGCGACATTACGTGGACGCTTGGTTGTGGGGGCCGTGGTGCTGTGGAGTTTGCTTTGCCTGATCGTACTCACGTTTGGCTGGCAGGCGGGCAAGCTCCTGGTAAATGAAACCAACCACCAGCACCTGCGTTACGAGGCAGAGCTCATTAGCCACTCCATCACGCGCCAGGTGAATGAGCGCTTCAGCGAACTGGAACGGTTGGCCGAGAGGATGTCGCTTCCCAGGCAGGGAACCTTGATTGATCAGCACGCGTACACGATGGAGCCTCTCTTTGAAGCGCTGCTGGTGTTTAATCTAAGCAGCGATGTCGTTGATGAATGGCCTGCCGATAGAGGGGGGAGCGGTAACAACTTTGCGGATCGTGAATATGCTCGATTTATGCATGCATTCAAAACGCCTTATGTCAGCGCTCCTTTGGTTGGACGGATTACTAATACTCCGTTGGTACTGATGCTGGTCCCCCTTCATGATGACACGGGTCGTTACACAGGCTTTTTAGGTGGCTTGGTCGATCTAAAGGAAAGTCGTCTGTTCAACGGCTTTGATCAGCTCCGCTTGGGTGACGATGGCTATGTCACGATAACGACGGCAACGGGTCAGCGTATTTACGCCCCTAATCAACAAGAAGCCATAGTCACCCTACCTGACACCATTTCACCTGACTTAGAGCAGGCGTTAGATGGTTGGGAAGGCGAGAGTGTGGGGCGGTCTTTGGCTGGCGAATCCCAACTGGTCGCCTATCGACAAATATGGCCAGCGAACTGGATCGTGGGCGTGCATTTGCCGCAAGCCCAAGCTGAAGCCCCGCTTGTTGCGGGCATGAAGCAAATTACTACCTACGTTTGGGGCGTGCTCGTACTGATTTTACCCTTGGTGTGGGGAGTGATTTGGTTAGCATTACGCCCCCTGGCGCATCTCGCCCGTCAGATTCAAGAGCTACAAGACGGGCACCGCTCTGTGCTGACTATCCCCACCACGATGAAAGAGCTGCGCCGTGTTATTGATGTGATTAACCGGACCGAAGCGGCACGCCAAGCAAGCTTGCACGATTTGGCGGAACGGGAAGCCTTGCTCAGGGGAACGTTATCTGCGTCGCCTCAAGGCACGTTCGTGACGAACCCCCGCGGTCAACTGACCTTTATCAATGACGCGCTGCACGAGATTTTGGGTGAGCAAACGCCCCACAGCTTACAAGATTGGAGCGACCGTATTCATCATGACGACCGCCCAGAGGTAAGAACCGCTTGGTTACGTAGCCTCGTTAAACAAACAGATTTTGCGCGCCAGTTTCGTTTCTTGGGCGCCGGTCATGAGGTGTACTGGTTAGATGTGCAAACAGCGGCTGTCCGTGTGGATGATCAATTTATCGGGACAGTAGGTACGGTACGCGATATCACTCAGCACCACCACGACTATGCACAAAAGCGTTGGGAAGCAGAGCACGATCCTCTCACTCGTCTACTGAATCGTCGCGGTTTGACGAGGCATCTCGAAGAATTGCTGATGCAGTGGCAGTCACATGACAAACCGACCGCCGTCATGCTGTTTGATTTAGATCGTTTTAAGCCTGTGAACGATCAAGGCGGTCATGCGCTAGGCGATCAAATGCTTCAATACATCGCGAATATCGTACAGAGTGAGATTCGCAGCAGTGACTATGCCGCTCGCCAAGGGGGAGATGAATTTGCCGTGTTACTGCCGGGCTGTACGCCTGCACGTGCCCTCACTATCGCCGAATCTCTACGTGCCAGTATTGCCGCTAGCTTTATCGAAGCGGAGGATCGTCAATGGCAAGTCACCGCCAGTATCGGGGTGAGCCATTTCCGCCCAGAGGATACGTCGATCGACGATGTACTTAATCGCGCTGACGCGGCGAGTTATCGCGCAAAGCAATGCGGACGTAACAGAGTCGAGGGAGATGTCGATATCTAGCAGTATCACTGGTGCTGTGTCGAAGCTGAGAGGGCAGATAGACTAACAAATAATAACGCTGTATCTCTCAGGATCGGCGGAGCCGCAGGTCGCTCATTGAAGCGCCTTGCGGCCCCCACCCACGTTATGAGGTCACGCCACGTTGACGACCACTCTTCCCCTGATCTTACCTGCAAGCAAGTCTTCCGCGACGCTAATGGATTGCGTTAGGTCGATGGGTCGAGTAATTGCTTCCAATTGAAGAGGGCTCAGTAGCTCTCCTAAGCGACGCCAAGCCTCGACACGGTGGGCCAGCGGCCTCATGACGCTATCGATACCCGCGAGCGTGATACCGCGTAAAATAAAGGGGGCAACGCTGGTGGGTAAGTCCATCCCCTGTGCAAGCCCACAGCATGCCACGGTGCCACCATACTTGGTGGAGGCCAACACATTGGCGAGGGTATGGCTGCCCACAGAGTCAATGGCTCCTGCCCACCGCTCTTTGGTCAATGGGCGTCCGGGTTCGGAGAGCTCACGACGGTCTATCACATTCTCAGCCCCCAGCTCGACAAGGTAGGGCGCTTCCTCGTGACGCCCCGTAGAGGCAACGACGCGATAGCCTAAGCGAGCCAGCAGCGTAATCGCGTAGCTGCCCACGCCGCCGCTCGCACCGGTAACCAAAATTTCTCCTTGGTCAGGCCTAACACCGCGCTCTTCTAGTGCCATGACCGCTAGCATGGCGGTATAGCCCGCCGTGCCAATAGCCATCGACTGATAAGGCGTAAACGCTGACGGCTGTGGAATAAGCCAGCGGCTGTCTAAGCGCGCCTTCTCGGCCAATCCTCCCCAATGCTTTTCGCCTACGCCCCAGCCGTTCAGCAGCACCGTATCCCCTGGTTTGAAGTCAGGCGAGGCGGAATGCTCGACGACCCCTGATAGATCAATGCCGGGCACCATAGGAAATTGCTTCACCACAGGCCCTTTGCCGGTAATGGCCAAGGCGTCTTTGTAGTTAAGCGTGCTGCACTGCACGCTGACGGTCACATCGCCTTCAGGTAACGATGCTTCGTCTAGCGAGGTAATGGTTGCCTGCTGCTTACCCTCTGCCTTATCGATCAGCACTGCTTTGAACATGTTGCACCTCTTTTGTAGACGGTCGTCTATTAAATGATAAAAAAATTACGGAGATATTCCGTCTAAGAACGTATCAAGAAAGGTATCCATTGGGCGTATTTGCGCGTCAAGTCGCGCACGCATGACAGCCCCTTCCCAGCCAATCCAAAAGGCCTCAGCGAGTCGATCGCAATCTGCTGAAGAAATGATGTCGCCCAGTCGTTGGGCTTCACGTAAACACACCGCAATTCGTTGTTGCCAGTCGGTCAGTATCGCTTGCAGGCATGCACGATAGCCTTCGGGAAGACCATTCACTTCCTGCCCTAAGTTGCCGACCAAACAGCCGCGCTGAAAATTGTGACGTTGCATGCCTTCCTTAGCATCTGCTACGAAAGCTTTGATACGAAACAACGGCGGTAGCGTGTCGTTGAGCAAATGACGATCCAATTTTTTGGCAAAGTAGGCGCCGTAATGCTCTAAAACGGCGTAACCAAATGCCTCTTTACTGGAGAAGTAGTAATAGAAAGACCCCTTGGGAACGCCGACGCGCTTGAGGATGCCATCGATGCCCGCATTGGCAAACCCTTGCTCCGTCAGCACTTCGGTCCCGCTTCTAATCAACGCAGCACGCGTATCCACGTGATGATGTGGATGCTTAGGAGGGCGACCACGCCGCTTGATGGAGGATGATTGGTTCATGCAAAGAAATATAGACTGTCCGTCTATAAAATAAAACTCTAGATGGAAATTTTGTGTTTCTGCACATCTCGCTAGTGCAAAGGACCTTGTCGTTGGCTACATTCTGCTCCTGGTTCGAAATAGGCCTGTGCCTGTTCACTGGATTATTTACTGCGCTATCGGGTACAACCGGAGAGTTAGAGATATTGAGCGCGGCCTACGGCTTCAAGAAGGTTGTGCCATCGGGATGCCTTCAATGAGAGGAATCTGTTGGATCCCTGATCTATTCCAAGCTGCTACCTCAATCGTTTTACAGTCAGAAGGCTGTTCACTCTAGGTATGCCTATCGCCTAGTGATTCGAGTGGCAGGCTGACTTATCATGAAACAGCTCAGCAAATATGTCGTAGCCGTAGTTCGTGATCCTTGGAACCTATATGGAACCTAGAACCAACGCATACAAAAACGGCCACTTGCTCTAAGAGCTAAGTGGCCGTTTTCGTTGAATTCTTGGTCGGAATAGCAGGATTCGAACCTACGACCTCTGCCTCCCGAAGGCAGCGCTCTACCAAGCTGAGCTATATTCCGAAGGTTGCCAAGGCGTGCTTAACAACGGGACGCATCATACGTAGTTCAGGGGCTTTTTTCAAGCCCCTTTTGCGCTTGTCGGGTGCCGATCAGGCCTGACGCTCCACGGCGAGGCGGGCCAGCTGGGCCATGCTGTCGCGGAAGGGGCTCTCGGGCAGCGCGTTCAGCTCGGCCAGGGCCTTGTCGGCCATCTCGACGGCGCGGTCGCGGGTGTAGGTGAGAGCGCCGGTGGCGTGAATGATCTCCAGCACTTCGTCCAGTTGTTCCAGGCCGCCTTTGCGAATCACCTGGCGGATCAGCTTGGCTTGTTCGGGGGTGCCGCGCTCCATGGCGTGGATCAGCGGCAGGGTCGGTTTGCCCTCGGCCAGATCGTCGCCGACGTTCTTGCCCATGGCGTCGGCGTCGCCCTGGTAGTCCAGCAGGTCGTCGATGAGCTGGAAGGCCAGGCCGAGATAGCGGCCGTAGTACTGCAGCGCGCGCTCCTGCTCCGGGGTGGCATCGGCCAGCACCGCGCCGCTGTGGGAAGCGGCTTCGAACAGCATGGCGGTTTTGCCCTGAATGGTCTCGAAGTAGTCGGCTTCCGAGATGCTCGGGTTGCCGATGTTGGTCAACTGGAGGACTTCGCCTTCTGCGATGACACAGGTCGCGCCGGAGAGGATCGCCATGATGCGCATGGAGCCGACATCGACCATCATCTGGAACGAGCGGGAGTAGAGGAAATCGCCTACCAGCACCGAGGGCGCATTGCCCCAGGCGTCGTTGGCGGTTTTCTTGCCACGGCGCATGTGCGACTCGTCCACCACGTCGTCATGCAGCAGGGTCGAGGTGTGCATGAACTCGATCAGCGTGGCGAGGGTGATGTGCTTGTCGCCCTCGTAGCCCAGCGAGCGCGCTGCCAGCAGTACCAGCAGCGGGCGCAGGCGTTTGCCGCCGCTTTCGATGATGTACTGGCCGATGGTTTCCACCAGCGGCACGCGAGAATTCAACTGCGTCACAATGGTGCGGTTGACGGCCTCAAAATCGTCGGCCACCACGGCGTGCAGCGGTGAAGGCGAAGGGCTGGCAGGCGGGGTTGAGGAGACGTTGGCTGTCATGGGTTCCGTTCATCGCGGCAGGTAAGAGAGTGGGGGTCATGCTATGGGGCTGCCTGTGAGGCGTCAAGGCATAGCGGCGCCGGGCGGGCGGCGGGGTGATTGACAAGCCCCGGTGGCCTTGTGGTAAAGCGCGATAGTCGTTATAATCCGCGACCCACTCATCATGCTCCCTGTCAGATGGCTGCCAAAAGAGGCGCCACTCGCAGCAGGTCGATAAGAGCGGAAGGCGATGAGCGTTGGTTACGCGGGGCGTAACTGGCATTAACGACAAGTCCGGAGAGCGACATGTACGCAGTTATCAAAAGCGGTGGCAAACAGTACCGCGTTCAAGAAGGTCAGACCCTCAAGCTCGAAAAAATCGAAGTCGCGACCGGCGAAACGATTGAATTCGATGAAGTGCTGCTGGTTGCAGACGGCGACGACGTGAACATTGGCGCACCTTTCATCAGCGGTGCCAAAGTTTCCGCCGAAATCGTTTCCCACGGCCGTGGCGACAAAGTCACCATCATCAAGTTCCGCCGCCGGAAGCACCACATGAAGCGTCAGGGCCACCGCCAGTGGTTCACTGAAGTCAAAATTACCGGAATTTCTGCGTAAGCAGTCACTTCCCTTTAGGAGGATTTTGCAATGGCACATAAAAAGGCAGCCGGCTCCACGCGTAACGGTCGCGATTCCGAATCCAAACGCCTGGGTGTGAAACTGTACGGTGGCCAAGCGGCAACCGCCGGTAACATCATCGTGCGTCAGCGCGGCACGCGCTTCCACGCCGGTACTGGCGTTGGCCTGGGCCGTGACCACACGCTGTTCGCTCTGAACGACGGTGTCGTCAAGTTCGAGACCAAAGGTCCGAAAAACCGTAAATTCGTCAGCATCGTTTCTGCCTAAGCAACTTAGGTTGCGCAGTGCGAAGATGACGAAAGAAAAGCCCCGCCATGGCGGGGCTTTTTTGTCTTTTCAAGCCCTTTTGCCCGTACCGGGAACAGGGTGATGCAGTCAGGGCGGCGGAAGCGGCCGGGAGAATCCAATGCAGTTCGTCGATGAAGCCTCGATCATTGTTGAGGCAGGTAAAGGCGGCAATGGCTGTCTGAGCTTTCGCCGCGAGAAATATGTGCCCAAGGGTGGCCCGGACGGTGGTGATGGTGGCTACGGGGGCAGCGTTTATCTGATTGGTGACGATTCGCTGAATACCTTGATCGATTTCAAGTTTCAGCGCTTCTACAAGGCCGAGAACGGCCAGGGCGGCATGGGTCGCCAGATGAGCGGCAAGGCCGGTGAAGACCTGCACGTCAAGGTGCCGGTGGGCACCACCGTGATCGACGAGGACACCCTCGAAGTGATCGCCGATGTGACCGAGATCGGGCAGGTCGTGCTGGTGGCGGCCGGTGGTCGTCGTGGCCTGGGTAACATCCACTTCAAATCCTCCACCAACCGCGCACCGCGCCGCACCACGCCGGGTACCGAAGGCGACCGCCGCAATTTGCGCCTGGAAATGAAGGTGATGGCGGATGTGGGCCTGCTGGGCATGCCCAATGCCGGCAAGTCGACGCTGATTCGTTCGGTGTCGGCGGCCAAGCCGAAGGTGGCCAACTACCCCTTCACCACCCTGGTGCCGAACCTGGGCGTGGTGAAGCTGGGCATGCACGAGCACTTCGTGATGGCCGATGTACCGGGGCTGATCGAAGGCGCCTCCGACGGCGCAGGCCTGGGGCTGCGTTTTCTGAAGCACCTGACCCGTACGCGGCTGCTGTTCCACGTGGTCGATGTGGCGCCGTTCGACGAGTCCGATCCGGTCGACGCTGCCCAGGCCATCGTGCACGAGCTGGGCCAGTTCTCACCGGCGCTCTCCGAGCGGCCGCGCTGGCTGGTGCTGAACAAGTTCGACCTGCTGCCGGAAGAGGAGCGCGAAGCGCGGGCCCAGGCGATCATCGATGCGTTGAACTGGGAAGGCCCGGTGTTCCGTATTTCGGCGATCAGCAGCGAAGGCACCGACAAGCTGGTGCAGGCGGCGTACCGCTGGCTCACCGAGCAGCAGCGTCTGGAAAACGAAGACGAAGAGGCCCATGCCCGCGAGCAGGAGATGCGGCGCCGCATGGAAGAGGAGTCGGTGGCCCGTACCGAAGCGCGCCTTGGCCGTCGCCGCAAGCGCGATGACGAAGAAGACGATGACGATTTCGACGACGATGATTACGATGTCGAAGTAGAGTACGCCCCGTAAACGGCAGGCGTGCCGACCAGGATGAATCGCGTGAGCGCAATGGCGTGGGAGAGTCGCGACGTGGAACACAACGAGCAGTTGCCGGGCCGTGAGGCGCTGAGTAGCGCCCGCCGGATAGTGGTCAAGATTGGCAGCGCGCTGCTCACCAACGATGGTCGCGGGCTGGATGAAGCGGCCATTGGCGGCTGGGTGGATCAAATTGCTGCCCTGCACCAGCAGGGTATCGAAGTGGTGCTGGTCTCTTCGGGAGCCGTGGCGGCAGGCATGGTACGCCTGGGGTGGCAGGCACGCCCCAGCGCCGTGCATGAACTGCAGGCGGCGGCGGCCGTGGGGCAGAACGGGCTCACCCAGTGTTACGAGCAGCACTTTGCTCGCCACGGCATGCTCACCGCGCAAATTCTGCTCACCCACGACGACCTCTCCAACCGCAAGCGCTACCTGAACGCACTGTCGGCGCTGCGCACCCTGGTCGAGATGCGCGTAGTGCCGGTGATCAACGAAAACGATACCGTCGTCACCGACGAGATCCGCTTTGGCGATAACGACACCTTGGGCGCGCTGGTGGCCAACCTGCTCGAAGCCGATGCGCTGCTGCTGCTCACCGATCAGGAGGGCCTGTTCGATGCCGACCCGCGCCATCATCCTGACGCTCGATTGATTGCCGAAGGCCGTGCCGATGACCCACGGCTGGCCGCCGTAGCAGGCAGCGGCGGTGCGCTGGGCCGAGGGGGCATGAGCACCAAGGTGCGTGCCGCGCAGCTGGCGGCGCGTTCCGGCGCGGTAACGGTGATCGCCAGCGGCCGTCAGCCTGAGGTGATCACCCGTATCGTGCAGGGCGAACCGCTGGGCACGCTGCTGCGCCCGGACCAGGCGCCCATGGCGGCCCGCAAGCGCTGGCTGGCAGGGCAGCTACAGGTACGCGGTACGCTGGTGCTGGATGCCGGTGCGGTCAACGTGCTGCGCGGCAAAGGCTCCAGCCTGCTGGCCGTGGGCGTGCGGGACGTACAGGGCAGCTTCAGACGCGGCGACATGGTGCTGTGTGTGGACGAACAGGGCGCACGGGTCGCCAAGGGGCTGGTCAACTACGGTGCCGATGAGGCACGCCAGCTGGCGGGCCAGCCCAGCCACCAGATCGAGGCCATCCTTGGCTATGTGGAGTCCCACGAGCTGATTCATCGCGATAATCTGGTGGTGGTGTAAGGCGGCAGCGGTATTTGCTGTGGCCAGCCGTCCGGCACGATCATCACCCGCAACGGGGGGTGAGCCGGGTGGCTGAGCATCACCTGCTGAGGCCCGTAGCGGTCGATCAGCGGCATCACGCTGGCCGTTTGTAGCGCCAGCGCATCGAAGGCTTCCGGCAGCGGCGGCGCCAGCCAGTGAGGCTTTTCCAGCCAGGCCATGCTGGGTGCGTCGGCGTAGCTCTCTGCCAATGCTGGCCAATCCTTCCTGTAGCACCACAGCCCGCGCCGGTGGTCAGGCGTTGCCCCGTCCGGCGGTGGCAGCGTTGCGTGCCACGGGTAGAACAAGACGCCGGGCATGGCCACTCGGGGCTGCAAGGCGGGCAGGGTTTCGCCGCTGTCACGGGGGGCGAGCCAGTGGCGCAGCAAGTGTCGCGCAGGTGGCGTACACGACAGCGGCAGCTGATGCTGGCGCAGGTGCTGGCACTTCAGCGCCAGACTATCCAACCCTCCGGGGCCGACCCAACGGCTCTGGCTCGTCTGCTCTCCAGGCCCTTCGGGCAACCCCAGATAAAACTTGATGGCCACCTCCAGGTGCATGGGCGCCGGGTTCTGCCGAGTACGGTAAAGAATATCCAGCTCGCCCAGCGTCAGGCGGCGCTGGGTAATGCGCACGTTGTGGCCCAGCAGGCGAGTGTTGGGCGCGCTGTCCAGCAGCAGATGCCACAGCCGTTCATGGTAATGCCCCATGCGCTGAGGCGGTACACGACGTGTCGGTCGAGCAGCCGTCTGTCGAGGCACGGCTGAAGACTCATCCTGCCGAAAATGGTCCGCATGGCGGGCCAGCCAGGCGTGACGCTGTGCGGCGCTGGCCAGGCCCATCTCGGCGGGGGTGGGGCGGCCAGCCAGATGCTCGGCCAGCGTCACCAGGTCCGGGGTTGCCAGCAGCCACAGCATGTCGCGCAGCAGCCGCTGCGGCGAGTGGGGCCAGACGCCTTCCAGGCAGCCGTCGCTCATGCCATCAACGTAGCCAGAAGGCCAGCAGCGTCAGGGCAATCAACACGACCAGCGTGGCAGTGCCCAGGTGGCGGGCGTAGTGGTGCAGCATGCGAACCTCTCTCAGACGATGTCGAAGCGATCGGAAAAAATGTGCGTCGGCGGGATGCCGTGGGCAATCAGCCCGCGTTCGGCGCTATCCATCATCGGGTCTGGGCCGCAAATGTAACAGTCGGTCCGCGGGTCCAGGTCCGGCAAGACACGTTTGATCAGCGCCTCATCCACATAGCCGGTTTCGCCCTGCCACCCTTCGTGCGGGTCGGACAGCACGTGAACCACTGTCAGGGGCAGCGCTTTGCTGAGCGTTTCCAGGTGCTCACGGAAGGTGGCTTCCTGCCAGGTCGGGTTGGCATAGATCAGCCAGATCGGGGGCGCCTTGCCTGTATCACGAAAGCTGCGCAGCATGCTGATGAACGGGGTGATACCGATACCGCCCGCCAGCATCACGATGCCATGGGGGTTATCGGGATTGGGAATGAAGGCGCCGTATGGCCCTTCGATGAACGCTCGTGTGTTGGCCTTGACCTTGGGCAGCGTACGGGTGAAGTCCCCCAGCCGCTTGGCACTGAAAGCCACCCTGCCCGGCTGTGATGCGCTGGAAACGATGGAAAAAGGGTGCTGCTGCAAGGCAAAAGGAGTATCCCCCAGGGTGATCCAGAAAAACTGCCCGGGCTGGAAGTCCAGCTGGTGCTGGCCATCTGCCTCCAGCGTCAGCGTCGTGGTGTTGCCTCGCTCCAGCTGGTTATCCACCACGCGCCAGGCATGGCGGCGCAGTCGCCACGGCCGCAGCAGGCGAGTTTCCACCAGCAGCCCTAGCGGCAGCAGGAGCAGCAGGGCAAAGACGCCCGAGGTGACGACGCCTTGGGTGTAGCGCTGAGCCATCAGCGCATGCCCCAGCCCGCCCATGACCACGAAAGCGGTCAGGCCGCCATGCAGCAGTCGCCATGTCTCGTAACTCAACCCCAGCCGCTTGCGCCATAGCGAGGTGACCACCAGGGTCAGGCTGGCCAGCAGCAGAGCCATCAGGGCCAGGGCGCGGAGGGTGTCCTCGCGGGGGTCGAGATAGTGCAGCAGGCTGGGTTCGGCGATGAATGTCAGCGTGGGGTGCGCCAGTACCAGCAGCAGGGCACCGATCCCCAGCTGGCGATGAAACTGCAGCACGTTGTCGAACCCTGCGCGATTGCCAAAGCCGTGACGGCCTGAAATCAGCGCTTGCAGCGCCATGATACTCAGCGCCAGCGCACCCAGCAATACGCCTGCCTCGGCCAAGGCGCTGCGTGGAGCTGGCGGCGACACCAGCAGCCAGCTCACCGGCAGTAACGCCAGCACCATGTAGAGAGTGACCCAAAGCAGCGCTTGGCGGATGACGTGGTTCACGAATGCTTCTCCTTGTGCGTCCTTGCGAATGGCGAGTATTGCCCCGTCTTCCTGTGGGTAGCTTGTCCAAGTGTGGGAAAAACCGGGCATTTCGCAAGTCTGGCCGCCAACGCGGCAGGAACTGCTACGCTGACTGAAGTGGCCATCGAGAGTCAGTATGGCCGATAGCGACAGCATTCACCCGACAGGAGCAGCATGATGGGCAAAGGAAAGTCGAAGAAACGCCAGCCGAACAAGTCCGCCACGTCATCTTCCCCCGCAGCCGCGAAAACGCCACAGCAGCTGACCCCCGATACCGGGGCTGCCCTGTTTGAAGATGCCCGTTCGCGGCTGGTGGCCGTGTTCGAGGCGCTGAAGATTCACCCGGATGCCCAGGCGCGATTGATGCAACCCAGCCTCTCCTTGCAGGTCAGCGTGCCGGTGCGCATGGATGATGGCAGCCTGAAGGCGTTTCCTGCCTGGCGCGTGCAGTACGACACCAGCCTGGGGCCTGCCAAGGGCGGGGTTCGCTTCCACCCGGACGTGAACCAGCATGAAGTCACCACGCTGAGCTTCTGGATGGCGGTGAAGTGCGCGGTGGTCAACCTGCCTTACGGCGGCGGCAAGGGCGGCGTTCAGGTGGATGCCAAGTCGCTGTCGTCGCTGGAGCGAGAGCGGCTGGCGCGAGGCTATATCCGCGCCATCGCCGACATCATGGGGCCCGACCGCGACATACCCGCACCGGACGTGAATACCGATGCCACGGTGATGGGCTGGATGATCGATGAGTACGAGCACATCCTGCGCGCCCAGGCGCCAGCCGCCATCACTGGCAAACCGCTGCCGCTAGGAGGCTCGCCAGGCCGGGTGGAAGCCACTGGCCGTGGCGCGCTCAAGGTGCTCGACCTGTGGGCGGCGCAGCGCGAGCGGGCGCCGGAAGAGACCACCGTGGCGGTGCAGGGCTTCGGCAACGCCGCGTACCACTTTGCCCGTTTGGCCAGTGCCGAAGGGTACCGCGTGGTCGCGGTTTCCGACTCCAGCGGAGGCCGCTATGCGGCGGACGGTCTGGACATCGAAGCGCTGAAAAAAGACAAGCAGTCCCACGGCAAGCTGTCGAAGAGTCAGCAGGGGAAAGCCCTGAGTGGCGAGCAGCTGCTGGCGCTGGAGGTGGATGTGCTGGCCCTGGCCGCGCTGGAGAATCAGGTGCATGGCGACAACGTGGCCGAAGTGCAGGCAGGCGCCATCCTGGAGATCGCCAACGGCCCGCTGACCAGCGACGCCGACCGGGCACTCGAAAAACGCGACGTGGACGTGCTGCCCGACGTACTGGTCAATACCGGCGGAGTCGTGGTCAGCTACTTCGAGTGGTTGCAGAATCGTGCCGGTGAAAAGTGGAGTGAAGAGCGGGTCAACGAGCGGCTGGATACCCTGCTGGAGCGCGAGGCAAGCCAGGTACTGAAGCGGGCCGAGCAAGAGCAGGTGTCGTTTCGTCACGCGGCGTACTGTCAGGGCATCGAGCGGATTGCCGAGGCCATCATGGCCCGCGGCAACTGCCAGGACTGCCGCTAGTCCACGGTGTCGATGGCATCATGACGCCATGACGATGGCATGAAAAAGGCGGGCCACCAAGGCCCGCCATGCAAGGTTGCTCGCGCGTATCAGTCGCGGTCGATCTCGGTGATCTGGAACGAACCTTGACGCATCTTGATGTCCAGTTCGCGGCCATTCTGGTCGCGCCCTTCGATGTCGATGCTGCCGCTCTTGTTGATCTCGATCTCCTCGAACTCCGTCATGCCTTCTTGGCTGGCGATATTGAGCGCCTGACGTACATCGTCTTCGGTCATGCCCCAGGCGCCGGTGATCAGACGCTTGCGCTCTTCTTTCAGGGTATCGCCGTTATCCAGCGAGAACTCGATATCGGCATACCACTCATCGTCCAGCCAGCCTTCGACTTCGGCGCGCCCACGGCTCTTGACGCTGATCTCTTCATAGTGCGTAAAACCATAATCGCTGGCGTAGGTCAGAATGTCGTCGATGCGATCCACCGGCTGGGTATCGGCATACACGGTGCTGGCAGCTGCGCTCAGCAGCAGGGCAGAGGCAGGAATCATCAGCATTTTTTTCATGGCGTTCATCACAAGCTCCTTTTTTCACGATATGTCAGTTGAAGCGACGAGACAGTTATAGCAGCCGGGGTCTTACCGGAAGCTGACAAAGTCGTTCATCTACCGTTCATGTTGACTTTGGCATGCTGGCATCATGAAAACCATGACCGCTTTCCTACGCTCCTTACGCACCTGGCCCCGCCTTCGGGTGATGGCTTGCGCGTTGGCGCTTGCCTGGATGGGTAACGCCATTGGCGACCAGCCCTGGCAAGCGCTGCACGGTGAAGTGGGGCGCGGCGATGTGGTGCCGCTGGAAACGATACTCGACTGGCTCGAAGAGCGTTACATTGGCGATATTCTGGAAATCGAGATCGACCGGGACGACGGGCTGGTGGAGTATGAGATCAAGATGCTGGGGCCCCAGGGGCAGGTGGTCGAGTTCGAATTCGATGGTCACAGCGGCCAGTTGATGAAGATCGAAGGTGTCCGCATTCGCGAGATGCAGCGTAACCCATGAAAGGATAGCGTGATGAAGTGTTTGCTGGTAGAGGATGACCAGGCGCTTGCCCGTGAGCTGAGCCAGGCCCTGCGTGAAGGCGATTGGATCGTCGAGCGAGCCGAAAATGGTCAGGAAGCCGACTTTCTGGTGCGTACGGAAGCCTACGATACGGTGATCCTGGACATCGGCCTGCCGGATGGCGATGGCACCCGCTGGCTCTCCTCCTGGCGGGAGGATGGCATCGACCTGCCGGTGCTGATCTTGACCGCTCGCGAGCGTTGGGCCGACAAGGCCGCGGGGTTTACTGCCGGGGCCGACGACTACGTGACCAAACCCTTCGAGCCCGCCGAAGTGCTGTTTCGGCTGCGCGCCCTGGCGCGACGCACCCATGGCCACGCCCACCCGGTGCTACGGGTAGGCGAGCTGAGCCTGGATACCCACACCCAGCACGTTACCCTGGCAGGCAGGCCCGTCAGCCTGACCGCCCAGGAAACCCGTCTGCTGAGTTATCTCATGCATGCCGCGCCGCGGGTAGTAAGCCGCAGTGAGCTCTCGGAGCACGTCTATGACCGTGACCACGAGCCCGACTCCAACGTCATCGACGTGCAGGTCAGCCGCCTGCGGCGCAAGCTGGGTGCCTGGCGTATCGCCACCCTGCGCGGCCAGGGGTATCGCCTGCTGGCCGATGAGCCCGACACGCCATGAGCGCTGCCGGGCTGCATTGGCGTCAACGCTGGGCCAGCCGCTCCATCCACCTGCGCTTGCTGCTGGCAGCGCTGCTGATCGTGCTATTGGCCCTGCCGGTGGCGGGTGGGCTGCTGGCCCATCATTATCGTAGCGCCGCCGTGAACGCGTTCGACGAGCGTCTCGAAGCGACGCTCAACGTGATCATTGCCGGTGTTGCCTACGACCCACTGAGCCAACAGCTGCGCTATGAACGTGCCTTGGGCGACCCCCGCTTCGAATACGTGTTTTCAGGCTGGTATTGGCAGATCACCGACAGCGAGCAGCACACGGTGGCGTCGCGCTCGCTATGGGATCAGCGGCTGTCCGTGACCCACAGCGAACAGGTGTCTGCACGGACCTTGCCAGGGCCTAGAGGGCAGCAGTTGCGAGTGGTGGAGCGGGATATCTATCTGGCGCCTTTGGAATCGCCGCTGCACGTCAGCGTGGCCGCCCGTGACGATGCCCTGGTGGCTGAAATCCAGGCCTTCCAGCGCATGCTGTGGCTAGGCCTGCTGGGGCTTGGCGCGGTGTTGCTGGGGGTGCTGGCGCTCCAGGTGCGTTGGGGGTTGGCGCCGTTACGGCGCATGAATGCCAACCTGCGCGACGTGGAGCAGGGCCGTGCCGAGCAATTGGATACCCGACTGCCGCAAGAGCTGGCCACCCTGGCCAGCTCCATGAACGCCGTATTGGCGCGCGACCAGCGGCTGATCGAGCGCGGACGCTATACGGCGGGTAATCTGGCCCACGCCCTCAAGACGCCGCTCAGCGTCATGCGTCTGCTGGTGAAGCAGCTGCCCAGCGACAGCCGAGCCACCTGGGACGTAGAGCTTTCGCGAATCGACAATGCGGTGCGTCACCACCTGGCCCGGGCCTCGGCGGCCGGGGACAGCGGGCGCTTCGCCGCCATTGACCTGCAGGCCACCCTGGCGCCGCTGATGAGCGGATTGGCGCGTCTTGCCCAGCGGCGGCACATCACCCTGACGCAGACCGTGGATAGCCAGATGCGGGTACACCTGGACGACCAGGACCTGCAGGAGATGGTGGGCAATTTGCTCGATAATGCCCTGCGCTGGGCCAGCCAGACGGTGCATGTGAGCTTTCAGGCGCAGCAAGGCGTATTGAGGCTGACGGTGAGCGATGACGGCCCCGGCATGACCGCCGAGGAGTGCCAGGAGGCCGTGCAGCGCGGCAAACGCTTGGATGAGCAGCGTTCCGGGAGTGGGCTGGGGCTGGCCATCGTGGCCGATCTGGTGGCCCTGTATGGTGGGCAGATGCGCCTGCAGCGCGCCGAACAGGGCGGGCTGGAGGTGGTGATCGAACTACCCGTGCTGGCCGCGCGGGCCTGAAGGAGCAACGATGATCGACGTCACCGAAACACTGCCTGACGTACTGGTGGGGCCGCTGCTGCGTCGCTTGTCGCCGTCACGCCTGGTGATGTGGCTGGTGGCCACGCGACCGCTGGCTCTCCAGCTGGTTCTGTTTCCGGACACCCCCGACCAGCAAACCTACCCACTGTCTCGCCAGGATCACCAATGCGTGGCCATCGGCGAGCGGGCCTACCTGTACTGCATCGACCTGAGCTTGCCCAGGGCACTGCCCACCGATACACGCATCGCCTACGACTTGCAGGTACAGAGCCGCCAGAGCGCATGGCAGCGCCTTCCCGAGTGGGCACCGTGGTTATGTCACGCCGGGCAGGCCTACCCGGCCTTTGTGCTGGCATCGCGTCACCACCGCCTGATGCACGGCTCCTGCCGCAAGCCCCACCACGACAGCCCCGATGGTCTGGTGCGTGCCGATGCCTGGCTGGCCGAGCGCCAGGAAGCCCCTGGCGAGTGGCCAGCCTGGCTATTGATGACCGGTGACCAGGTCTACGTGGATGACGTGGCAGGCCCCACCCTGCGCGCCGTGCATGCACTCATCGCCCGGCTGGGGCTGGCCGATGAACAGTTGGAAGGCGCCACGGTGAACGATAGTCAGGCGCTCTATGCGGCTCCCGAAACCTATTATCATCGCGAGTCGCTGCTGCCGGATGTCACCAGCAACGCGGCCCTGCGCGAGCGTTTCTTCGGCGGGGTGAAAAAGCCGGTGTTCACCTCGGCGCACGCCCAGAACCACCTGATGACCCTTGCCGAAATGCTGGCCATGTATTGCCTGGTCTGGTCGCCGACTCCCTGGCAGATCATTGCGCCCACGCCGCCCGAGCTGGCCGAGCAGGAGGCCGAAGCGTACCGTACCGAACAGGCGGTCATCGATGCCTTCGTGGCAGGGCTGCCCCAGTGCGCGCGGCTGATGGCCCACGTGCCCAGCCTGATGATCTTCGACGATCACGACGTTACCGATGACTGGAACCTGACCGCCGATTGGGAGCGCTGTGCTTATGGGCATCCGTTCTCCAAGCGCATCATTGGCAATGCGCTGGTGGCCTACCTGCTTTGCCAAGGGTGGGGCAATGCCCCGGACAAACTCAACCCGCTGCTGCATCAGGTCGGCACGTTGTTCGATGGGTCGGGCACCTTGAACCCCCAGGCCCAGGACAGCGTGATCGAGCGGCTTCTGCGCTTTCAAGGGTGGGAGTTTCAGGTGCCAGGCGCCCCCGCGCTGATCGTGCTCGATACCCGTACGCGCCGCTGGCGCAGTGAGCGCAACCCCAAACGGCCCTCCGGGCTGATGGACTGGGAGGCGCTCATGGAGATGCAGCAGGCGCTGTTGGGCACCCCCAGCGCGGTGATCGTCTCGCCTGCCCCGATGTTCGGGGTCAAGCTGATCGAGGGCATTCAAAAGCTGTTTACCCTGGCCGGCAAACCGTTGATGGTGGATGCCGAAAACTGGATGGCCCATCGCGGTGCCGCCAGCGTGCTGCTGCACATCTGGCGGCACTCCAAGACACCCGGCAACTACGTGATCCTGTCGGGGGACGTGCACTACTCCTTTGCCTACGACATCGTCGTACGCGGGCAGGAGCAGGCCCCGCATCTGTGGCAGATCACTTCCAGCGGCGTGAAAAACACCTTCCCACGGCGGCTGCTGGATACCTTCGACCGGCTCAATCGTTGGCTATACGCGCCGCTGTCGCCGCTCAACTGGTTTACCCAGCGGCGCAAGCTCAGCATCTACCCTCGGGACCCTGAGCAGGCTAGCGCTGGCGAGCGGCTATGGAATGCCAGCGGGATAGGCCTGGTCAGTCTCGACGAGAACGGTCGTCCCACCGATATTCGTCAGTTGGATGCCCGCGGTGGCGACGCGGTGTTTCCGCCGCCGAACATCCCCGGCATGAAGGGGCCAACCGATGGTTCGTCATGAAAATGTCATGTAAATGACGCACGCTTGCTGCCCTGGCACCTTCCTGATGGAGTTGACAAGTCATAGGGATCGTAGACGTTTGACAGGGCAGCAGGCACATGACCGCACAAGAAACCCAGTGGCTTCACCAGATTATCGCGGCAGAAGAGCTGCACGTACTTTTTCAGCCCATTGTCGATGCCAATCAGCAGGCCATTTATGGCTACGAAGCGCTGATCCGTGGCCCCAGCACCTCTCCGTTGCATTCACCGCTAAGGCTGTTCGACGTGGCGACCCAGGCAGGTCTGCTGGTGGAGCTGGACCTGCTTTGCCGACGGCTCGCCATTCGCCGCTTTGCCGAACTCGCACTCCCTGGGCTGCTGTTCCTCAACGTCATGCCGCTGACCATCGTCGAGCGTGATTTCCGCGAGGGGCTGACGCTGGGCTTCATTCAGGAGAGTGGCCTGCCGCCGGAGCGGGTGGTGATCGAGCTGACCGAGCACGTGCCCATCCACGATTACGACCTGATGCGCCAGGCGGTGGCCCACTACCGCGACATGGGGTTTCAGGTAGCCCTGGATGACCTGGGGGCCGGTCACTCCAGCCTGCGCCACTGGGCGGAGCTGCGCCCGGATTTCGTCAAGCTGGACCGCCACTTCATTTCCGGCATCGATCAGGAGCCCGCCAAGCGGGAGTTTCTGCGCTCGATACTGGACGTGGCCAAAAGCCTCGACTGCCAGCTCATCGCAGAAGGGGTCGAAACCGCGGCAGAGCACCTGTGCCTGTGGGAACTGGACCGTGGATTGGCGCTGTTGCAGGGGTTCTACTTCGCACGTCCCAGCGTTCAGCCGCCTGTTCAGCTCAATACGCTGCTGCCCGCCACCACGCAATTGAAAACTCCCGCCGGGCGTACGGCGCATACCATCCTGCGCAGCGTGGAGGCCGTGGCGCCCAGTGTGTCAGTGCCCACGTTGGCGGAACGGTTTCGTGAAACGCCGCATCTGCGCTGCGTGGCCGTGATCGAACAGGGCGTGCCCATTGCCGTGGTGCGGCGCAACGGGTTCCTGACGCTGTTCACCAACCCTTATAGCCATTCGCTGTACGCCAAGCGCTGCGTGCTGGACATCGCCGATCGCAAGATGCTGGTGGCTGCCGCCGACATGCCCCTGGAAACGCTGAGCCAGCAGCTGACCGACAGCCGCGACATCGAACAGGAGGACTTCGTCATCGTCGATGGCGAAGGGCAGTATCTGGGTATGGGCAATATCGTCGATTTGCTGCGCGAGATCACCGCCATCCAGGTGCGTCAGGCGCGCCATGCCAATCCGCTCACCGGGCTGCCCGGTAACATCCTGATCAATGAAACCCTCACGGCCTATCTGAGCCAGGGCAATGGCTTTGCCGCTGCCTACGTGGATCTGGATAACTTCAAGGCGTTCAACGATGCCTACGGTTATGCCCGCGGAGACCATGTGATCATCTCGCTGTCGCGGCTGTTGCAGGCTCAGGTGGAAAGCGCGGGGGGCTTCATCGGGCATATCGGTGGCGACGACTTCATGATGCTGTTACCGCTGGAGCACTGGGAGAGCGTGTGCCAGCAGATTCTGGCCTCCTTCGAGGTCATGGCCCCGAGTTTCTACGAAGAAGAGGACCGCCAGAGAGGCGGGCTTTCCATCGAAAGCCGTCAGGGAGGCGTCAGCTTTTTCCCTTTCGTCAGCGTGTCGGTAGCCGTCAAGCCCATCAGTGACCCGGGCCACTGCAAGGCCCTGGACATTGCCAGCCAACTCTCCGAACTCAAGCACCAGGCGAAGAAGATTGCCGGGAACAGCCTGTTCGTGGAACGGCGTGGCTGTTGCGTGGAGCAGTGAGCCGCCAGAGCGGCAGGTCGTTCACGCGGGTGTCATGTAGACGTCACGAAGTTGTCACCCGCCAGACCCGCCGCTGTCATCTTGGGGCGTCAGGATACATCCACCTCTTACTACCCCGTTAGGTGATCCATGCAATCCTCTCGTCTCTCTACCGTGTCACTCTCGCGCACCCTGATCAGTGCTGCCGTTGCCAGTGCCTTCGCTTTCAGTGCGATGAATGCGGCTGCCGACCTCTCCTCACGCTACGTGGACAACGATGGCGACATGGTGGCCGATATCCCCAGCGATGAGTCTCGGTTGGTCGATCCGGACACGCTGGTCTTTGCTTACACGCCGGTTGAAGACCCGGCGGTCTACGCCGACGTATGGGCGGGTTTCCTGGATCACCTGAGCGAAGCGACGGGTAAACGTGTTCAGTTCTTCCCGGTGCAGTCGAATGCTGCCCAGCAGGAAGCGCTGCGCGCTGGCCGTCTGCACGTGGCTGGCTTCAACACCGGTGGCGTACCGGTGGCGGTCAACTGTGGTGGCTTCCGTCCCTTCGCCATCATGGCGGCCGAAGATGGCAGCTACGGTTACGAAATGGAGATCATCACCTACCCCGGTAGCGGTATCGACGGCATGGAAGACCTGCAGGGTCGTCAGTTGGCCTTCACTTCCGAAACGTCCAACTCGGGCTTCCGCGCACCGTCCGCGCTGCTGCGCTCCGAGTACGGTCTGGAAGCCGGTGATGACTTCGAGACGGCTTTCTCCGGCTCCCACGACAACTCCATCCTGGGCGTCATCAACAAGGATTACGATGCGGCGGCCATTGCCAACTCCGTTGCCCATCGCATGCTGTCACGAGGTGTCATCAACGAGGGTGATTACGAGGTGATCTACACCTCCGAAACCTTCCCCACCACGGCGTACGGCACCGCCCACAACCTGACGCCCGAACTGCAGCAGCAGATTCAGGATGCGTTCTTCAGCTACGACTGGGAAGGCACCGCCCTGCAGGCGGAGTTCGAGAACTCTGGCGAAGCGCAGTTCATTCCCATCAGCTATGAAGAGCACTGGTCGGTCATCCGTACCATTGCCGATGCCAATGGCGTCACTTACGACTGCGATTGATTCCAGCGCTGCGTGACCCTGTCGGCCAGGAGGGCAACCTTCTGGCCGACGCGTTATGGGGTCGAGTCAGTTGAACGTTTTGAGCGACAAGCAAACGAGGCATTCCCCATGTTGACACTCACTGGCGTTGGCAAGCGTTACCCGACGGGCGACCGCGCGCTGACCGATATTCACCTATCGCTGCCCAAAGGCCAGGTGATGGCGCTGATTGGGCCATCGGGTGCAGGCAAAAGTACCCTGATCCGCTGCGTCAATCGTCTGGTGGAACCCAGCCAGGGCAGTATCCGCCTGGAAGAGACCGAACTGACCAAACTGTCGGGCAGCCGCCTGCGTCACGCACGTCGCTCCATGGGCATGATTTTTCAGGAATACGCCTTGGTGGACCGGCTGACCGTCATGGAAAACGTGCTGTCGGGCCAACTGGGCTATGTCGGCTTCTGGCGCAGCTTCTTGCGCCGCTACCCCCAGGAAGCCGTTGCGGAAGCGTTTCGTCTGTTGGAGCGGGTGGGCTTGCCCCATGCCATCGACAAGCGCGCCGATGCGCTGTCGGGTGGCCAGCGCCAGCGTGTCGGCATCGCCCGCGCACTGCTGCAAAGCCCCAAGTTATTGCTGGTGGATGAACCCACCGCCAGTCTGGACCCCATAACCTCGCGCCAGATCATGCGTCTGATTCGCGAGCTGTGCGCCGAGCGCGAGCTGGCGGCCATCATCAACATTCATGACGTGGCTCTGGCGCAGCAGTTTGCCGACCGCATCGTGGGCCTGAGTGCCGGACAAATCGTCTTCGACGGCAAGCCCAGCGAACTCACCAGCGAGATCCTCACCACCATCTATGGGGAAGAGGACTGGGACACCACGCCCGAGCCCGCCGACGAAGAAGATGAGCCATCGCAGGTAGCCCTTGCGCCCACATCGGCAGCGCCCACGTCGGCAGCCAAAGCACACCATGACGCGCGGCCGCTCACCCAGGTTGCCAGTGGAGGCGCGCTATGAGCACGGCAGACGCCACGGCGCGCCAGCAAGCTGCGCGCCAGGGTCAGTGGCGGCGTTTGCCGCTGATCGAAAACCCACGGCTGCGCTGGGGCCTGGCCATCGGTGTGGTGGTGTATCTGGTGCTGGCGCTGTCGTCGGTGCAGGTCAACTGGGCGCGGGTGGCGGAAGGCTCCGGTCGAGCGCTCAACTTTCTAGGGGCCTTTTTGCAGCCCGATTTCCTCAGCCGCCAGAACGACATCATCGCCGGGCTGATGGAAAGCCTGACCATGACGCTGACCTCCACCGTGATCGGCGTCTTGCTGGCGATTCCGGTAGGGTTGGGCGCGGCACGCAACATTGCTCCGCTGCCCATCTATACCCTGTGCCGCGCCATCATTGCCATCTCGCGGACGTTTCAGGAGATCATCATCGCCATTCTGTTCGTGGTGATGTTCGGCTTCGGGCCGTTTGCGGGCATGCTGACGCTGGCCTTCGCCACCATCGGTTTCATGGCCAAGCTGTTGGCAGAAGATATCGAGGACCTGGACTGGAAACAGGTCGAAGCCGTGCGTGCCACGGGGGCAAGCTGGTGGCAAACCATGAACCATGCGGTGCAGCCGCAGGTGATGCCGCGCTTGATCGGGCTCTCCATGTACCGTCTGGACATCAATTTCCGTGAATCGTCGGTGATCGGCATCGTCGGTGCGGGGGGCATTGGCGCCACGCTGAACACCTCGCTGAGCCGTTACGAATACGGCACCTCGGCGGCGATCCTGCTGATCATCATTGCCATCGTGCTGATGAGTGAATACGCCTCCAGCCATGTGCGCCGCTGGACCCAGTAGCGCTGCGATGCCTTAACCCGTAAAGGAAATTTCCATGCCCGTTTCGAGTTCCCCCCAAGGCGTGCCGCAGTGGCAGCGGCGCACCACCCGCGCCCAGTGGCTCCAGTATGTGGCCTGGCTGGCAGGTATCTGCCTTTTCCTGCTCTGCTGGAAAGTGATCTCCGACAACACCATGTGGGTGTTCGTGGAAGATGCTGGCCGCCAGGGCAGTGACCTGATCAACCGCATGATGCCGCCCCGGTGGGAGTATGCCAGTGTCCTCTGGAAGCCCATGTGGGACACCCTCAACATCGCCACGCTAGGCACCGCGCTGGGCATCGTCATGGCGTTTCCGGTGGCTTTTCTGGCGGCTCGCAACACGACGCCCCACCCGCTGGTACGCAGCCTGGCGTTGACCATCATCGTTTCGTCACGCTCCATCAACTCGCTGATCTGGGCGATGCTGCTGGTGACCATTCTCGGCCCCGGCGTGCTGGCGGGCATCATTGCCATTGCGCTACGCTCCATTGGGTTCGTGGGCAAGCTGCTCTATGAAGCCATCGAAGAGATCCACCCCACGCCCGTCGAGGCCATCAGCGCCACCGGGGCCAGCCGCCTGCAGGTCATGAACTACGGCGTGTTGCCCCAAGTGATGCCCGCGTTCGCCGGTATCAGCGTGTACCGCTGGGATATCAACATTCGTGAGTCCACGGTGCTGGGGCTGGTGGGCGCAGGCGGCATCGGGCTGCAGCTCAACGCCTCGATCAACAGCCTGGCCTGGAATCAGGTCAGCGTCATCTTCGTGCTGATCTTTGCCACCGTGCTGGTGTCCGAGTGGGTCTCTGCCCGCGTGCGCCACGCCATCATCTGACCGGGAGATACCATGCGCTTTCCTGATGCCGACATCATGACCATCGACCTGATGCGCCACGGTGAGCCACTGGGTGGCCGCATGCTGCGCGGCAGCACCGACCACCCCCTCAGCGAAACCGGTTGGCAGCAGGCCACGGCGGCCGTGATGCGTCACACGGTCGATGGCAGGCCGCCGTTCGATGCCATCGTCAGTTCCCCCCTGGCGCGCTGCCATGAGTTTGCCTTGTGGTTGGGGGAGGAGTTCGACCTGCCCGTGCAGGTGGACGATGACCTGGCCGAGCTCTATCTGGGACGCTGGGAAGGCAAGACCCATGACCAGGTGTTTGCTGAGGAGGGGCACGCGCTGATGAACGCCTTCTGGCACGATCCCACCACGGCAGCGCCGCCGGAAGGGGAAAGCCTGGCGGCGCTGGATGCCCGGGTGAGTGAAGCGTGGCAGCGTCTGCTGAGCCGCCCGCCGGGCAAGCACGTGCTGGTGGTGGCGCATCTGTTCGTCTGCAATGCGCTGCTGCGTCAGGTGATTGCCCAGCCGCTGACCCACGGGCTGGTGATGGACCTGCCTTACGCCGCCATGAGTCGACTACGCCACGAGCGCCATGCGCTGGGCGAAACGACCTTCGTGGAGTGGATCGGGCGCTGAGATGCGTTGCCTTATAAGTCCTTTCGGATGCTCTCCCGTATAGGCGGCTAGCGGGCACGCGTGACCTGGGCCATGATAGAGACACCCTATCGAGGCTTCTCAGGAGTGCCCCATGCCGTTTGCCCGTGTTTATTCCCTCCTGTCTCTGGCCCTGCTGTTAGTGCTGGCCGGTTGTGCCAGCAAGGACGTGGCTCCCCCTGCAAAGCCGCCCGTGCAAGGGGGCATGTCACTGGAGCGTGCGCTGATTCTCTCTTACGCCCAGCAATCCATCGGTATTCCTTACCGCTTTGGCGGCAACTCACCGGATGGTCTGGACTGCTCTGGCCTGGTCGAAATGACCTACCGCGCTGCCGGGCTGCGTGTGCCCCGCACGGCGGACGGCCAGTACCGCGCTCTGCCTCGTGTCGATGCCCCCCGCCCAGGCGATCTGCTGTTCTTTGGCGAGGGCAGCAAGGCCACCCACGTGGGCATTTATGGCGGTAATCGCCAGATGATCCATGCCCCGGGCAGTGGCCGTGCCGTGGTCAGCGTTCCACTGGATATCGACTACTGGCAGCAGCGTTTTCTGGGCGCGGCTTCACTGGCCCCCTGAAGAGCGAGCCTGATCCACGTCAAGGTTTTTTGTTGGGGGCGCTATACACTCGCTGGGTTTTGCTAGGCGACGCTTAACACAGCGTGAGCGTTGCGGCAAAATGCGGTGAGCTTTATCCATAAAGTGCGTTGGCACACGAACAACACCGAGCACGCCGCTTACCTCCCTGAATGCTATATCGAGGCTAAGCACTGCCATGAAAGATCTACTCCACCGACTGCCCATGCGCTACAAGTTTGCTCTGGTGCTGTTGCTTCCCTTGTTGGCACTGGGCTGGCTGGGTGCCAGCGGAGCGCTAGAGCGAAAAAGTATCGTTCATGAGCTCGAACGCCTCCAGACCCTCACGGCATTGGCCCAGCAGGCGGGCCAATGGGTACACCAGATGCAGTCGGAACGCGGCATGAGCGCCGGTTTTTTAGGTAGCCAAGGGGCCAGCTTTGGGAACCGGCTGGCCCAGCAGCGGCCGACCACCGATACCGCCGCCGAGACCTTCCTTGAGCAGCGCCAGACGCTGGATCAAACGCTGCTGGGCTCCGGGCTCACTCGCCAGTTGGAAGATATCGAGCAACGCTGGCAGCAGCAGGCGCGGGTGCGTCAACAGATCGATCAACTGGATATCGCGACTGCCGATGCGCTGGCCCACTATACCGGGCTCAATAACGCATTGATGGCGCTCGTCGGCGAATTGGCCCAGCTCACCGAAGAAGGGGGTATCGCCCGCCAACTGGCCGTCTATTACAACCTTTTGGAAGCCAAGGACTTGGCGGGAATCGAGCGTGCGCTGCTGTCCAATGTCTTTGCTGCAGACGCCATGCCCCCTGCGACGCAGCATCGTTTGCTGTCGTTGATCGGTGAAGAAAGGGCGTTTATGGAGAGTGTTTACGTGCTGTCGGATGACGCCCAGCGCCAGGCACTGAGTGTTGCACTCAGCGGTCCTGAGATCGAGCGGGTGCTGGCCCGTCGCGAACTGGCGCTGCAGCAAAACAGCGATTACAACGTTGACCCGGAAGAGTGGTTCGACTGGCAAACCACCAAGATCGCTCGTCTCAAGGCGCTCGAGGATCAAGTAGCGGCGGCCATCGTCGAGGAAACGGCTGGGCGAAAAGGCTCGGCACAGCAGGCGCTGTGGCAGTATATGGCGGTGGCACTGCTGGCATCGCTCACCGCCATCGGACTCGCGCTGTGGGTAGTGCGGACCATGACGCTACCGTTACAGCAGGCGCTGATCAGTATTGCCGGGCGTGGCGATGACTTGACTCAACGACTGCCCGTGCCCGGTAGCGATGAGCTCTCTCAGCTGTATACCGCCATCAATGAAGCCTCTGCACAAACCGAACGGCTGGTCGGGGAAATGAAGCGCTCGGCGCAGTCGGTCTCGGTGGCCAGTAACGAAATCGCTCAGGGCAACCAGGATTTGGCTCAGCGCACCGAAGAGCAGTCTGCCTCGCTGGTAGAAACCGCGTCGAGCATGGAGCAAATGACCGCGACCGTGCGTCAGAACGCCGATAACGCTCATCAGGCCCAGCGCATGACCGGTGAGGTGGCGAATCAGGCCCAGGAGGCCACTCAGGTGGCACTGCAGGCGCGGGAGGCCATGCAGCAGATTCACCAGGCGAATGAGCAGGTGACCTCCATGGTGGCAGCCATCGACAATATTGCCTTCCAGACCAACCTGTTGGCGCTCAATGCCTCGGTCGAGGCGGCACGGGCGGGTGAGCATGGGCGTGGCTTTGCCGTGGTGGCCGACGAAGTACGCAAGCTGGCCAGTCGTAGTTCTGAAGAGGCCAGCCGGATTCGTCGCTTGGTTGGCAATAACGTGGAGCGTATCGGCGAAGGCGAGCGCTTGGTGGTGGACACCAGCGAGACGCTTGAGCAGATCGCCGCCCGGGTTCAGCAGGTGGCAGTCCTAGTGGATGAGATCGCTACGGCCAGCCATGAGCAATCGGCTGGCGTCGAGCAGATCAGCCACGCCATGGCCCAGTTGGAAGACGTCACCCAGCAGAATGCCTCGCTGGTCGAGCAGGTGGCCACGGCCAGCCGCTCACTGGACGATCAGGCCGAAGAGATGTCGGTGCTGGTCAGCCGCTTTTTGGTGAGCGATAGCGATGCGTCGCAGTTGCCCTCGTTGCGCTACGCCTGAGTCACAATATCGCACGCATGCCTTCACAGGGAGCCGCCGGCTCCCTTTTTTGTGCTCTAACGCGCGTTGATAGAGCGCTGTTGCTGCCAGCACCATACCGGTCAATAGGGTGTTAATATGTCTAAAAGTCACGACATTCACGCTGTTTAGACGAGGAGAGCAGAGACGCATGTGCCCGCCCTTGAACGACCCAAAGGAGCAGTCTTTGCCTCACCCCGCCATGGCTTCCGGCGCTCAGGCGTCGGCGTGGCGTGTGGCAATGTCGACCCTGGATACTCAAGATGTTGCCTCGCCCAGCCAGTCGGCCTTTCGCTATGCCAATGAAGCCATCATCATCACCAATGCCGATAACCGCGTGATGGAGGTGAACCCGGCGTTCAGTGAGCTAACGGGTCTGGCGCTTGAGGACGTGCGCGGCAAGACTCCGGAAGCGTTCAGTATCCTGCCGCTGGACGACCACCGCAGCGTAAGCTTGATGCGTGAAGAGCTGCAGCTACGTGATCGCAGTAAAAGCCAGGTCAGCTACCGCAGCCATGATGGTCAGTTCTATCCTGGCATGATGTCGATCAATCGCGTCCGCGACACCCAGGGTCGGGTGGACCACCATGTCATGGTGCTGGCAGACCTGTCGGCCATTCCTGCCCATGCGCGGCACCTCAACCGCGAAGTCTATTTCGATGCCTTGACCGGTTTGCCCAACCTGCAGCTGTTGACGCAACTGATTCAGGAGTCGATTCAGCACGCGGAAAACCAGCAGCAGACGCTGGCGGTATGCTCACTGGATATCGACCACTTTCAACTCATCAACGAGCGTCTTGGTCTTCCGGTGGGGGACGAGCTGTTGTCGGCATTTGCGCAGCGCCTCAGCCACTTGCTGTTCGGTGATGACGTGCTGGCCCGCATTGGGGGCGACGAGTTCGTCTTGCTGCTGCATCATGGGGTCGATGACGTGTTTTTCGAGAAGCTGCTGGCCTCCATTCGTCAGCCGCTGATGATCGAAGGGCAAACCGTTTACTTGACCGCGAGCCTGGGCATCACCCGTTACCCCCATGATCATGTGCAGGGGGATGTGCTGTTGCGCCACGCCAACCAGGCCATGTATCGCGCCAAGCAGCGCGGGCGCGATACCTATCACTTTTTCGACCCTCATCACGACCGTTTGCTGCAAGTCCGCCATGAGCAGCGCCAGCGTTTTATGGATGCCCTGACCCACGATGAGCTGCGACTGCACTATCAGCCCCAGGTGGACATGCGCAGTGGTCAGGTCGTCGGCGTGGAGGCATTGATCCGCTGGCAACATCCCGAACGCGGGCTGCTGTCGCCGGGGCAGTTCCTGCCCGCCATCGATGCTACACCGCTGGAAATCGACTTGGGTGAATGGGTGATCGAGCAGGCACTGCGCCAGTTGGCGAGCTGGCAAGTGGCCAACATCGTCCTGCCCATCAACGTCAACATCAGCCCCGCACACCTGCTGACCAGCCAGTTCAGCCAGCGTCTGGCAGCGCTATTGGCACGCTATCCTGCCGTCTCGCCTGCGTTGCTGAAACTCGAAGTGCTGGAAAGCGCGGCCATGCATGATGTGACCGCCGCGCTGAAAACCATGGCGCACTGCCAAGCACTGGGCGTCAGCTTTGCGATCGATGATTTTGGCACCGGATTCTCATCGCTGACCCATCTGCGTCAACTGCCGGTCAACTTGATCAAGATCGATCAGAGTTTCGTGCGTGACATGCTGGTGGATCACGATGACATGGCGATCGTCGAAAGCGTCATCTACATGGCCAATCGCTTCCAGCGGCCGATGCTGGCCGAAGGGGTCGAAACCCTCGAACATGCCAGGGCGCTGATGGTATTGGGCTGTGAGCTGGCCCAGGGCTATGGTATCGCTCGGCCGATGCCGCCCGAAGCGCTGCCGGGCTGGCTTGAGCAGTGGCCGCTACGCGATGACTGGCATGGTTTGAGCCGCCTGCAGTGAGGCGGGTGGCTCAGGCGGCTTGTTCGGAGGATGGGGACATGGGCTCGGTCGGGTCACTGGGCTCGCTCCCTCGGGCCTGATTCATCTCGCTTTGCTCTCGGGCAGCTTCCAGGCGGGCTTCCAGCAGGTACTGACGCGCTTGGGCGGCCACCTGCAGGTCCTTGGGAGAGGGGTCGGCGGGGGCAAGGGCTGCGGCAATCACGGTCTGCATTTTTTCGATGGTGGCCTGGGGATCCCCAGGCACCGGACCATAGTCGATGGACACTTCACCCGCGACCGCGTAGCGCTGCCCATCAGGGCCGATTTCGTACTCGTAGGTGGCGCCTCCCGTATAAGGCCCGCCAACGGTTTGGTGTGCCATTTCATGCTGGCGCACCGCGCGATCGGTCTGTTTGAGCTGCTCCAGCTGCTGGATCTCTTCGGGTTCCAGCGGGGTGCCGTCGGGGCGGGTGGGGCCCGCCGTTGCCGAGGCCGTTTCATCGCTGGCAGCTTCCTCGTCGGCATCGCCTGTGCGCTGGGCTTGGGGTTCGGCAGTGACCCGTGCGTTGGGCAGGGTCGGCGAAGGCCAGAGCGTTGCGCTGTAGGAAGCGCCGAGTGATGAAAGATCCATGAGCAGTTACCGATATGATGATCGTATCCAGTATGATGCAGTATCAGCGACACTACTCGATTACGCAACGCCATGCCTTCCATTGACGTGATGATCCATTTGACGGCAGCCGAATGCCTAGCCCATTACGAAGGGCAGTACGACAACGTGCGCGCGCGCAGCGTGGATGGCCGCTGGGTGATCTTCCCGGCCACTGCATTGCGCCGCGTAGTGGGACGTGACGGCGTGAATGGCGTGTTTCGACTGTTCTTTACCGATCAGGGTAAATTCCACGATATTGTGCCTCTGGCACCGCATGCCTAGCTGTGCCCGTGGGGTTTTCTCTCTATAATGTAGCCGTGTGCTTCAGGCGTACCCACCTGAATGCCTGCAACCCGCCTACCCGGCAGTGGTTGCCTACTTATCAGGAGATCACCCATGTCTACCTCACCTGTCACCTTGATGGTGGCGCGTCGCGTGGCCAATGGCCGCTATCAGAACTTCATCCGTTGGCTCAACGAAGGCCGTGAGCTGGCTGCCGACTTTCCGGGCTATCTGGGCTCAGGGGTGCTGGCACCGCCCCAGGACGATGACGAATATCAGATCATTTTCCGTTTCGAAAGCGCAGAGCGACTCGCTTCCTGGGAGCACTCCGCTTCGCGCTATGCCTGGCTGCAGCGCGGCAAAGGGCTCTACGATGCACCTCACGAGCACCGCGCTACCGGTCTGGATAGCTGGTTCAACGTGGCCCCCAATGGCGCTGCGCCCCCGCGTTGGAAACAAGCCGTCGCCGTCTGGCTGGCATTTTTTCCTGTCTCATTGCTGTTTCACTGGCTGTTTGGTGGCCTGCTGGCCGAGTGGGCGCTGATTCCACGCGTGTTGCTCAGTACGCTGGTGCTGACGCCTGTGATGGTGTTTGTATTTATTCCGCTTTCAACGCGGTTGCTGGCGCCTTGGCTGCAGGGTAAATGGTCACCGATGGATATGATTCACCGTATGTGGCAACAGTACAGGACATGACTCGTGACGATTCTTATGGTCACTATTTTTAGTGATTATTATAATTAAAAACAGTTGCTTAAGATTTGTCTAAAATGTTCTGGAAGACGTTTTTCGCAAAGACGTGCTAAATATTCTCAGTGCGCGGATGTCTCTATGGGGTTCAACGCTGCAATAGTGCTAAGCTGGAATCATCAAGCTAACGCGTGCAGTCAATGGATGCTGGTATCAGCCTAAACGCTGAGTACCAAATCGCCTTATGGAGTAGTCATGATCCGCGTACATCACCTGGAAAAATCACGTTCTCACCGAATTTTGTGGCTGTTGGAGGCTCTCGAGCTGGAGTATGACATCGAGGTCTATCAGCGCGATCCGAAAACACAGCAAGCCCCTGACGCCCTTAAAAAAGTGCACCCGTTGGGCAAGTCACCCGTGATTACCGATGGCGAACTGACCGTCGCCGAGTCGGGGGCAATCATCGATTATCTGGTCAACCGATACGGAAAAGAACGTTTCCAGCCCTCGGCGGAGAACAGTAACGAGTGGGTTAATTATCGTTACTGGATGCATTATGCCGAAGGCTCTTTAATGCCGCTGTTGGTGATGGGATTGGTATTTAGTCAAATTCCTAAACAATCGCCCTGGTTCGTCAGGCCCATTGCCCAGGGTATTAGCGGCACTGTTCAAAAACGCTTCCTGCAACCACAGTTGAAACAACATCTTGGCATGATCGAGTCGCACTTGAAGGCCCACGGCAATTTTGCCGGTGAGTTCCCGAGCGGTGCGGACGTTCAAATGAGCTTTCCCATGCAGGCCGTGGCCGCCACCCAGTCACTGGATGCCTTTCCGGCGATTACCGCCTTCGTGGCACGTATTCAGCAGGACCCGGCCTGGCAACGGGTCGTGGAACGCGCAGGGCCACTGACCATGCCCGGTGAGTGACCGCTGCCATGCTGCGCAACGTCGATGGGCGTGCTAGACAGGCCGTTTACCAAGGTTTTCTGATGGTGGTGCTGTTCGGTATGGCATCTCCAGCGGTGGCCGCAGAAATGCTGCGTGTCGGGGTTTATCACAACCCGCCTAAACTGTTTACGGACGACCAGGGGCAATTGCGTGGTGTGCTGGGTGAGCTGCTCTCGGCAATGGCCTTGAAAGAGCAGTGGCAGCTGGAAAGCGTCCCGTGTGATTTTCAACAGTGCCTGACGCTGCTGGAGCAGGATGCCATCGACCTGTTGCCGGACTTGGCGTGGAGCGAAGAGCGTGCCCAGCGCTTCGCCTTTCATGCCGAGCCCGTCATGCACAGTTGGTCACAGCTCTATCAGCCCAGCGACAGCCGCGTCGAGGCCATTCTGGACCTCGAACAACAGCGTGTTGCGGTGGTGGAGGGCTCCATCCAGCAGAGCTATCTGTTGACCGTGACGCAGCGCTTCGACATCGACGTGATGTGGCTGCCGGTGGATAGTTTCGCGGCGGGTTTTCAGGCAGTGGCGCTGGGGGATGCCGATCTGGTGGCCTCCAATCATCTGTTTGGCGACTGGCGCGCCAATGACTATGGTTTGCGTGAAACGCCGATCATTTTCCAGCCTTCACGGCTCTTTTATGCCGCTTCGCCTAGCCTGGACAGCCACATTCTCGAGCGCATCGACGCCACCCTGGTGGAGTGGAAAAACGACGCTGCGTCGACGTACTACGAGACACTGAGCGCTTGGCGCGCCCACAGCCTGCCTGCACCCTTGGCGCCACGTTGGCTATGGTGGCTGGGTGGCGTGTTGATCGTGGTATTGGTGATAGCGCTGGCGGGCAATGTCCTGCTGCGGCGTCGGGAGAGCCTCAACCGGCAGCAGCTCTCTACTCACGAGCATATGCTGACCAGTATTCTGGATAGCGTGGATGCCTATATCTACATCAAGACCCCTGACCTCAAATACCGCTATGTGAACCATCAGATCTGTGACCTGTTTGCTCGGCCGGTCGATCAGATCGTCGGCCAGGGGGACGATGCCTTTTTCGATGCGGCCAGCGCAGCAGAAATGGCCGAGGTAGACCGTCAGGTGCTGGCGACAGGCAAGAAAACGACGGTCGAAGAGCATAACGTGCTCCAGGGGGAAGAGCGTGTGCGTACCTTCCTGTCGGTCAAAATGCCGCTGGTCATGTCTCCGGGAGAAGCGCCCAGCCTGTGCGGTATTTCCACCGAGCTGACCGATTACCTGGAGATGCAGTCGCGTACCCACCATCTGGCGTTTTATGACGCCTTGACCGGTTTGCCCAACCGTCGCCTGCTGCTCGAATCACTGGCCGAAGCCACCCACAGTACCTCTGGGGGCTACAGCGCCCTGCTGATCGTGGACCTCGACAATTTCCGTCTGGTCAACGACATACAGGGCCACGACAGCGGCGACCAGCTGCTCGTCAACGTGGCGGAAAACCTGCAGCAGCGGTTGACTCAGGATGCGATCTTGGCACGCTTCAGCAGCGATGAGTTCGTGATTCTGATCAATCGGCTTGGCGAGCAGCAGCATGAGGCTGCTTCCTACGTCGAGCGCGTGGCTCGGCAGTTGCTGGACACCATTTCGCAGTTGCGCAATGACCGAGCGCTACCGATCACGGCCAGCGTGGGGATCGCCCTTTTCGATGGCGCTGGCAACCCCATGAACGGGGTGTTGCAACAGGCCGACATGGCGCTGCAGCAGGCCAAATCATCCGGGGGCAATACGCTGCGTTTCTTCAATGTGGACATGCAGACCAGCGTATTGGAGCGGGCGAGCCTGGAAGGTGATCTGCACCAGGCGTTGCAGCGTCAGGAACTGGCGCTGCATTATCAGGTACAGGTGGATCATCAGGGAGTGACGACCGGCGTGGAAGCGCTGTTGCGCTGGTACCACCCCCAGCGCGGCTGGGTGTCGCCAGGCACGTTCATTCCGCTGGCCGAAGAAAATGGCTTGATCGTGCCCATTGGCTACTGGGTCTTGCGATGTGCATGCGAGCAATTGGCCAAGTGGTCGAATCAGCCTTCCTACGCGTCGCTGACCGTCTCTGTGAACGTCAGCTCGGTGCAGTTCCAGCAGCCGGAGTTCGTGCGCAACGTGGAAGCCCTGCTGGCCGAAACCCAGGCGCCGCCGGGGCGGCTGGTGCTGGAAGTAACGGAAAGCCTGCTGATGCGAGAGCCCACGCGAGTGCGCAACACCATGCTCAAATTGAGGGCCCAGGGGATTCGCTTTGCGCTGGATGATTTCGGCACCGGCTACTCCTCCCTGAGCTACTTGAAACGTTTGCCTCTGGATGAGCTGAAGATCGATCAGTCTTTCATTCGTGAGCTGTTGACCGACAAGACCGATGCCGCCATCGTCGATACCACGATCCTTCTGGCGGTCAGCCTCGGGCTGACCGTGGTCGCTGAAGGTGTGGAGAAAAAGGAGCAGCTGGACTGGCTGAAAGGGCACGGCTGCTACCGTTATCAAGGCTACCTGTTTGGTCGTCCTACACCGATCGAGTATCTGTTCGAGTCCTATTAGCCGAGCACGCGCAAGCCTTCGTCTCAAAACGCTTACCCCAGTGAAACGCCCACCACAGCAAAACGCCTACCCCATGAAGGGTGGGCGTTGCCAGAACGGTGGGCAGGCCGTCAGTGCTCAGCCGTATACCGAAAAGCTGCCTGCGTTGAGCCACAGGTGTACGATGATGCTGGCAATGTAGCCCAGCAAGATGACCGGCGCCCAGCGCAGGTGCCCCATGAAGGTATAGTAGCCGCGTGCCTGGCCCATGACGGCCACGCCTGCCGCCGAGCCAATCGACAGCAGGCTACCCCCGACCCCGGCGGTCAGTGTGATCAACAGCCAGTGCCCGTGGGACATGTCCGGCTGCATGGTCAGTACCGCGAACATCACCGGAATGTTATCCACCACGGCTGACACGACACCCAGCGCAATATTGGCCCAGGTAGCGTCCCAGTTGGTGTACAGCGCGTCCGAGAGTAGCCCCAGGTAACCCATGAAGCCCAAGCCGCCCACGCACATGACCACCCCGTAGAAGAACAGCAGTGTGTCCCACTCGGCGCGGGCCACGCGGTTGAAGACGTCGAAGGGCACCACGCCGCCCAGTTGCTCAAGCTTTTTGTTGTCGCCCAGGCGGCTGTAGCGTTCGCGCTTGCGCTCCAGCGAACGGGGCAGGCTTTGGCGCAGGTAGTAGCCAAAGAACTGCAGATAGCCCAAGCCCGTCATCATGCCCAGTACCGGGGGCAGGTGCAGCAGCGTATGGCAGGCGACGGCGGTGGTGATGGTCAGCAGGAACAGCGCAATGATGCGGCGTGCACCGCGCTTGAGCTGCACGTCCTCATAGACACTGTTGGGTTTCTGGTTCTTGATGAACATGCTCATGATGACGGCAGGGATCAGGAAGTTGACCAGCGACGGAATGAACAGGATGAAAAATTCCTGAAACTGGATCAAACCGGCCTGCCAGACCATGAGTGTCGTGATATCGCCAAAAGGACTAAAAGCACCGCCCGCATTGGCAGCCACCACGATATTGATACACGCGAGATTGATAAAGCGTTTATCGCCTTCTGCCACTTTAGTAATAACGGCACACATCAAAAGTGCCGTGGTCAAGTTGTCGGCAATCGGGGAAAGCATAAAAGCCAAACCCCCGGTCAACCAGAATAGCGTGCGGTAATTGAAGCCTTTACGCAGCATCCATGAACGCAGTGCATCAAAGACTCGGCGCTCTTCCATGGCGTTGATATAGGTCATGGCGACCAGCAGGAACAGCATTAGCTCGGTGAACTCCAGCAGCGTCACCCGAAACGCATATTCCGACGTTTCCGACATGCCGTTCTGGACGTACACCCAGCCAATGAGTCCCCATATCACCCCCGCTGCCACCAGCACGGGCTTGGACTTGCGCATGTGGATCTTTTCTTCGGCCATGACCAGCGCATAGGCCAGCACGAAGATGGCCACGGCAAAAAAGCCAATGGCAGAACTGGTCAAGTCGATCTCGCCCGTGACCGCAAAGGCGGCCGGGCTTGCCAGCAGTAGTAAAGCCGCTAACAAAAAAAGCCAGCCACGAGTCCATCGAGGCTGGCCAGGGTCATGATGCAACGTCAACATGGCGTGTTTATCCTTATAATGATGAGAAGAAAGGGGTTAATAAGCCACGCCAGTTTAACAACCTATATTGCATTGCAATACGGAATAAAACCGAATGAAAAGCGACATGACGTAAGCGATTACGTCTTTTTTTTGAAATTATCCGTTTCGCTAATAGTAAAGTACTCATAACAGTGTCATGAGTAACGGCTGTTGGGTCCCGCCCACTGCTTTAGTCGCCAATGAGCGGGAAAACGCTCGCTAGCGGGTCGCCATGGCCTCTTCCAGCCACCCCAGCTTCATTTGCGGCACCGACGCCAGCAGCGTCTGGGTGTAGTCGTCGAAGGGCGGGGCGAGCACGTCATCACGCTGTCCATAGCGGACGACCTTGCCCTGGTGCATCACCGCGATACTGTCGGCGATGGCTTTTACGGTGGCCAGGTCGTGGGTGATGAACAGATACGCCACGTTCTCTCTTTTCTGCAGACGCAGCAGCAGCTTCAGAATGCCGTCGGCCACCAGCGGGTCGAGCGCACTGGTCACTTCGTCGCAGATGATCAGCTTGGGCTTGGCCGCCAGGGCGCGGGCAATACAGACCCGCTGTTTCTGCCCCCCGGACAGCTCGGCGGGGTAGCGGTCGATGAAGCTTTCTCCCAGTTCGATCTCATCGAGCAGCTCGATGACCCGTTGGCGTCGCGCCTTGCCTTTCAGGCCGAAATAGAACGTCAGCGGGCGGCCAATGATGGTTTCCACCGTGTGGCGTGGGTTCATGGCCACATCGGCCATCTGGTAGATCATCTGCAGTTCACGCAGCGTCTCCTTGTCGCGCTCGCCCAGGGTGTTGGGCAGGGCCCGGGACTGGAAGCTGACCTGCCCCTGGTTGGGCGGCAGCAGGCCGGTGATCACCCGGGCCAGGGTCGATTTGCCCGACCCGGACTCCCCGACGATGGCCAGCGTCTGGCCAGGGCTGACCGCCATGCTGACTTCGTGAAGCACGTTGCCTGCACTGTTGCTGTAGGCGGCGCTGACCTGCTCGATGGCCAGAACCAGCGTGTCTTCCGGCGTCTTGGCCGCATGATCGATAGAGCGCACCGAGACCAGCGCCTGGGTGTAGGGCTCTTGAGGGGCCTCGATGATCTGTCGCGTCGGGCCGTACTCCACCATGGCGCCGTGACGCAGCACCATGATGTCGTCCGCCACTTGGGCCACCACGGCCAGGTCGTGGGTGATATACAGCGCGCCCACTCCCGTCTTGCTGATGGCATGCTTGATGGCGGCCAGAACGTCGATCTGGGTCGTCACATCCAGTGCAGTGGTCGGCTCATCGAAAATGATCAGGTCGGGCTCGGGGCACAGCGCCATGGCCGTCATGGCCCGCTGCAGCTGGCCGCCGGAGACCTGATGCGGGTAGCGGCTGCCAAAGTGTTCCGGGTCAGGAAGGCCCAGCTGGCGGAACAGCTCCACGGCGCGCGCTTCGGCTTCCTTACGGCTGGCCAGGCCGTGGAGCAGGGTGGTCTCGATGACCTGTTCCATCAGCGTATGGGCAGGGTTGAACGCGGCGGCGGCCGACTGGGCCACGTAGCACACCTCTTTGCCGCGCAGCTGGCGCAGCGCCTTGGGCGAGCCGTCGAGAATGTTGCGGCCGTTGACCCAGACTTCGCCGCCCAGGCGTATGCCGCCCCGGCCATAGCCAGCCGGCGAGAGTCCGATGGTGGACTTGCCTGCCCCGGATTCGCCGATCAGCCCCAGCACCTTGCCGCGCTCCAGCGTCAGGTCGACCCCTTTGACGATGTTGATCTCCTGGGGCGGCTCGCCGGGAGGGTAGGCCGTGGCATCGATGGTCAGGTTGCGAATCGTTAACAGCGTATCAGCCACTGCGGCCTCCTTTCAGATCAGTGGTGTGGCGCAGGATCCAGTCGGCCACCAGATTGACCGAAATCGCCAGCACGGCAATGGCGGCGGCGGGAATCAGGGCGGCGGGAACGCCGAACACGATGCCCTGTCGGTTTTCGCGCACCATGCTGCCCCAGTCGGCTTCCGGAGGCTGTACCCCCAGGCCCAGAAACGACAGCGACGACAAGAACAGCACGGCAAAAATGAACCGCAGGCCCAGCTCGGCCACCAGGGGCGTCAGCGCATTGGGGAGAATCTCGCGAAAGACGATCCAGCGTTTGCCTTCACCGCGTAGCCGTGCGGCTTCCACGTAATCCATCACGTTGATATTGACCGCCACGGCGCGGGAGATACGAAACACGCGCGTGGAGTCCAGCACCCCCATGATCAGAATCAACATGAGAAGGGTGCTGGGCATGACCGACAGGATCACCAGCGCGAAGATCAGCGTGGGAATCGACATCACGATATCGACCCCTCGGGAAATCAGCTGGTCTATCCAGCCGCCATAGACGGCCGCCAGAATGCCCAGCACCGAGCCAATCGAAAAGGCCAGCGCCGTGGCCAGGGCGGCAATGGTAATGGTCGTACGGGCACCGTAGATCAGCCGCGAGAGCAAGTCGCGGCCCAGATTGTCGGTGCCCAGCAAAAACTCGGCAGACGGGCCCATCCACATGTCGCCGACGCTCTCGGACATGCTGTAGGGCGCCAGCCAAGGGGCGAAGATTGCCATGATCAAGAAGCTGAAGGTCAGCAGCAGCCCGACCAGCGCGGTCACGGGCATTCGCTTCAGCAGCGTTAAGGGTTTCGGCATGGTATTACGTTCCTGTCTGGTCACTGTGGCCTGGCAAGCAGCCGGTCATTTGGGATGACGCAGGCGTGGGTTGGTCAAGATGGCAATGATGTCGGCCAGCATATTGAGCCCGATGTACACCGCCGCAAAGATCAGCCCCACCGCCTGGACCACCGGGACATCGCGCTTCGAGACGTGGTCGATCAAGTACTGCCCCATGCCTGGGTAGACAAAAATCACTTCGACCACCACCACGCCGACGATCAGGAAGGCGAGGTTCAGCATCACCACGTTGACCACCGGCGCGATGGCGTTGGGAAACGCGTGGCGGGCAATGATGCGAAACGAGCCCAGCCCCTTGAGTTCGGCGGTTTCGATATAGGGCGACTGCATGACGTTGAGAATGGCGGCCCGAGTCATGCGCATCATGTGGGCCAGAATCACCAGCGTTAACGTGGCCGCAGGCAGTGCGATGGCGTGCAGACGTTCCCCCAGGCTCATGCCGCCATGCACCGTGGAGACGCTGGGAAACCAGTTGAGCTGGACGGCGAACAGGTAGATCAGCAGGTAGCCGATAAAGAATTCCGGCAGGGAAATGGCGGTCAGCGTGGAGCCGGAAATCACCCGGTCCGGCCAGCGGCTCTGGTAGCGCACGGCGACCAGCCCCAGCAGGATGGCCAGCGGCACTGCAACGATCGCCGTCCAGAAGGCCAGGAACAGCGTGTTGCCTGCGCGGCCCCAAAGAGACTGGGCGATATCCTGACGGTTGGACAGGGCCGTGCCCAGATCGCCTTGCAGAATGCCGCCCAGCCAATCGATGTAGCGTGACCAGGCGGGCTGGTCGAGGCCCAGTTCCCGGCGCAGGTTGTCGACGGCCTGGGGCGTGGCGCTTTGACCCAGGATCGACTGGGCCACGTCGCCGGGCAGCATTTCGGTGCCCGCGAAAATCAGCACCGACACGGCCAGCAGAAGCAAGAGACCCAGCGCCAGGCGCTGGGCAATCAGTTTCAAGACAAAAGAGTTCATGGCAGCCTTCCGGATTATGACGTCAGCCAGCACTTCGAGAGTGCAAAGCCTGCCATCATCTCGCCCATCGGGTTGGCTGACCAGCCCCCCACGTTGTCCAGGGTGGCCTCGATGTAATCATTGAACATGGGCAGAATCAATCCACCTTCATCGCGGACGATCATGGCCATGTCGTGGTACAGCTCGCTGCGGCGGTCTGTATCCAGCTCGCCGCGTGCTTCGCGGGCCAGGGCATCGAAATCCTCGCGGAAAAAGCGGGTGTCGTTCCAGTCGGCGCTGGAAATGTACGCCGTGGAGTACATCTGGTCCTGGGTGGGGCGACCGCTCCAGTAGGAGGCGCAGAAGGGCTGCTTGTTCCACACTTCCGACCAGTAGCCGTCGCTGGGCTCGCGGCGGACTTCCATGTTGATGCCCGCCTGGGCGCAGCTCTGCTGAAACAGCTGTGCGGCATCCACGGCACCGGGAAAGGCCACGTCGGAGGTGCGCAGCACGATGGGGCTGTCGTGGCCGGATTTCTTGTAGTGATAGCTGGCCCGCTCGGGGTCGAATTCCCGTTGGGGAATGCTGTCGGGAAACAGCGGGTAAGCGGCGTTGATGGGGAAATCGTTACCCACGCTGCCATACCCGCGCAGGATACGCTCGACCATGTCTTCGCGGTTGATGGCGTACTTCAGGGCCAGTCGCAGGTCGTTGTTATCGAACGGTGCCGTATCGCAGTGCATGGGGAAGACATACTGAGCACGCCCGGAAGTGTTGTTGATCACGATGTTGGGCAGGCGCTGCACCATGTCCACCACCCGCGGCTCGACCCGGTTGATCATGTGCACCTGACCGCTCTGCAGCGCCGAGATGCGCGCCGTCGGGTCGTTGATGATGGTGATCTCGATCTGGTCGGCGAAGCCGTACTCGTCCGGGTTCCAGTAACCATCGAAACGCTCGGCGATCTGCCGTACGCCGGGCTGGAACTCCACCACTTTGTAGGGGCCGGTGCCGATGCCTGCGGCCGGGTCCTGCTTGCCACCGCCCGGCTGAATCATCAGGTGGTAATCGGAAAGCAAAAACGGCAGGTCGGCATTGGGCTCCAGCGTGACGATGGTGACTTCGTAGGTGTCCGTGGCGCGAATCGACTCGATGCCGCGCATGATGCCCAGCGCACCGGACTGCGAACTCTCGTCCGAATGGCGTTCCAGCGTGGCCACGACGTCGTCGGCGGTCATCTCCTGGCCATCGTGGAACAGCACGCCGCGGCGCAGCTTGAAGACCCAGGTTTTGGCATCCGAAGAAGAGTCAATGCTTTCCGCAAGGCGGGGTACCAGCTCGCCTTCTGGTGAAACATTGGTCAAGGCTTCCCCCCAGGACTGCCCGAAGGAGTGCTGTACCTGGCTGGTCCAGCTGGCTGGGTCAAGGCTGTCGGTCGACTCCCCTCCTTGCATGCCGGCGCGCAGAATACCGCCGCGTTGAGGAGTGCCCGTGCTGGCCAATACCTGGCTGGAGAGCAGCGAGCCAGCAAAGGGCGCGGCAATGCCCAGAGCCATGGCGCGACGCATGAAGTCGCGGCGCGACAGCTGGCCGCGTTTTGCTTGCTGGGTGAGAGACTCGAGTGTTGGATGCATGGTGTGTTCCCTTGATGGATTAATGATGAGGCCGTGCGATAGTCAACTCGTCATAGTCACGAATCACGTGATCCGCGTGGGTGAGATGGGAGCCGTCCAGATGAGGAGCGGCGCAGATACCGATACCGGCCAGCAGACCGGCGGCCTGACCCATGGCCATGTCGCCATTGGAGTCGCCGATGATCAGCGTGCGTTGCGGTGCCGTGCCCAGCTGTTCGCAGGCGAGTAGCGCCATCTCCGGGTAGGGCTTGCCGCGCGCCACTTGATCATGCCCCAACACGACAGAGAACGCATCGGCCAGCGAGAGCAGCTTTAAATGCAAATGCGCGTTGTGGGCGTCATCGGAGGTGACCACGGCCAGAGAAATGCCTGCCTGTCGTGCCTGCTGCACGAAATTCACCAGGCCCTTCACGGGGGTCACGCAGCTGGGCCAGTCCAGCGTGTCGGCCAGGCGGGCGATGGCATCGTGGGAAAGCTGGGTAGCGTCGTTCCAGGCGATCCCCGACTCGAACAGGCTAAGCGAGACGATGGTGGCAATCTCGTCCAATGAGCCAATGGTCAACGGGCCGGTGGGGTCCCACAGGCGCTGCTCAGGATCGATGCCTACCTTGGGGTAGAGTGCTCGGTGCGATAGTGCTTGTGCCTCGGGAAGGCCTTGGTTAAGGGTCGTGATCAGTTGGTCGAACCAGCCAATCCAGAGGTCGCCGAAATTGAGCAGCGTGCCATCCTTGTCGAACAAAATGGCATCGATGTCGTAGGCGGTGCCTTGCAAGGTGAGTTGGGGCATAGAGTGTCAGGGCTGTTGTGCAGCCATCTCATGAAGGTGGCAATGGCACATAGGTTACACGGGTTTCATGACACTATCCGTGTCAGGCACCGTGAAAATCATCCAAACCATTACCTGGGATTTTTTTTGAACGTTCAATTGAGAATAAAAATTTATCCTGAGCATTCCTACCGTTGATGTCAAGTTGAAGGGCGCTCGCAGGGGGTGGCCAGTCACGTCTACAATGCGCCTATAAAAACGAGGCCTGACAAGGCACCCCAGACCTGCCAAGGAACTTTCATGCGCGCTCATCTTTGCCCTCTTTCTCGTCTGGCTGGCCTGGCGTTCGCGGCTGTCGCGCTGTTATCTTCCACTGCGCTGGCCGAGCCCCCTGTTCGAGTCACCTACAAATCTGCCCTAGCGGGTACCGCTTACCATCAGATGGGCGGAGAGCTGGCGCAGGCCATACAAGCAGGCAGCGCTGGTGCGCTGCTACTGAGCTCCGAAGAGAGCCAGGGGTCGGTGCAAAACATCATGGAGGTCATGCACCGCCAAGGGCTGTATGTGTTTACCGCACCGCCTGCCCTGATAGCAGAGGCGCTGGAAGGGCAAGGCCCCTTTGCAGGCCGCGACCCGGAACACTTTGCGGCCATCCGGGGCCTGTTTCCGGTGCCCCCGTTGACCATGCACTTCGTGATGGCCGGTGACCGAGGCACGGCACCCATCGAAGCCCTGGAGGGCAAACACGTACTGTTGGGGCGCGGCACCTTCAGCTCGGGCGAAGCAGCGCGCTACTTCGAACTGTTTGGTCTGGCGGGCAAGGTGCGCCTGGCCGATGCTTCGATCACCAATGCGTCCGAGGCCCTGCGGGATGGACGTATCGATGCCTACGTCACGGCCAGCTCGTTTCCGACTCCCAACGTGATGGAGACAGCGTCGCTGGTGCCCATCACGCTGATCAGCTTGACCGATGAGCAGGTCGAGCGCACAGGGGCCGTACGCCAGATCATTCCCGGCGGTACTTACCCAGGCATCGACAAGCGAGTAGTGACCACGTCGTCGCCAGTCTTCGCGCTTGCCACGGTGCACATGGACGAAGACGTGGCCTACCGGTTGACCAAGACATTCTGGGAGCAGCAGGCCGCGTTGACGGAGACATCACCCTGGTGGGGCAGTGTGACCGCTGAACTGCTGGCCCACCTGCCGGTGGACCTGCACCCCGGTGCGCTGCGCTACTATGACGAAGCCGACGTCGAACTACCGGAAGCGTTGCGTTAGAAGACCGTGAAGCTCAGGGCAATATAAGCGCCATATCCCGCCAGCAGCGCCGCCCCTTCTCCGCGTGAAAGGCGCATGCCGGTATACAGGAACAGCAGCAGCAGGCTTGCCGAACCCAGCATGACCCACTGGTCGAACTGACCGACGCGCGCGGCGATGGGCAGGGGTTGCAGCAGGGCGGAAATGCCCAGTATGCCCAGCACGTTAAAGATATTGCTGCCCAGGATGTTGCCAACGGCAACGTCGGCATGACGGCGCAGGGCTGCAATGACCGATACCGCCATTTCCGGTAGTGAGGTGCCCACCGCGACAATGGTCAAGCCAATCACCGCTTGCGAAATGCCCACGGCCTGCGCCAGCCCGATGGCGCCGTATAGCAGCAGCTGCGAGCCGCCAATCAGCATGCCTAGCCCGACGACCAGCGCCGTGATGATCATGCCGGTAGACGTGGGGACCGCCGACACTTCTTCGGCTTCAGCGCTGTGCATTTCACCGGCAGGTTGCGGCACATTGCGCTCGGTACGATAGGCCCACACCAGGTAAGCGGCCAATGAGGCCAGCAGCAGCAAGGCCTGCCATACCCCCAAGGCTCCCCCCCATGAGAGCACGATGAACAGCACGCTGGCCGCCACGACGACGACGCCATCCCGGCGCAGTGCCAATGGTTGTACGGTCATGGGGCAGATGGCGGCGCACAAGCCCAGAATCAGCAAGATGTTGCCGATGTTGCTGCCCACGATATTGCCCACGGCAATATCCGGCTGTTGACGAAGCGCTGCGTCCACCGATACCACCAGCTCGGGCGCGGAGGTACCAAACCCCACCACTACCAGTCCGGTCAATAACGGAGAGACGCCCATGCGCTGTGCGCTGGCAACGGCTCCACGGATGAGCGCTTCACCGCCCAGAAACAGTAATCCAATCCCTGCCAGCAGGCTCAGCCCATACAGCATGGTGTCGCTTCCTTGTTCAATGGCCTGACCTGGTATCGGGCCTCATGTTGTCAACATAGCGGGATTGAGGCGCGCTGCAAAGTCCTGGCCGAGCGCCTCAATCCTTTACTGGAAAGGTGGGGTAAGCCTCCAGTAAAAGTTCTAGTTCATTGCAGACGAAGCGTGGCTCGATCCATTGGCTTAAATGCTCATGCACGTAGTGTAGAAAGCGCTGAGCAGTGGGGGGCAAGCGCTGGTCGTTGCGCACGATGAACTGCCAATGGCTTTCGATGGGCAAGCCAGTGATGGAAAGTACGGCCAGTTCGGAGTGCTCGTTGGGCAGCACGTGCTCCGACAATACCGCTACCCCCATGTCGGCGGCCACGCCCACGCGAATGGCTTCGTTACTGGCCATTTGCAGGGTCTTGCGCATGGTCAGGCCATGCTCCTGTAGCCAGCTTTCCAGCAGCATGCGCGATGCCGAGCCGGGCTCGCGGAGCAGCAGGCGCTCGCCGAGCAGTTGCTCCATGGTCACGTTTGGCTGGCTGGCCAGCGGATGATGGGCGGCAGCAATGGCCACCAGCGGGTTGCGCATGAAGCGGGCCGCCACGGCGTGGGCCAGGGCAGGGGGGTGGCTGAAGATATACAAGTCGTCTTCGCGCCGCTCGAAGCGAGCCAGGACCTGCCGCCGATTGCCGATATTGACGGTGACGTCCACCTCGGGGAACGCGTGGCTGAACGGGCCCAGCAGGCGCGGCAGCACGTATTGCGCCGTGTTCACCAAGGCAATGCTGAAGCGCCCCTTGCTGCCATATTGCAAATCGCTGAGCTGGTCCGCGAAATCATCGAAGCGCCCCAATACGTCACGGCTGGCCTGATACAGCGCCTGGCCCGTGGCGGTCATGGTCAGCCCTTGAGCGTGGTGTTCCAGCAGCGGGCTGCCAATGGCCTCGCTCAGCCGCTTCAACTGCTGCGACACGGTGGGTTGTGTCAGGTGCAGCTGCCGGGCGGCCTCGCTGATCGAGCCATGGCGCACCACGGCGACGTACACTTGCAACAGACGAAAGGTTAAATGGCGGATATTCACGAAGACAGCCTTTATACGAAGGTCAAATCGAAGGTCAAATTCAGGGTATAGAAAATCATCTATGCCGAGCATTCAATATATGATTAGTTGTCTTGCCGTGTACATCGCAAAATGCGGCCACTTTCATCCGATGGAGCAGCGGCGATGCCCGATATAGTGGTCATGTTTTTTCTACTTGGACTGTTGGCTGGCGCGGTCAAGTCCGACCTTCAGGTTCCCAAGGCCACCTACGATACGCTGAGCCTGTTGCTGATGCTGACCATTGGCCTCAAGGGGGGCATGGCGCTGCATGGCAACCTGCACTGGGGGCTGGTGCCCGAACTGATGGGCGTAGCGCTGCTGTCTGCGGTCATTCCCTTGATGTTGATGCCCGTACTCAGGCGGTTGGTACGCCTATCTCCGGCGGACAGTGCCAGCATTGCCGCCCACTACGGTTCGGTGAGCGCAGGTACCTTCGCCGTGGCGCTGGCGTACGTGGAGGCGCGCCAGTTGGCCGTGGGCAGCGAGGTCACCCTCTATCTGGTGGCCATGGAGCTACCCGCCATCATGATCGCCATTGCCCTGTACCGGCGCTACCATGGTGCAGCCGTCAAGGAAAGTACCAGCAAACTGTGGCATGAAACGCTCACGAACCGTGGGGTCATCCTGCTGGCGGGCGGTGTCGTCATCGGTGCGCTTTACGGCCCCTTCCAGGGCGAAGAGGTCACCAATCTGTTTACCGGTGCCTTCAAGGGCGTGTTGGCCCTGTTCCTGCTCGAGATGGGCCTGACTGCCGCCCAAACGCTGCGTCCCATGCCCTGGCATCACTGGCGATTGGTGACCTTTGCGCTGGTCACGCCCATGGTGTTGTCGCTGATGGGGATTGCCGTGGGAGCGCTGGTTGGCCTGCCGATTGGTTCGGTGGTGATTCTCGCGGCCCTGGCCGCCAGCGCCTCGTACATCGCGGCCCCGGCCGCCATGCGGGCCGCCATCCCTGAAGCCAACATCGGCCTTGCCATGCTGGCCTCGCTGGGCATCACGTTCCCGCTCAACGTGATGCTGGGCATCCCGGTCTACCACCGGCTGATCGAGTGGCTGCTGGTGTCGTAACGCCATGGTTTCTGGGCGCTTTCACCGCGCCCAGAAACGAAAAAAGCACCCGAGGGTGCTTGATTCGAAGGGGTGTCTGGTGGAGGCGGCGGGAATTGAACCCGCGTCCGCCAGCACGCGCCCATTGGCTCTACATGCTTAGATTTCGTCATTTGCTTTAACGTGTCTGACTCCGACGATCAGGATTCAGCTACGCGAGCCTTCTAAAGTTTGACGGTTGGCGAGAAGACACCACCAACCGCGGTCCTATCAGCTTTAGCTCATATCCCCGCTGCGATGAATAGGCACATCACTTTGGGGCCAGACAAGAAGCTAGCAGGGTTTAAGCTGCCAGCGCGCCTTGAGCGTAGTTTTCGTCGTTTGCGACTATTTTTCGTGATGTGGTATTTACGAGATACATCACGCTCTCGGCATGCACCGCAGGGTTTGTCACCGGCGTCGAAACCATGTCGCCCCCTTGTTCAGAGCCGCATTCTAACGTGCTCGTGCCCAATTGACCAGTTATGCCTTGTTATGTTCCCGCATAATTCGGCCTTTCTGGCGATTCCAGTCGCGGTCCTTCTCGGTGGCGCGCTTGTCATGGATCTTCTTGCCCGTCACCAGCGCCAGCTCGCACTTCACCTTGTTGCGCTTCCAGTACAGCTTGAGCGGTACACAGGTGTGGCCCTTGTCCTGCGTGACCGAAAAGATCTTGGCGATCTCCTTGCGGTGCAACAGCAGTTTCCGGGTGCGGGTGGGGTCGGCTATTTCATGGGTGCTGGCCGTGTTCAGTGGCGTGATATGGCTGCCCAGCAGGTATGCTTCGCCGTTGCGAATCAAAATATAGGTGTCGGTGAGCTGCGCTTTTCCGGCGCGCATGCTTTTGACTTCCCAGCCTGCCAGTGCCAGGCCCGCTTCGAAGGTTTCGTCGATATGGTACTCAAACCGCGCCTTCTTGTTCTGGGCTATCACGCTGCTGCCGGGGCCCTTGCTGTTACCTTTCTTAGTGGCCATGGAACCTCATCGTTGATCTGTCGTTCGCACCCCCTTCGTTATGCGGGGAGGCGTGATACCATTCAAGGTCTGTAACTATGTTTCCCATGATACGCTTTGGGCACTGTGAAGTCAGCGGAGAGGTCAATGCCAACCGTCAATCGTACCGCTTTGGTGCGCCATACCCCCCAGCAAATGTTCGATCTGGTCAATGACTTCGAACGCTATCCCGAGTTCCTGCCGGGATGCCGCCGCGCGCGTCTGCTGGAAAAGGACGATCAGCACCTGGTCGGAGAAATGACTCTGGGTCGTGCGGGGGTCGAGCAAACCATCACTACGCGCAACGACCTGCACGCACCAGAGCGGATCGAGCTTTCGCTGGTCAAAGGGCCCTTCAAGCAGCTCAAAGGCCGCTGGCTGTTCATCCCCATGGGGGATGATGCTTGCAAGGTCAGCCTGGAAATGGAGTTCGTATTCGCCAATCGGTTGCTGAGCATGGCATTTGGCAAACTGTTCCAGCAGATTGCCGGGCAACTGGTCGATGCCTTCACCAAGCGCGCCAACGAACTGTATGGCCGTTGATGACATTGCTGTCGAGGTAGCCTTCGCGCTGCCTCACAAGCAGCGTATCGTCGCGCTGAAGGTACCCAGCGGCACCACTGCCAGAGCAGCCGTTGCCCTGGCCGACCTGCCCAGCCTGTTTCAGGAGCTGCCCGCCGAGACCTTCGAGCAGGCGCCGCTGGGCATCTTCGGCAAGGCGTTGCGCCACCCCGATAAGGAGCCGCTGCGCGAAGGCGACCGTGTAGAAGTCTACCGGCCGCTGCAGATCGACCCCAAAGCGGCCCGCCTGGAGCGGGCCAAACGTCAGGCCAGCGGCCAGTAGCCGTTACTGGGCAATCGGTACTGGCTGGGGGTCGGGGGCGGTCTCAGGCGTGGGGGCCTGCTGGGTTGGCTGCATGCTGTCCATTGGGTCAGTGCCTTCGACGGCAGGCCCCATGCCGCGGTCAGAGCTGACCGGCAGGTCGCTAGACAGGTCGCCTTGCTGCTCGACGTTCACCAGTCGGCCAGCGTTATCGAAGGTGAGCGTGACGCGACGCTGTTCCACGCCCCCGTACGCTTTATCGAGGCGGTATACGTAGTCCCACTGGCGGGCATCGAAGGGGGCTTCCAGCAGCGGCCTGCCCATCACATAGGTGACCTGTTCCTGGGTCATGCCCGGCTGGAGCTGGCTGACCATCTCCTGGGTGACCAGGTTGCCCTGGGGGATGTCGCGCTTGTACACGCCGACGTAACTGCAGCCGCTAACGACGGTCAGGGCAACGGAAAGAGTAATGATACGAGTCAATTTTTGCATTTGAGCCTGTTCTTCACTATCGTGGTTTCGGTCGATGATACCCGACCTAACCTGTTACTGCGAAGAGCAACCATGGCCGATCAGAACCATGAACTACGCAAAGCCGGGCTGAAAGTGACCCTGCCGCGCGTCAAGATCCTGCAGATTCTCGAAAATGCTTCGGGCCAACACCACCTTAGCGCAGAAGAAGTGTATAAAACACTGATTGATGCGGGCGAGGATGTTGGTCTGGCGACCGTCTACCGCGTGCTGACTCAGTTCGAGTCGGCAGGCCTTGTGATTCGTCACAATTTCGACGGTGGCCATGCGGTCTTCGAGATGACCCAAGAAGACCACCATGACCACATGGTGTGTCTGGAAAGCGGTGAAATCATCGAGTTCGTCGATGACATCATCGAGCGTCGCCAGCAAGAGATCGCCGAAGAGCACGGCTACGAGCTAGTGGACCACGCTCTGGTGCTGTACGTACGCCCCCGTGGGTCGGACGTCACGCGCCAGGACAGTGGCCCCACGAACCGCAAGTAGTCCGCTGCCACATGAAAACGCCCTTGGGGTGCCAGAGCAGTTCATCTGGCGCCTCAGGGGCGTTTTTGTAGGTCGCGTGATGGCCGAGCGCTGCCTTCGCCCGGCGAAGGGCAAAGGCTTGGCGTGGGTTTGGTTGAGTTTGGTTGAGCTTAGTGAGGAGGGCGCTGGCTGGCGTGCAGCATCTCGCGGGCATGGGCCAGGGTCTGGTCGGAAAGCGTAACCCCGCCCAGCATGCGGGCCAGCTCGCTGATGCGGCCTCGCTCGTCCAGCAGTGCCATGTGGGTCAAGGTGGTATCGCGTTTGGCGCGTTTTTCGATATGCAGATGCTGATGCGCCTGGGCGGCCACCTGCGGCAGGTGGGTCACGGTCATCACCTGGCCGTTTTCGCCCAGCTTGCGCAGCAGCTGGCCGACGATTTCGGCCGTCGCACCGGAAATACCCACGTCCACTTCATCGAAGACCAGGCTGGGAATGGTGGAGTGCGAGGCCGCCACGACCTGAATGGCCAAACTGATACGCGACAGTTCACCGCCGGATGCCACTTTCGCCAGCGGGCGCGCAGGCTGGCCAGGGTTGGCACTGATCAGGAACTGTACGTGATCCAGCCCTTCTGGGGTGGGCGTGTCGCGAGGGGTAACGTCGACATCGAAACGCGCCTTGCCCATGGCCAGGAAGGCCAGCTGCTGCTGAACTTCCTTGCCCAGCCGCACCGCCGCCTTTTGGCGAGCGTCACTGAGCAGCTTGGCATCGCTGCGGTAGCGCTCGCGGTAGTCGGCCACCTGGCTGCTCAGGGCCTCCAGGTCATCATCGCTGGCTTCCAGTTGCGCCACTTCCTGGCGTAGCTGGGCATGCAGAGCGCAGATTTCCTCCGGGGCGACATGGTGCTTGCGCGCAATGCGGTGCACGTCGCCCATGCGCTCCTCGACCCAGGCCAGGCGCTCGGGGTCCAGTTCGGTGGTGCTGGCCAGACGCTGCAGCTCGCTGGCGGCTTCTTCTACCTGAATGCGTGCATCGCTGAGCATGGCCAGGGTGTTGGCCAGCGTACCCTTGTCGCTGCCGGGCAGGGCGCTCAAGTGTGCGTAGGCCTGGTTCAGCAACGACAGCGCACCGCCCTCATCGCTTTCACAGCAGTCGGCGGCAAACTGGGTTTCTCGCAGGGTCTCTTCCGCGTGGGCCAGCGTGTGCTGCTCTTCTTCCAGGGTTTGCAGTTCGCCTTCGGCGAGGCCCAGCTGGTCGAGCTCTTCCACCTGATAGCGCAACAGCTGGCGCTTGGCCTCTACCTCGCTGCCCTCTTCACTGAGCTTTTTCAACCGACGACGGGCATTGCGCCATTCACGGTAAGTCTCGGCCAGCTGCTGGCTGCGCTCACGAAGCCCGGCGTAGTCATCCAGCAGCGCCAAGTGGGTTTCTTCACGCATGAGCGCCTGGTGGGCGTGCTGGCCATGGATTTGAATCAGCTGCTCGCCCAGGGATTTCAGGTCGGCAATGGTGGCCGGGTGGCCGTTGATCCATGCTTTGGAGCGCCCGCTGGCGGTAACGACGCGGCGTAACAGGCACTCGTCGGTAGGCAGTTCCCGGGCCTGCAGCCACTCGATGGCGGCGGGCAGGTGTTGAATGTCGAAGCGGGCGGAAAGGTCGGTGCGCTCGCAGCCGTGGCGCACGCTGCCTGCGTCGGCACGCTCGCCCAGGCAGAGCCCCAGCGCGCCCAGCAAGATGGATTTACCCGCCCCGGTTTCCCCCGTGATGGCGGTCATGCCACGGCTGAGGTCGAGTTCAAGGCGGTCAACAATCGCGTAATCCTGGATCGCTAGCTGTGTCAGCATGAGGCCTCCTGAGGCGGTGCATTCCGAGTGCTGGATGCTTATCCAATAATTGTTGTTTTATACAGTAGTCGATAACTCACTTCAATGCCCCTCTTGAGATGGCTTTGATGGCCCCCATATAGCTTTCATCCGTGGTCTAAATCCCGCGAATCAACTCAGGTGGCCGCCAACGGCACCGCTACGTATTTCAGGAGCAAGGCATGGCTAAAGAACCGCAAACCCCGTTGGATGAAGAGCTGGCGCGTCAGGAGCAGGAAGCCGAAGTCACGGAGCCAACGGCAGAAGAGTGCCTGGTAGAAGGCGAGCTGGAAGGGCTGATCGAAGACGAAGCAGTGCTCGATGGCAGCGTAGGCAACCCTGAAGCCGACGTGCTGGCCGCCCAGGTAGAAGAGCTGGAGCAGAGCCTGGCCCAGGCCAAGGACCAGGCCCTGCGTGCCGCCGCTGAAGCACAGAACGTGCGCCGTCGCGCCGAGCAAGAGGCCGAAAAGGCGCGCAAGTTTGCGCTGGAGAAGTTCGTCAAGGAACTGCTGCCCGTCGTGGACAGCCTGGAGAAAGCCCTGGAAAGCATGCAGGAAGACGCTTCCGACGTGCATCGTGAAGGCGTCTCCATGACTCTGAAGATGCAGCTGGGCGTGCTGGCCAAGTTTGGCGTCGAAAGTATCGAGCCCCAGGGCGAACCCTTCGACCCGCAGATGCATGAAGCCATGGCCATGGTGCCCAATCCCGAGCTGGAGCCCAACACGGTAATGGACGTCATGCAGAAGGGCTACTCCCTGAATGGCCGTCTGGTGCGTCCCGCGATGGTGGTGGTCAGCCAGAAAGCCGGTTAATCCGATGACGCATTGCAGAAAAAAGCCCTTGAAATGCGCCAGCCGGCCCCCAAATAAAGGGCAACCCGCGAGAATGATCGCAAACGCCTTAAACAGTTTTGACGGCGTAAACCACTAGTTTTTTGTTTCAATCGAATTCGAGGTTTTTGCTATGGGACGCATTATTGGTATCGACCTGGGCACCACTAACTCTTGTGTAGCCGTGCTCGATGGTGACAGCGCTAAAGTCATTGAAAACGCCGAAGGCGGTCGTACCACGCCTTCCATCATTGCCTACACCGATGACGGCGAAACGCTGGTCGGTCAGGCGGCCAAGCGCCAAGCCGTGACCAACCCGGAAAACACCCTTTACGCCATCAAGCGTCTGATCGGTCGTCGTTTCAAGGACGACGTCGTGCAAAAAGACATCAAGATGGTGCCGTACAAGATTGCCGAAGCCGACAACGGTGACGCGTGGGTAGAAGTCAAAGGCAAGAAGATGGCTCCCCCGCAGGTCAGCGCCGAAGTGCTGAAGAAGATGAAGAAGACCGCCGAAGACTACCTTGGCGAGCCGGTGACCGAAGCGGTCATCACCGTTCCGGCCTACTTCAACGACAGCCAGCGTCAGGCCACCAAAGATGCGGGCCGTATTGCCGGTCTGGACGTCAAGCGCATCATCAACGAGCCGACTGCCGCAGCGCTTGCCTACGGCATGGACAAGTCTCGTGGTGACAAGACCATCGCGGTCTACGACCTGGGCGGCGGTACCTTCGATATCTCCATCATCGAAGTCGCCGATGTCGATGGTGAAACCCAGTTCGAAGTACTGGCCACCAACGGTGACACCTTCCTGGGCGGTGAAGATTTCGACCTGGCGCTGATCAACTATCTGGTCGACCAGTTCAAAACCGACAGCGGCATCAACCTGTCGGGCGACAACCTGGCCATGCAGCGTCTGAAGGAAGCCGCCGAGAAAGCCAAGATCGAGCTTTCCAGCGCTCAGCAGACCGACGTCAACCTGCCGTATATCACGGCAGACAACACAGGCCCGAAACACCTGAACGTCAAGGTGACTCGTGCCAAGCTGGAGTCGCTGGTAGAAGACTTGGTGCAGCGCTCTCTCGAGCCATGCAAAACGGCTCTGAAAGATGCTGGCCTGTCCGCGTCTGAAATCGACGAAGTGATCCTGGTCGGCGGCCAGACCCGCATGCCGATGGTTCAGAAGAAAGCGGCAGACTTCTTCGGTAAAGAAGCCCGTAAAGACGTCAACCCCGATGAAGCCGTCGCCGTAGGTGCCGCGATTCAGGGTGGCGTACTGGGCGGCGACGTGAAAGACGTTCTGCTGCTGGACGTCACGCCGTTGACCCTGGGTATCGAAACCATGGGTGGCGTCATGACGCCGCTGATCGACAAGAACACCACCATCCCCACCAAGAAGACTCAAACCTTCTCGACGGCGGATGACAACCAGACGGCGGTGACCATTCACGTCGTGCAGGGCGAGCGCAAGCAAGTGTCGCAGAACAAGTCGCTGGGTCGTTTCGACCTCTCCGACATTCCGCCGGCACCGCGTGGCGTACCGCAAATCGAAGTGGCTTTCGATCTGGATGCCAACGGTATCCTGAACGTGTCGGCCAAGGACAAGGCGACGGGCAAAGAGCAGTCCATCGTGATCAAGGCGTCCAGCGGCCTGACGGACGAAGAGATCGAGCAGATGGTTCGCGACGCCGAAGCCCACGCCGACGAAGACAAGAAGTTCGAAGCGCTGGTGCAACTGCGCAACCAGGCGGACGGCATGATTCACGCCACCCGCAAGACCGTGCAGGAAGCAGGTGACAAGGCCACCGATGACGAGAAACAAGCCATCGAGACGGCCATCGCCGAACTGGAAGAAGCGGTCAAGACCGATGACCAGGACAACATCCAGAAGAAACTGGATGCGCTGACCGAAGCCTCTGGTCAACTGGCGCAGAAGATGTACGCCGAGCAGGCAGACGCTGCCCAGCAGGCAGGCGCAGAAGGCGCGGAAAGCACCAACGCCAAGCAGGACGACGACGTGGTTGACGCCGAGTACGAAGAAGTCAACGACGAGCAGAAGAAGCAGTAACCCACCTCTTTCTGCCAAGGAAAGCGGTGACGCGGGAGGCAACTCCCGCGTTGCTGTTTCCGCGGCCGAGACGCCAATAGTGCGTAGCTAACCAGGAGGCGTAGGACCCATGTCCAAGCGCGATTATTACGAAGTCCTGGGTGTCGAAAAAGGGGCCGATCAGAAAGAGATCAAAAAGGCCTATCGCCGTCTGGCGCAAAAATTCCACCCTGATCGAAACCCGGACGATAACACCGCAGCGGAAAAATTCCGCGAGGTGTCAGAAGCCTACGAAGTCTTGAGCGACGGCGAAAAGCGCGCCGCCTATGACCAGTTTGGTCATGCCGGTGTGGATGGCCAGGGCGGTGGCTTTGGTGGCGGCGGCTTCGGCGGCGGAGCCGGTGATTTTGGCGACATTTTTGGCGATGTATTCGGCGACATCTTCGGGGGTGGCGGTGGTCGTCGGCGGGGGCCCAATGCGCCCGCGCGAGGGTCCGACCTGCGCTACAACCTGGAGCTGGACCTCGAAAGCGCCGTGGCCGGTACCACGGTGGATATTCGCGTTCCGCGCCATATCGAATGTGACCGCTGTGACGGTGGCGGTGCCGAGCCAGGCTCCTCCAAGGAAACCTGCCCCACGTGCCACGGCCATGGCCAGGTACGCATGCAGCAGGGCTTCTTTGCGGTTCAGCAGACCTGCCCCACGTGCCATGGTAGCGGCCAGCACATCAAAGTGCCGTGCCACAAATGTAATGGCGAAGGGCGTGTACGCGAAACCCGCACTCTCTCGGTGAAAATTCCGCCGGGTGTCGATACCGGTGATCGCATTCGCCTCAATGGCGAAGGCGAAAGCGGCGTGAATGGCGGCCCAGCGGGCGACCTGTACGTACAGGTGTCCATCAAGCCTCACCATATCTTCCGCCGCGACGGCAAACATCTGCAGTGCGACGTGCCGATCAATTTCGTGGACGCCGCGCTGGGAGGCGAGCTGGAAGTGCCGACGCTGGATGGACGCGTGAAGCTGAAGATCCCACCGGAAACCCAAACCGGCAAGCTCTTCCGCCTGCGCGGCAAAGGCGTGAAGCCCGTTCGTGGCGGCACCCCCGGCGACCTGCTGTGCAGGGTAGTGGTGGAAACGCCCGTCAATCTCAACGACGAGCAGAAAGACCTGCTTCGCCAGCTGCAAGAGAGCTTCGATGGCAGCAACAGCCACAGCCACTCACCGAAGAAGACCGGCTTCTTCGACAGCGTGAAGAAGTTCTTCGAAGAGATGAAGCCGTAAAGGTTACGGCCTGACGACCAGGGACGCCCCGGCACGGTAACGTGCTGGGGCGTCTTTGTATCAGCATCTGGCTTCGGAAGCGTTCGCGCTGGCTCTTTTGCATGCCTTGAGCGCGCGGTATTTTTATCGAACATCGCGAAAAACCTCGTACTTCTAGTGCGAGGATGGATAGCGAGGGGCGCGAGAGCGCCCCTAGTCCGGCCTCGATTGTTGCTCAATATACTGC
>NZ_BMXO01000005.1:0-206922 GCF_014651795.1 Vreelandella hamiltonii | reverse complement strand
GGTCGAGTAACTCGGCGGCATCGAGGCTGCCGTCGCGGCTGGCCAGGTTGAGGGCCAGTTCGAAGGGCTGGGAGAGGGCTTCACGGTGGGTGAAGTCGATCACGGTCACGTCGTCAACGCCGGGGAGCGTCAGGGTGAAATGCAGTCCGGTGCTGAGCGCCATGCCCTTCCTCCTTGAATCATCAGCCGCTAATGAGAACCAATGAGCATAACGAGGGGGGCAGCAAGGACAACCCCTAACCAGCATGAAGGGGCAATGTCTTACAAGAATTTAAGAAATATCTTACAAACAGGGCCGGAAAATAGGCGTTGTCTCAATAGCAGGCTAAATAAATATTCGCCGCTATGTGAGCACTGCCTGCCCAGATTCCGCCGATCTAGGTACATGACATCTTCAATGCACATGGATGCTTCACGGTAGGGGCGATTTGGCTGCATTTTCAACCAGTCGCCCAGCCGCCTCGCTGAGCGGCCCCAACTGCCCAGCAATCAGGCGTAGCTGGCTCTGGATGGGGCGATAGAGCGTGACGGCCTTCTCATCCAGCGCGCCGCTTTGTTCCTCTAACTGGCTCAGCAGCTCGTTGGCAGGCTCGGTCAGTAACTCCACCGGCAGACGTTTATCTAACTGCTCGGCCAGTTGCTCTAATAGAGCGCTAATCCGTTTGGCGAGGGGGACGAAGGCGGCATCGTCTTCATCTTCTGCCAGCCGATGACGGTGCGCGCCTAACGCCGAAAGGTGGCTGAGTAGCGTGTTGGAGAGCACCAGGAAGCGCAGGCCGTTGTCGGCGTCCTGTTTGCGGTAGTGGCCTGGCTCGTGAAGCATGTTGGTCAGCAGGGTCGAGAGCGCCGCATCGGCGTTGTGGGCATTCCGCCGGGCCAGGCGGTAGGCCAGGTCGTCCTGTTTGCCCTCTTCGTACTGGTGCACGATCTCGTCCAGGTAGTGACGATGGTTGGTCAGCACCTTGCCCGCCTCACGGTAGAGCCGCCGCCCTTGCCAATCCGGCAGGATAAAGAACACCGCCAGCCCGGCAATCAGCGAGCCAATCAGGGTATCGAACAGCCTGGGCCAGATCAGATCGAAGCCATCCCCCACCTGATTGAAGCTGCACAGCACCAGCAGGGTGATGGAGGCAGTGGCAATCACGTAGTGTTTTTCCCGATTGGCGAAGAAGGACACCCCCGCCGCCACGGCGATCATGCTCTGGACCAGCGGCTGGGGAAACAGGCTGATCGACATCCAGCCCGCGGTCAGGCCCAGCACCGTGCCGAGGATACGCTGAGATAAAAAGCGCCGCGTGGTGGCAAAGTTCGGGCGGCACACGAACAGCGTGGTCAGCAGTATCCAGAAACCCTGCTTGGGGTCCAGCCACTGCAGCAGCCCATAACCGACCACCAGGGCCGTGGTCAGGCGTACCGCATGGCGAAAGGTGGGCGAGCCCAGCGTGAAATTGAGCCGCACGCGCTTCCAGGCTTCCAGCAGGCTGGAAGGCGAGCGGTCGTAGAGGGCGCTGTCGCGGCGCTCATCATCGGCGGCAGGGTTATGGGCGCTGGCAATCTGGGCTTCCAGGGTAGTGAGGTTATCGGCCAGGGCGGTCAGCGGGCGAATCAGCGGCCGCCACTCGGGCTTGCCGCGTTCGCGGAGGTTCTCGATGGAGGCGCGCAGGTCGGCTAGCGCCTGCTCGCTCTGCTCGTGACTGAACGGGCGATTGAGCAGCAGCGATTTGGCCAGCTGACGGCAGGCACGGCCCTGCTGGTCCAGCAGGCGCTGGCAGCGAAACAGCACGTCGTGGTGGAAAAACGCATCGGTGAGCGCGCTGTAAGGATAGTGGGTGGAGCTGGCCCGCTCGTGGATATCCTGGGCAATGAAGTAGATCTGCAGGTAGCGGTTGAGCTTGCGGCTGCCGCGCTGGCCTTCGAGGCGGCGAAAGATCATCTCCTTGGCCTGGTTCAGGGCATCCACCACCTGGCCGTTCTGGCGGGCCAGTGCCACGCGTCGGGCTTCCACATCGACCCCGCGCACAGGCTCGAAAAGCGCCGATTTCAGGATCAAGAACTCCCCCAGTGCCTTGTACACCCGTGCCATGCTCTGCTTGACCGGCTGACGGGAGAACAGCGCGCACCAGACCACGGAAATCGCCCCGTACCAGGCCGCGCCGCCCAGCAGCAGCAGCTGGCGTGCCGCCACGTCCTCATCCACTCCGCCGTGCTGCTCGATGTTGATCATGGAGTAGATCGACAGAATCAGCGTGCCCGAGGCAATGGTGGCGTAGCGCTGGCCAATGGCGCCCAGCATGATCAGCGTAAAGGTGGAGACTGCCAGCCCCACGGCAAAGAGCCACGGCCAGGGGAATAGCCACTGCACCACGAACGAGGCCGAGGCAAAGCACAGCAGGGTGACCGCCAGGGCTTGTGCCCGCCCTTGCCAGCTGTCGTCGGTTTCCGAGAGCGCGCAGGCGATGATGCCGAGAAACAGCGGGATCACCAGGGCCACGTCGCCCATCAGCCCGCTCAGCAACAAGGCGCCGCTGAAGGCGATGAAGACCCTCAGGCTGTAGGCGAACTTATCCAGTGTCCAGAGGCGGCGTAAGGGCAATGAGATGGGCATGATGTGTCTAAGCGGACCTCGAAAGTGTGGTGTTGTTAGTTTGTTAGACTTTAGTCGTGTTCGAGTATAGAGCCAACTCGGCGCCGCTGTCGCTATCTGGCGCAGGCCAACGAACGCTGGGCGTTGGCCAAGCGTTTATTCGCTGGGGTGTTCTAAAAAGTAGCGCACAAAATCGCTATGATTGGAACAGTAACCTTTCGATACTCGGAGTGACTCTAAAAAAAACAGGATCACTCCCATGGATCTCAAACTGCTGCTGGACTGGCGTCTGCACCTCACGGTGATCGTGATGTCGATGTTGTCGGAATGGATAGGCATCGTACGCATGCCGCTGGGGCCAGGAACGCTCTTATTACTCCCTCTGCTTTACGCCTTCGTGATCGGAGTGCTGCTCAATCCGCATCTGTTTTCGGCGATGGGCAAGGTCATTCCCAAGCCGGTCAGCCATGCGGCCGGGCCCATCATCCTGATCGCTATTCTGCCGTTCATCGCCAAATTTGGCTCTACCATTGGTCCTGCCATCGAGCAGATCATCGCCGCCGGGCCTGCGCTGATCCTTCAGGAGCTGGGCAACCTGGGTACCATGCTGCTGGCGCTGCCGTTTGCGGTGCTGGTGCTGAAGATGGGCCGTGAAGCGGTCGGTGCCACCTATTCGATTGCCCGTGAGCCCAATATTGCCATCATTTCGGATCGTTATGGCCTGCGCAGCCCGGAAGGGATCGGCATCATGGGCGTCTACGTGGTGGGCACCATGTTTGGCACGCTCTACTTCGCGCTGATGGCGGGCTATATCGCTTCGCTGGACATTCTCGATATCCGCGCCCTGGCCATGGCCTGTGGGGTGGGCAGCGGCAGCATGGTCGCGGCGTGTTCGGCCGCCCTCGCCGAAGCAGTGCCAGCCTCGCGGGACGAGCTGCTGGCCTTTGCCGGGGCCAGTAACCTGCTGACCTATGCCACCGGGCTGTATATCTCCCTCTTTATCGCGCTGCCCGTCACCGAGTGGATGTACAAGCGCCTGACCGGTAACCGCCAGGAGACGCAACATGAAGGCTAACGAGATGACCACAGAACCCCTGGACAAGAGTGCGCTGGAAGAGCTGCGCCCGGAAAACCAGCTGGGCAAGACCGCACTGGTGCTGGCAGCGGTCTGCGTGGCGGCCTGGTTCAGCAATACCGTCAACGGTGCGCCGCTGCTGGAAGCGCTGCCGGGCATGCTGATTCTTTATGGGCTGGTGATCATTGGCCTGGTCATGGGGCGTCTGTGCCCCTTCTACCTGCCCAGCGTGGCCTGGGTGTCCCTGGTGAGCATTCTGGTCACACTGCCCTCGTTTCCGGGGAGCGCCTGGATCGTATCGCAATTGGCGGCGGTGAATTTCCTGGCGGTCGTGACGCCGGTATTGGCCTACGCCGGGCTGGCGCTGACCGGCCGTGAGTTCGCCATGTTCCGCCAGACCGGCTGGAAGCTGGTCATCGTGGCGCTGCTGGTGTTCACCGGCACGTTCATCGGCTCCGCCGTCGTCGCGCACATCATGCTTTAAGGAGTGAACCATGGCTGCGTCAGTGACCATACCCGACAGCGCTGAACTCGCCGCCTGGCGGCAGGATTTCCACCAGTACCCTGAAACCGCCTTCGAGGAGCACCGTACCAGTGCGCGTATCGCGTCGCTGCTCACCCAGTGGGGCTTCGATGTCACCACGGGCTTGGCGGGCACGGGCGTGGTGGCCACCCTGGATGGCCAGCAGGGGGAAGGCAAGACCATCGGCCTGCGGGCCGATATCGACGCCCTGGACATCCGTGAAGAGACCGGGCTGGCCTACGCCTCGCAGACGCCGGGCAAGATGCACGCCTGCGGACACGATGGCCATACCACGATGTTGCTGGGAGCGGCCTGGGCGCTGAAGCAGCAGCCCGATTTCAAGGGGCGGGTGGTATTCATCTTCCAACCCGCCGAAGAGAACGAAGGCGGTGGCCGTGCCATGGTGGAGGACGGCCTGTTCGAACGCTTCCCCATGGACGCCGTGTACGGGCTGCACAACTGGCCCGGGCTGCCGGTGGGGGTCGCTGCGGTGCACGATACCGACGTCATGGCCGCGTTCGACATCTTCAGCCTGACGCTGACCGGTAAAGGCTGCCATGCGGCGATGCCCCACCTGGGCACCGATACGGTGCTGGCGAGCTGCCAGCTGATCAGCCAGCTGCAGGGGCTGGTGAGCCGTGAAACGCCGCCGGACAAGTCGGCGGTGCTGAGCATCACCAGCATCAATGCCGGAGACACGTTCAACGTGATTCCCGAGCAGGTGGCGCTGCGCGGCACGCTGCGCTGCTTCGACATGGCGCTGAAAGAGCGCCTGGAAGCACGGTTCAAGCAGGCCATTGCCAGCCTGGCCGAGTTCCATGGCTTGACGGTGGAACTGGATTACCAGCGCTGCTACCCCGCCACGATCAATACCCCAGCGCATGCCCAGCACTGCGCCACGGTGCTGGAGGGGCTGCTTGGCCAAGGCAAGGTGCTGCGCAACCTGCCGCCCAGCATGGCCTCCGAGGATTTCTCGTTCCTGCTGGCCGAGTGCCCAGGTGCGTATATCTGGATGGGCAACGGCGAAGATTCGCCGTCGCTGCACAACCCCCACTACGACTTCAACGATGCGCTGTTACCGCTCGGAACGCGCTACTGGGTAGCGCTGGTCAACGCACTGCTCGTCTGACGATGACGTAATACATCCATGCGCTCTCTGATGCCCACTGGGTAGGGGAGCGTTTACCCCGCATTCAGTGTTTCATGGCATGCCAAGGAGTTTGATGATGTCGCAAACCGAACACGCTTTATCGATTACCGTGATAGGCCTGGGCCAGATGGGCGGCAATATGGCGCTGACCTTGCAGGCCGCCGGCTTTGAGGTCACGGGCAGTGACCTGTTTGAGGCCGCGCGGGAAAGGCTCGCAGGCTTGGGCCTGGCCGTGGTGGCGCCGGATGCCCTGCCTGCCAGCGATGTCTACCTGCTCTCGCTGCCTACTTCTGCCCATGTGCGCGAGGTGATCGAAATCTCCCCTGGCCTGCTCGCCCTGGCCCCCAAGGGCAGTGTGATCGTCGATACCTCCACCAGTGACCCCGCCGTCAGCCGCGAGCTGGCCGCAAAAGTCACCGCGGCGGGCCTGCGCTGGCTGGATGCTCCGGTCAGCGGCGGCCCCAAGGGCGCCGCCAACGGCACGCTGGGCATGCTGCTGGGCGGCGATGATGCCACCCTGGAGCGAGTGATGCCGATGCTGGAAGCCATGTCGGCCAAACGTACCCATGTGGGCGGCCCGGGCAGCGGCCACGTGGTGAAGCTCGCCAACAACTACCTGTGCGCGGCGCACCTGCTCACGACCGCCGAAGCCGTCGCCATGGCCGCCAAGGCAGGCGTCGAGCCTGCCGCCTGCCTGGCGGGTATCAACAGTGGCTCGGGGCGCAGCGCCATCAGCGAGGTGAACTTCCCCGAGTGGGTGCTGAGCGAACGCTTCGATTCGGGCTTTACCACCGGCTTGATGCGCAAGGACCTGCGCTTGGCGCGGGACGCCGCTGAGCAGTTGGGTATTCCCCTGGCGCTGCTGCAGACGGTGGTGAATGCCTGGCACGCAAGCCCGGAGCAGCCCGCCGATAGCGACGACTTCAACCATATCACCACGCCGATTCTTGCCTGTGCCCGCCAAACGGAGAGCCACTCATGAGCCCACTCAGCCAACATGCCAGCGACCAGCTTGCCGCACTCCTGAACGGCTTTGGGTTAGCGGCAAAAACGCCGTTGAGCAACTGGATCGATGGTGATCTGGTGGCCGGAGAAGGCGAAGAGATCACGCTGATCAACCCGGCGACGGGGGAGGCGCTGGTCAGCTACCGCGATGCGGGTGCAGCGCTCATCGAGCGCGCCACGCAAGCCGCGCAGCGGGGCCAGCGCGAGTGGATGGCGTTGACGGCCAGCGAGCGCGGGCGGCGAATGAACGCGGCAATACGGGGCCTGGAGGGCCACGAAGAGGCGCTGGCACAGCTGGAAAGCGTGGTGGCGGGGAAGCCGATTCGCGACTGCCGGGCTGAAGTGGGCAAAGTACGCGAGATGTTCGAATACTACGCTGGCTGGTGCGACAAGCAGCACGGCGAAGTGATTCCAGTGCCCACCACGCATCTTAACTACGTGCGCCACGTGCCTTATGGGGTGGTGGGGCAGATCACGCCCTGGAACGCGCCGATGTTCACCTGTGCCTGGCAGCTGGCACCGGCCATGGCGGCGGGCAATGGGGTGGTGCTGAAACCTTCCGAGCTGACCCCTTTCACCTCGGTGGTGATTGCCCAGCGGCTGGAAAGCGGCGGCCTGCCCAAAGGGCTGATCAACATCGTCAACGGGCTGGGCAGAACCACCGGTGCGGCGCTGACCGACCATCCCGCCATCAGCAAGCTGGTGTTTGTCGGCTCGCCCCAGAGTGGTCGCCTGATCGCCGAGGCGGGGGCACGGCGCCTGGTGCCCAGCGTGCTGGAGCTGGGCGGCAAATCCGCCAATATCGTGTTCGCCGATGCCAAGCTCGATGAAGCGGTAGCTGGCGCCCAGGCGGCCATCTTTGCGGCGGCGGGCCAAAGCTGTGTGGCGGGTTCGCGGCTGCTGATCGAGCGCTCGGTCTTCCAGGAGGTCACTACCCGCCTGGCCCGCGCGGCGGAGCAGATTCACGTGGGCCTGCCCAGCGATGAAGCCACCCGCATGGGGCCGCTGCAGAATCGCCGTCAATTCGAGCAGGTGACGCGCATGATCGAGGCCGCTGAAGCGGAAGGGGCAAGCGTGCTGACGGGGGGCAAACGCCCGGAAGGCTTGCCTGACGACGCCCAGGGCTACTTTATCGCGCCCACGGTGCTGGTGGATGTCACCCCCGACATGGAGATTGCCCAGCAGGAGGTGTTTGGCCCGGTATTGATCGCCATGGCATTCGATGACGAGGCCCAGGCCGTTCGGCTTGCCAACGACACCCGGTTTGGGTTGGCCGGTGCCGTGTGGAGCCAGGACGTGGCCCGAGCGCATCGCGTGGCGGGGCAGCTGCGGGTGGGCACGGTATGGATCAATAGCTACAAGGCGATCAGCGTGATGTCGCCGTTCGGGGGCTTTGGCGACAGCGGCTTTGGCCGCTCCAGCGGTCTGGACGGCCTGCGCGAATACACGGTGCCGCAAAGCGTCTGGGTGGAAACCGCACCGGAGGCCAGCGTGGCGTTTGGCTACGGCAGCGGTGTCGGCTGATTCGATGCCGGGTCCCTGAAGGCCTGCATCCAGCGCTGCAGGTGGCGCAGCAGCAGGATGCTGGCCTTGGGCTGCTGGCGGCCCACCCGGGTGACCATGTGGGCCTGGGAGCGCTGAAACAGCGGGTCGTCTACCGGGCGTGCGACAAGGCTGCCGGTGTCCAGGTCGTGGGCGACCGCAAACGCCGGTAGCAGCGTCACCCCCATGCCGCTGCGCACGTATTGCGCCAGGATCACCATCGAGTTGGTGTTCATGGTCATACGCGGGGCGAGGCGTGCCTGTTGAAACGCCTGGTCAACCATCTGGCGCACGCCATGGGTGGTGTCCCACATGGCCATGGGCTGGGTGCTGAGCTGTGCCAGGGTGAGCGGGTGGGGCTGGTCGGCCAAGGGGTGATGCGGCGCCAGAATGGCCATCAACGGCTGCGGGCTGGAGGCCCAGAAGCGCAGCTGCGGATGGGTACGCTCGTGAAACATCAGCCCGATATGGCTTTGATCCTCGACAATCGCATCGATGATGCCGGAGGTGCCCGCGATATGGATATCCAGCTGGATGCCCGCATAGCGCTGGGTGAATTCATGCAGGGGAGAAGCCACCAGGTCGCTGACGAAGCCTTCGCCCACGGTGAGGGAAATCGTTCCGGTTTCCAGCCGCTGGTAGGCTTCGAGGGACGTGATAAAGCTCTCGTCGAGGGCGCTGCGCCGCTCGCAGTACTCCAGCAGCATCTCGCCGACGGGCGTGGGGCGTATGCCGCCGCGCTGGCGTTCCATCAGCGTTGCCCCCAGGGCTTCTTCCAGCAGGGCAATCTGTCGGCTGACGGCGGAAGGGGCAATGTTGAGCCGCGACGCAGCCCGGCGCACCGAGCCTGATTCAAGCGTCACGCGAAAGTAGGCCAATCGCTGATGAGGGATATCCATCGCCTGGTACTACCTCGCGTGACGAAAATGCGCCCAGCTTGAAGGGCTACAAGTATCTGAGCAGCTTTTGCAGCTTGTTCATGTCGGCAGAGTCGCCGACGAGGCGCACGTCACCCGCCACCATGCCATCCAGAAATGCCTGTTGCGTCGGCTTTCTGAGGATGCGCAGGGCGGCTTCCTGGTCGCGAAAGCGCAGCTCCAGGTCCAGGTCGACGGGCAGGCCTTTACCGGACGTGATGCGTTTGGGGGTCATCCGGTAGTGGCGTGCCGTGCTCAAATCTTCTGTGGCAATGCCCCAGTCCAGGCCGCGCATGCGTTCCAACTGCTCACGAAAGCGCGGCTTGCGGCGCAGGGCGCGCTTGAGCATGAAACTCAACAGCCACAGCGTCAGCGAAAGCTTCATTAGGAAACGGCGTCCTTGAGCGCTTTGCCTGGCTTGAACGCCACGTTCTTGCTGGCCGGAATCTGTAGCGGTGCGCCGGTCTGCGGGTTTTTGCCGGTACGGGCGGCGCGTTCACGTACGGTGAAGGTGCCAAAGCCAATCAGTGTGACGTCTTCGCCTTTGGCCACGCTGTTGGTGATTTCGTCCAGAATGACATTCAGGACCTGGCCTGCCTTGTCCTTGGACAGGTCAGCACTCTCGGCGATGGCAGCGGCGAGTTCAGGTTTGCGCATGAAGGAATCTCCCTTGTGAAAAACAAACGTCAATGTTGTTGGTAACCCACCCCAGCAGGGCTTATTCAGCCTAGTCGTGAAGGCGGCGAAAATCAGCCTAGCAGGGCAGGGACAGCTCTGGAAAGCTCCACTTTCCTTCTCACGCAGCCCCCTGTCAACGCAAAACCAATCAAACGACCGTCTTTATCTTCCGCCAGCGCCGTCAAATCCTGCCCATGACCCTCCACTCGCCAGTGCTGCGGTGTGCCCACTGGCGGGTAGGCCACCACCGGGAGCAGAGGCGTTTTGACGATGATCGGCCAGGCGCCGAAGCTTACCGGGGTAGGCGAGCCGCCCAGCGTGGCCGCCAGCGCTTTGGCGCTGGCTTGCAGCGGCTGAACGTACATGGCGTTCACGCCGTCGATGCAGGCCACGTCGCCCAATGCGTATACGTTGGGCTGGTGAGTACGAAGCAGCCGGTCCACCTCGATACCGCGGGCGCTGACCGCGAGTCCGGCGGCCTCGGCCAGCGCCGTGCGGGGCGCCAGTCCCGTGGCCAACAGGACGATGTCCACCGTATGGCGCTCGCCGCCGTCGAGCTGCAGTACCAGGTCGCGGTCGGCATTCATGGATAGGCTGTCCAGCGTGCGCCCCAGTGCCAGTTGCATGCCTGCCGTTCGAAAGGTTTCGGCCAAGGCATGGCCCAGCGGCTCGGGCAGCAGGCGCGGCAGCGGGGTGCTCTCTGGCGCCACCAGGGTGACGTGGTGGCCGCCCGCATGGAGGTCGTTGGCGAATTCGCAGCCCACCAGGCCCGCGCCAATGATCGCCACTCGGCTTGGCTGGGCGAGCGCTGCATACAGGCGGCGGTAGTCATCCAGGTCGTTGACCGTGAAACAGCGCCCTTTCAGCGCACTGGGTATCTGGAATGGCGTGCGCGGGGCCGCGCCGGTGGCGAGCACCAGGTGCTCGTAGCGGAGCAGGGTGCCGTTGTCCAGGCGCAGCATCTGGTGTTCCAACGCCAGTTCGACGACTTGCGTGTGGGCCATGAGCTGGGCATTCAGTTCGTCGGCGAGCGCTTCTGCGCTGCGCTGCGCCAGCTTTTCGGGGCTCAACCGCTTGGCGAAGCCCGTGGACAGCAGCGGTTTGCTGTACTCTTCGCCACGGTCGGCGCTAACCAGCGCGATGGTGCGAGAATCTCCCTGGTGGCGCAGCGCTCGCGCCAGGCCAATACCGGCCATGCCAGTGCCGACAATGATCAGCTCGGCATGTGGGGATTCGCTGAAGTGTGAATCGGGCATATCGTTATCCGGGGGTAAGGAACAAAAGCCTGCCAAGCCATCATGTTACACTAGCCTTCTTTCCAATTGACTGCTCTGGAGGCTCAGGTGACGCTCGTTGAGTTGCCACGCCCTGCGTTTTCGCTACCCCCCCACTGGCGGCCGGTTGCCGCTGCGCGGCCTGCCATGAGTGCGGCCTGGTGGCAATGGGTGGCCTCGACCGACTCCCTGACGGCGCGCCTGATGGCGGCCGGAGCGCCGAGCCAGTTCCGCGTACGCCTGCTGCGTCAGACCATTGGCCTGCCGTTTCAGGACGAAGCCATGGCGCTGGGAATCGCTCCACGTCGCCATGCCTGGCTACGCGAGGTGGCGCTGTGCATCGACGGCACCCCCTGGGTGGTGGCGCGATCGGTGGCACCGCTGGAGCAGCTGCAGGGCAAAGGCCTGGGGGCCTTGGGCGAGCGTTCGCTGGGCAGCTGGTTGTTTCAGCAGCCGGACCTGGTGCGCGGGCCGTTGCAGGCCACGGTGTCGCTCCCGCGCTTCACGGCGTGGGGTGCCCCCGCCAAGGGGCGTAGCCAGTGGGGGCGTCGCTCGGTCTTTCAGCACGCGGGGTTGTCGCTGCTGGTTCAAGAGTATTTTTTATCGACCATGGCCGATGCGCTGAGCCTGCCCTCGCGCTAGGCTATTCTGGAGTTTCTTTCACGAGGTAAGCATGAGCATGGACCGTTCTCTATTGCGGCCAACGGGTTGGGCCCGGCTGGCAGACTTTCTTCAGCTGATGCGCCTGGATCGGCCCATTGGTACCTGGCTGCTCATGTGGCCGACGCTCTGGGCGCTGTGGGTGGCTGCAGAAGGGGTGCCGGGTCGCTCCGTGCTGATCATCTTCATTGCCGGTGTCTACGTGATGCGTGCTGCGGGCTGCGTGGTGAACGACTATGCCGACCGCCATGTGGATGGCCACGTCAAGCGTACTCGCCAGCGCCCCATGGCCACGGGACGCATCAGCGAAACCGAAGCCCAGCTGCTGTTCGTGGCGCTGGTCGCCGCTGCCTTCATTTTGGTGCTGCTGACTAACTGGTTCACCGTGCTGCTGTCGGTGGGCGGCGTGCTGCTGGCTTTCGTGTATCCGTTCATGAAGCGCTACACCCACTTCCCGCAGGTGGTGCTGGGCGCGGCCTTTTCCTGGGCCATTCCCATGGCGTTTGGCGCGGTATTGGGCCACGTGCCTTTGGAAGCCTGGCTGCTGTTCAGTGCCAACCTGCTGTGGACCGTTGCCTACGATACCCAGTACGCCATGGTCGACCGTGACGATGATCTGAAAATCGGTATCAAGTCGACCGCCGTGCTGTTTGGCCGTGCTGACCGGCTGATCATCGGAGTGCTGCAGGCAAGCGTGCTGGCCCTGCTGAGCTGGGTCGCGCTGCGCGTTGGGCTAGGGGGCTTTTTCTGGCTGGGGTTGCTGGGCATGGCGGCGACGTTCGCGTACCAGCAGTGGCTGATCGTCGGGCGCGATCGAGACCGCTGTTTTCAGGCCTTCCTGAACAACCACTGGTCGGGTCTGCTGGTCTTTGCAGGTATTGCCTTGAGCTGGTGGCCGGTAGCGGGCTAAATTGACTGGGTGTCATGGAACTGTCATCAAGTCATGGTGTTATCGTCACACGCATGTCATTGAACTTTCCTGAATAGAGCACCGTGAGGCCCTGGAATGACCGCCAAGACCGTACTGATCGTCGATGATGAGGCGCCGATCCGCGAAATGATCGCCGTGGCGCTGGAAATGGCTGACTATCGCGTGCTTGAAGCGGACAACGCCCAGGATGCCCACGCCATGGTCGTCGACCACCAGCCTGACTTGCTGCTGCTGGACTGGATGATGCCGGGCACCAGCGGCATCGAGTTGGCCCGTCGGCTGAAGCGCGAAGAAGCCACCGCCGAGCTGCCGATCATCATGCTGACGGCCAAGGGCGAAGAGGACAACAAGATCCAGGGCCTGGAAGCGGGTGCCGACGACTATATCACCAAGCCCTTTTCCCCCCGTGAGCTGGTGGCCCGCCTGAAGGCCGTGCTGCGCCGTGCCACGCCGCGTGGCGTGGAAGACCCCATCGAAATCAATGGTCTGCTGTTGGACCCGGTGAGCCACCGGGTCAGCGCCCATGGCAAGGCGCTGGAAATGGGGCCTACCGAGTATCGTCTGCTGCAGTTTTTCATGACCCATCAGGAGCGCGCCTACACGCGCAGCCAATTGCTTGACCAGGTATGGGGTGGCAACGTCTACGTGGAAGAGCGCACGGTGGACGTGCATATTCGTCGTCTTCGTAAAGCGCTGGGCGAGCCTCATCAAAATCTGATTCAAACGGTGCGCGGTACTGGGTACCGGTTCTCTGCGCGAGTGTAAGCGTGCGCCTGTGGAGCCGTGAGATCTGGCGCATCATCTGGCTGGCCCTGTTGGGCCTCTGCCTGGGATGGCTGGTGGATTACCCTGGCGCCGGGCTGGCGGCGGGGCTGCTGTTTTGTCTGGTCTATCATCTGCGCCAGTTTCGAGCGCTCTTCCTTTGGCTGACGCTTCACCCCCACGATGAGCCCCCGGCGGCCAAGGGCATGTGGGGGGAGCTGTTCGACCGCCTCTATCGCTACCAGAAAAGCCAGCGCATTACCCAAAGTCGTTTACGGGCGACGCTGGCGAGAATCCAGGAGTCCTCCGAAGCCATGCGCGATAGCGTGGTGATGCTGGACCGCCACGGCGACCTGGAGTGGTGGAACAGCGCGGCCACCGACATGCTGGGGCTGCAAACCGCCCACGATCGTGGCCAGCACATCACCAACCTGCTGCGCGATCCTCGCTTCATCAGTTACTTCAATGCCCGCGATTACAGCGAGCCGCTGACGCTGACCTCGCCGATCGACGAGCGGCGCATCCTCCAGTATCAGATCACTCTGTACGGTGATGACGAGCGGCTGGTCATGGCCCGTGATATTACGCGTCTGCACCGCCTGGAGCAGATGCGGCGTGACTTCGTCGCCAACGTCTCCCATGAACTGCGCACTCCGCTGACCGTGCTGTCGGGCTACCTGGAAACCTACGGCGACCTCAAGGAGCTGCTGCCTCCCCGCTTGGGTAAAGGAATTGTACAGATGGAGGAGCAGACGCGGCGGATGCAGAACCTGGTCAATGACCTGCTGCTGCTGTCACGGCTGGAAATCGACCAGGGCGGCGACGATCACCAGACGCTGGCCGTAGGCCCCATGCTCGACAGCATTCGCCGAGACGCTCTGGCGCTCTCGAGGCAGCAGCACAGTGTGCAGGTCATTCTAGAGAGCGACGCTGGCTTGATCGGCAGCGAGCAGGAGCTGCGCAGCGCCATTTCCAATCTAGCCTTCAATGCCGTGCGCTATACCCCGGAAGGCAGCCAGATCACGCTGCGCTGGTCGGTGGCCGCCAACGGCAACGGGTGTATCGAGGTCGAGGACGATGGCGATGGCATTGATCCGGTGCATATCCCCCGCCTGACCGAGCGCTTCTATCGAGTGGATAAAGGGCGCAGTACGGCAACAGGAGGGACGGGTCTGGGCCTGGCCATCGTGAAGCACGTGCTGCTGCGCCACGAGGCACAGCTCAACGTAGAGTCACACCCGGGCGAGGGAGCTGCCTTTCGCTGTGTGTTTCCTGCCAGACGCGTTACCGGGCCTGCTTGAAGGCTCGACTTCACTGAATCCCCCTCTCTTTTGCATAACACCTGTATAAGTGTGCCATATTGGCATAGAACTCTGGTCACACCTCACTCATGTGTCATTTTTAACCACTCAAAGGCGTGGTCATGACCCCCTGAGCCCATGCTTTATACCATTCTTTTTTTTTAAATTATTGATAATAAATAATTTTTTTATTTTTTGGCATCCGTGGCACAACGTATGCAATATTCAAGGCAAGGAAGATTACCGCAGGAACTGGTAAGACATGAAGTCACTCTTCCTTAACTATGCGGTATCAACAGCGATCGAGGAGGCGGAATATGATGTCCAAGGAACTACTCAAGAAAGCTGGTATTTTAGGTGTTTCTTTTGGCCTGATGGCAAGCCCACTGGCATTTGCAGACACCACGGATCACTCATCCATCGACCAGAATCAGGATGTAACCGTCGAAGATGAGCCCATGAACACACAGTCTGGTACGGCTGAGCCCGGTAGTTACGACACAGAAGACCTGACCACCGATCACGGCACACAAGGTCCTGATGTAGTAGATGAGCCAGAGTCTACCAACATGAGCGGCGGTGCCGAGTACACTCCGGAAGATGTGGTAGAAGAAAATAGCGGCAGCTAAACGTAACAATTCTTTGCAAAGCTGAAAAAAACTCTTACGCTTAGGAGTGAGCAAACTGAGGGCAAGGATGTCCCATAGCAAGGATGCTCACCGATTCAAGGATGAGTCAGAAAACGGTCAAGACACTGGTCAGGGTAAATTCCAGGGTTGGAGTCCCGCAAACGGAGAGGAAGCCAGCAGTCAGTATCGTTCATAAGTAAGAGTGGTCGAGACCCCGCCTAGCGGGGTCTAATTTTTTGTGCCTGCTATATGGGCGGCCCTGTGATGAATGGCTCTGATTCAGAGCGCCGAGCCTGCCGCCCTATCCCGCGTGTCCGGTGTGCCACGATAGTGGCGGTCCCACATGAGGACTGCGCCTGCGACGGCGCCTGGAATCAGGAACAGGTTGGCCAAGGGGATCCAGGTGATGAGCATGACCAGCCCGCCATATGTCATGCTCGGCCACCAGCGCCGTGAAAGCCTGCTGCGCATCTCCTTGAACGACACTTTGTTGTTATCCATCGGGTAATCCAGATAGGTAATGGCCATGACCCAGGCAGAAAAGAGCGCCCATAAGGGAGGCGCCAAGACGTTCAAGCCGGGAATCCAGCTGAACAGGAACAATACGGCCATGCGCGGCAGGATATAGCTCAGCTTGACCAGCTCTCGACCCACGGCGTCCAGCGCCGTTTTGGCCAGCCCTCGGTCATCCAGCGGTTCGCGCCCGGTGGCCTGGCGCTCTACCTGAGCCGCCAGAAACCCATAGAAAGGCGCTGCGATCAGGTGAGTCACCAGGGTGAAGCTAAAAAAGATCACCACCAGCAAGCTGATGAAGAATAGCGGCCAGATCAGCCACGACAACCACTCCAGCCAGCCAGGCACCATGGCCATGCTGCTCTCCAGCCAGCCCGAAAAGCGTGTGAAGAGCACGTAAACCATACCCGTATATACGAGCAGATTGACCAGAATGGGTAGAAAGACATAGCGCCTTAGCCCGGGCTGATACACCAGGCGGGTGCCTTGGCCCAACGCGTTGAGTGCATTCACGCGACATGACTCCCTAAAAAACGCCCAGATGATTATCTGGGCGTATTGCAGGAGGGTTTGGCGGGCAGGTCAAGATTTTTTCATGACCTTCTGTTCCAGGGTACTGGGATCGCTGTGGCGAATATCCAGGCCTTTCACCAGGTACACCACGTATTCCGCCAGGTTGTTGGCGTGGTCGCCCACCCGTTCCAGGGCGCGCAGTACCCACATGATGCTCAGCACCGAACTGATGGAGCGCGAGTCTTCCATCATGAAGGTCATCAGTGAGCGCATGGCGCTGCCGTATTCGTCGTCTACCGATTCGTCTTCGCGAACGACCTGCATGGCCAGCTCGGTATCGAAGCGGGCGAAGGCGGTCAAGGCGTCACGCAGCATCTTGCGCACGTGCTCGCTGATATGGCGAACTTCTACCAGACCGCGAATGCCACCGCTGTTTTCACTTAACAACAGCGCATTGCGGGCAATCTTGCTGGCTTCGTCGCCGATTCGCTCCAGGTCCGATGTAGCACGGATGACCGCGAGCACTAGCCGCAGGTCCGATGCCGCCGGCTGACGGCGAGCCAGCACCCGGGTGCATTCGTCGTCGATTTGCAGCTGCAGGTCGTTGACCTGACGGTCATTGTCGCGCACTTTTTCCGCCAGGCGGCTGTCGCCCTCCAGCAGAGCATGCACCGCATCCTGCACCTGCTTTTCCACCAGACCGCCCATGGCCATCAGGTGGGTCTTCAGCTCTTCCAGCTCCTGGTTGAACTGGCGAGAGATGTGTTGGCTGTGTGTCTCGCTCGTGATATCCATTGAGCACTCCTGACGTATCGTCGATGGGGCCTAGGTCATGCGGCCGGTAATGTAATTTTCGGTGCGTTGTAGACGCGGGTTGGTGAACACTTGATCCGTGGGCCCATACTCGATCAGTTCACCGTTGTGCAAAAAGGCCGTGTAGTCGGAAACCCGCGCGGCCTGCTGCATATTGTGAGTCACCAGCACCAGGGTGAGCTGGGACTTCAGGTTGCGTATCAACTCCTCGATCTTGAGGGTCGAAATCGGGTCGAGGGCCGAGGCGGGCTCGTCCAGCAGCAGGACATCCGGCTGAACGGCCAACGTCCGGGCAATTACCAGGCGCTGCTGTTGCCCGCCGGAGAGCTGCCAGGCCGAACGGTGCAGGCGGTCCTTGACCTCATCCCACAGAGCGGCCGATGTCAGCGCCCACTCGATGATATCGTCGCGTTTGCGTTTGGGCAGGCGCCCTTGCAGGCGCAGGCCAAAGGCCACGTTTTCGTAGATCGACATCGGGAACGGGTTGGGCGTCTGAAACACCATCCCTACCCGCCGTCTGAGTTCGGTCACGTTCATGCGTGGCGCATGAATGTCCTGCTCTTCCAGGTAGATATGGCCATCGTGGGTCACGGACTCGTTCAAATCGTGAAGCCGATTGATTGCCCGTAGCAGCGTGGACTTTCCGCAGCCCGAGGGGCCGATGAACGCGGTCACTCGGTGACGAGGTACGTCGAGCGTCAGGTCACGCAACGCCGGTTTCCCCGCATAAGCGAGGTTGAACTGGTGGATGCTCAGGCACCGGGCGTCGGCTGAGAAGCGCGTCACCGGCGGTTGAGCAGTGTTGGCGGACGATAGCGCTAGCATTCGTTTCCTCGTTGACGCCTCAGATAATGACGCAGAAATATGGCAGTTAGATTAAGCACCAGCACAATCAGTACCAGCAGGAGCGCGGTGGCAAACACCAGGGGGATCGCGGCCTGTACGTCTTCACCGTGAAACGCTGTATCAAATAGATGATAGCCGAGGTGCATGAACTTGCGTTCGAGGTGCAGGTAGGGAAACTCGCCGTCCAGGGGCATTTGCGGAGCCAGCTTGGCGACGCCCACCAGCATCAACGGGGCCACTTCGCCAGCGGCCCGCGCCACGGCCAGAATCACCCCGGTCAGCATGGCGGGCATGGCCATGGGCAGCACGATGCGCGTGAGCATCTCCAGGCGGGTTGCCCCCAGCGCCACGGCCCCTTCACGTTGGGCATCGGGAATGCGTGCCAGGCCCTCTTCCGTAGCCACGATCACCACCGGCAGGGTCAGCAGTGCCAGGGTCAGCGATGCCCACAGCAGCCCGCCGGTACCAAAGGTCGGTGATGGCAGTTCGTCTTCGAAGAACCAGCTGTCGATGGAGCCGCCGATGCCGTACACGAAAACTCCCAGCCCAAATACGCCATATACGATGGAGGGCACGCCAGCGAGGTTACGGACCCCGATACGCACCAGATGGGTCAGGCGGTTCTGGTGGGCAATTTCGTTGAGGTAGATGGCCGCCAACACGCCAAAGGGGGTGACGATCACGGACATGAGAATCACCATCAGCAGCGTACCGAAAATGGCCGGCCATACGCCGCCCCCGGTATTGGCCGCGCGCGGCCCCTCACTGAGGAACTGCCACACGCGCCCGCCCCAGGCCGCCACCTTTTGGTGCCAGGCCATGGCGTTGGGGGTTTGCAGGCGGGTGATCCCCGCCAGCGGCTGAGGCTGTACCCTGCCATTGGCTTCCAGCAACAGCTGGGCGTCGGGGCGCTGGTTTGGCGGCAGCATCAGGGCTTGGCGCACGAACTCCATGGCCGCCTGCCCTTCAAGCCGCTGGCCTTCGCTTTCGACGGCATCCAGGCGGCCAAGAAAGTCGCCCCAGGGGGTGCGCTCCAGGCGTATCAGCTCAGCGGGTTTAGTGATCTGGGCAATTTGATCGACGGCCAGCCAGCGCCAGCTGGCACCCGTGAGGTCGCGGTTGCCGGTAAAATAGAGCCGCTCCATGCCCTGGGCATGGGGTAGCGGCACCTCGCGCACCGGCTGGCCGATCACCGTTTCGCCGCTGTGCAGGGTGACCTCCTCCAGCTCGGCGGGCCAGAAGTGACCTAACCCTTTGGTGGTCAGCAGTACCAGCAAAGCGCCGAGCATGAGCAGCGAAAGGGCCACGCTACCCGCACACAGCCAGGGCCACAGCCGGTTGCCCGCCGTGTTCAGGCGAAAGCTCAGCGCTCGCCAGCCCATCAGCGTGCACCTCCCAGCCGCTGGTAACGCCGACGCAGGCGCTGGCGCACGACTTCGGCCAGCGTATTGACCGAGAAGGTGAAGATGAACAGCGCCAGCGCCGCCAGAATCAGCAGGTGATAGGTCATGCCGCCGGGGGAGGCCTCCGGCAGCTCGATGGCAATCGACGCCGACAGTGAACGTAGCCCCTCAAAGGGGCTGGCGCTGAACAGTGCGGTGTTGCCGCTGGCCATCAGCACGATCATGGTTTCGCCCACGGCGCGGCCTGCGCCAATCATCACCGCCGAAAACACGCCAGGGCCTGCGGTGGGCAGGGCGACTTTCCACAGCGCTTGCCAGCGGCTGGCGCCCAACGCCTGGGCGCCCTCCATCAAGGTGGATGGCACGTCGGCCAGGGCGTCATCGGCCAGCGAGTAGATGCTGGGAATAATCGCAAAGCCCATGGCGATGCCGACGATCAGGGCGTTGCGAGTGGCGTAGTCGATGCCGTGGCGCTGCTCCAGCCACAGACGCAAGTCGCCCCCCAGCCAGTGGGTTTCGGCGAGCGATGCCGCCCACAGGGCTAGGGCGGTCATGCAGGCGAGCCACGGTATCAGCCACAGTGCCGCCGACGACAGCGGCAGCCGCTGGCGCCAACGGCTGCTGGCCATATGCCAAAGGGCACCTGCCAGCGCTGCGCTCAGCGGCAGCCAGGCCAGTACGAGCAGGGCGCTGGCCAAATGACGCTCTACCCACGGGGCCAGCAGCAGTCCGGCAATGAAGCCAATCACCACGCCGGGTATTGCTTCCATCAACTCCATCACGGGCTTGATGCGGCTGCGCAGGCGTGACGACATGAACAGCGCCGAATACATGGCGGCCCCTAGCGCAATGGGCGTGGCAAACAGCATGGCCGCCAGGGCAGCTTTGAGGGTGCCCCAAGCGAGCGGCGACAGCGTGGCCAGGGAGAGCGCTTCGCCAAAACCAAGCAGCGGCAGCGCTTCCCATACCAGAAAGACGCCAATGGCGAGGATCGCCAGCAAAACAGCAATGCCGCCAGCCGTAATCAGTCCGGTGGCAATACGGTCGTGAAGCAAACGTAGCGGCTGACGCGAAGCAGGTAGCCGAGGAGGAGTCATGTCGACATCATACGAAGCAGGTGCCGTGATGAAAATAAGGGTTTGTGGCCAGAATAGCTTACCCTACGCCCTGTTTGTGACAATTGGATGACAGTTTATTCATCCAACGCTTGGCTGCTGCGCAGGTGGTCGGGAAGCGCCACGAAGCCTGCCGCCTGCACGATCTGCTGCCCTTCGGCTGAAAAGACCAACTCCAGAAAGGCTTGCTCGGCCGCCGGGAGCGCTTCGCCGGGGGGCAAGTTGACGTAGAGATACAGCGTTCTGGAGAGTGGATAGGTGGCCTTTTGAATATTCGCCACGCTGGGCTCTACCGGGTTGCCTTGCTCATCGGCCAGCGCCACGGCGCGCACCATGGGCGTCAGGTGGTTGTATCCGGCATAGCCCATGGCGTTGGGCGACTCCCCCACGGCGGCAATCACCGCTGCCGCACCGGGATGTTCGCTGATATCGCGGCGAAACTGCCCGCCGCACAAGGCGCGCTGCTGGAACAGCCCCTGGGTGCCGGAGGCCAGGGTTCTGCCGTGCAGGGCAATGTGCCCGTAAGGCCAATCCGTGGAGGGCAGCAGCGCTTCCCACCGCTGCAGGGGCGCATCGGCACCACAGGCGAGGGTGGTAGAGAAGATGGCATCTAGCTGCACCAGTGACAGGGCTTCCAGCGGGTTATGACGATGTACCACCAGCACCAGGGCATCGCGGGCGACGCTGAGTTGCAGCGGCGGGTAGCCATAACGCTGGATGAACTGCTGGCGCTCGCGTTCGGTCATGGCCCGTGACATGGGCCCGATGCGGGTGGTGCCTGCCACCAGAGCCGTGGGGGCGCTGGCCGACCCCCCCGCCTGAAATTGCAGAGTGATATCGGGGTAGCGCGCATTCAAGGCTTCACCCCAGCGCAGCATCAGCCCGGCCATGGTGTCCGAGCCCACGGTGCCCAGCGTGCCGCTGATGGGCGCTGGCTGCGCCCAGGCAAAGGCGCTGCAGCAGCATAGCCAGCTTGCCAGCAGTAGGCGGTAAGGTCTCCATCGCTGTACACTGTCGCTCTTCAAACGCTGTTCCTCTTGTGATTAACTGGTGCCAGTCTGTTGTTGCAGTGCAGCAACAGGCGCCAGGCCCGACCACAACAATAACCTTGCAAAGCGACGACCTCATGACACCACTGGATTCCGATGTGGACGATGCTCCCGCCCCTAAAGGGCAGCTCACGTTAAAATTACTGGCTTCTCGTCAGGATACCAACCTCTACGGGGACATTCCCGGCGGCTGGCTGGTGAATCATATGGACCAGGCCGCCGAACTGGCCGCTGGCCGAGAGGCAGGCGGGCGTACTGCCACGGTCGCCATCGAAGCCATGGATTTTCTAAGCCCGGTGCGCGTGGGCTCCATGGTCAGTGTATACACCCAGGTGCAGGATATTGGCCATAGCTCGATCCGTATCGACGTGGAGGTCTGGGTGCGTCCTCCCCATGGCCGACACATCGAAGAGCGCCAGAAAGTCACTGAAGCGCGTTTCGTCATGGTGGCGCTGGATGATAATGGTCGGATCAGAGCGGTTCACAGCTGATGTGGCCATGACACCGTCGTCATAACAAAGGCGTCATAACAAAAAGGGCGCCGAGGCGCCCTTTTGAGTCGAAGGTGATCAGGCACCCACGCTGTCGCGGCTCTTCAGGTAGGCATACTCGCCTACGTCACTGAAGGGGCGCAGCACGCTCTGGAAGGCCGAGTAGGATTCCCACACGCGACGCGACTCTTCGTCGCCATCGACCTGGCGCTGAATGGCTTCTTTGGAGGACTCGTACAGCGCGGCCATGACGTCATCCGGGAAGGTGCGCAGCTGCACGCCGTGCTCGTCGACCAGTGTCTTGAGCGCCTGGGCGTTGCGGTAGGCGAACTCGCTGATCATGGCCAGGTTGGATGCACGTGCCGCTTCGCGAATCACGTCCTGCAGGTCTTCCGGCAGGGCATTCCAGGCGTCCAGGTTGATGGTGCCTTCCAGCGCCGCTGTGGGCTCGTTCCATACCGACGTGTAGTAGTAGTCGGCCACCTGATGCAGGCCGAAGGCCATGTCGTTGTAGGGGCCTACCCAGTCGGCGGCATCCAGAACACCGGTTTGCAGCGAAGTGAAGATTTCGGAGCCCGGCATGTTCACGGTGGTGACACCGATACCGTTCATGGCTTCACCGGCCAGGCCTGGCAGGCGCAGGCGAATGCCCTGCATGTCGGCCAGCGAATTGATCTCTTTCTTGAACCAGCCTGCCATCTGAGTGCCGGTGTTGCCGACGGCAAAGGGCTTGAGGTTGTGGTTGGCGTAGATCTCGTCCCACAGCTCCTGGCCACCGCCATGGTACAACCAGGCATTCATTTCGGTGGTGTTCATGCCAAACGGCACCGCCGTGAAGAACTGGGAGGCGGCCACTTTGCCACGCCAGTAGTAAGAGGCGGAATGGCCCATCTCGGCGGTGCCGGCGGCGACGGCATCGAAGACTTCCAGCGCAGGCACCAGCTCGCCTGCGCCATGGACCCGAATACGCATACGGCCGTTGGAAAGTTCTTCCACACGGCGAGCAAAGTCATTGGCGCCGGTGCCCAGAGCCGGGAAATTCTTGGGCCATGAAGTCACCATGTCCCAGGTATAGGTTTCACTGGCGCTGGCAGTCGATACGAACGGTGCAGCAGCGACACCGGCGGCACCCAGGCCGGCGGTTTTCAGGAATTGACGGCGTTGCATGGCGGGCATGACTCCGAAATTATTGGATGTTTTTTATAAGCGCAGTGAGCGCAGTGTCCGCTTGCCAGTATGCGCCAAGCAGGTTTTATTGGGCAAGTGCCCACGCTTGCTGGCGGGTCAACGGGTTATAGGGGGGAGAGCTTGGCAAACCCGAGTACCAGCCACTTCACGCCTTCGCCGTCAAAGCTCACCTGTACCCGTGCCCGAGCGCCTTCGCCTTCGGCGTTCAGGATGATGCCTTCGCCGAACACCGGGTGGCCCACCCGCTGGCCGACATGCAGGGCGGGCAGGTCGCCGTCGCTTTCGATGCTGGATTGGGCAAAGCTGGGCCGTGAAGCGGTCACGGGGCGCGAGACATGGCCGCGCAGACGCACTTCTTCCAGCAGGTGAGGCGGCAGCTCACGAAGAAACCGGGAGGGGCGGGGAAACACCTCTTTGCCGTGCAGTCGGCGAGTCTCGGCATGGGTCAGGTAGAGCTTCTGCATGGCGCGCGTCACGCCCACGTAGCACAGGCGGCGCTCCTCCTCCAGGCGGCCTGGCTCCTCCACGGACATCTTGTGGGGAAACAGCCCCTCTTCCACCCCGGCAATGAACACCACCGGAAACTCCAGCCCCTTGGCCGAGTGCAGGGTCATCAGCTGCACGCTGTCTTCGAACTCCTCGGCTTCATGGTCGCCTGCGTTGAGGGCGGCTTCCGAAAGGAAGGCTTCCAGCGCGGCCATGCCTTCTCCGGCTTCCGGGGTCTCGAAGGCATCGCCATGGGTAAAGGCCCGGGCCGCGTTGACCAGCTCTTCCAGGTTCTCGACCCGAGCCTGGCCTTTTTCACCGCGCTCGCTTTGATGGTGTTCGATCAGCCCGGTGCGTGCCGTGACGTGGTCGATGATCTCGTGGAGCGGCAGCCCGGACGTGTCGTTGTCCAGCTGTTCGATCAGGTTGGTAAAGGCCTGCACGGCGTTGCCTGCGCGGCCTTTCAAGGTGCCGTCCTGGATCGCATCGTGCAGCGCTTGCCACAGCGATACGCTCTGCTCCCGGGCGTGATGGCGGACGATTTCCACGGTGCGCGTGCCGATGCCACGGGTAGGCACGTTGATGACGCGCTCCAAGGAGGCATCGTCATCACGGTTGAGCAGCAAGCGCAGGTAGGCCAGGGCGTTCTTGATTTCCAGCCGCTCATAAAAGCGGTGGCCGCCGTAGATACGATAGGGCATGCCTTGGCGAATCAGTGTCTCTTCCAGCAGGCGCGACTGGGCGTTGGAGCGGTAGAGGATGGCCACGTCCCGGCGGTTGAAGCCTTCGTTGACCTTCTCCTTGATGGTATCGACGATATAGCGGGCTTCCTCGAGGTCGTTGAACCCCGCATACACCGAGATAGGCTCGCCTTCGGCGCCATCGGTCCATAGGTTTTTGCCGAGACGCTCGCTGTTGTGGCTGATCAGCGTATTGGCCGCTTCCAGAATCGCGCTGGTGGAGCGGTAGTTCTGCTCCAGGCGCACGGTATGGGTGTTGGGAAACTCTTCTTCGAAGCGGCGAATGTTCTCGACCTTGGCGCCCCGCCAACCGTAAATGGACTGGTCGTCATCGCCCACGGCGGTCATCGGGGTCTGCTGGCCGGTGAGCAGTTTGAGCCAGGCGTACTGCAGGGTGTTGGTATCCTGAAACTCGTCCACCAGCACATGGCCAAAGCGCTCGCGATAGTGGTTCAGCAGCGGCGGGTTGTCGCGCAACAGCTCCAGGCTGCGCAGCAGCAGCTCACCGAAATCCACCAGCCCGCCTCGCTCGCAGGTGAACTGGTAGCGCTCGTAGAGCTCGACCATCTGGGCGAGGTACGCATCGCCATTGACGTTCACCTGATGGGGTCGCAGGCCCTCTTCCTTGCAACCAGAAATGAACCCCTGCACCTGGCGTGGCGGGAAGCGCTCATCGTCAATCGAGTAATCTTTCAGCAGCCGCTTGATTAGTCGCAGTTGATCGTCGGAGTCGATGATCTGAAAGTGCTGGGGCAGACGGGCATCCTGCCAATGGGTGCGCAGTAGCCGGTGCGAGATCGAGTGAAAGGTACCCACCCAGACATGGCGCATGGAGATGCCCAGCAGGGCTTCCAGACGCGTGCGCATTTCGCGGGCGGCCTTGTTGGTAAACGTGACGGCCAGCAGCGCATAAGGGGAAAGCCCTTCGGCCTGCATCAGCCAGGCAATGCGGTGTACCAGCACACGCGTTTTGCCGGAACCGGCGCCGGCCAGTACCAGAAGATTGCCCTGGGGCGCACTGACGGCTTCCCGCTGGGCCGGGTTGAGATGATCGAGTATCGCTGTGACGTCGTCCATATAAGCCGCTGCCGGTTCAAAAAAGGGGCGACCAGTCTAGCACAGCCAGCACACTGGCTGTGCATACAGCATGTCTTCAGGACGCTGGCTCAGGACTCTTTATCAGAACCGTTGCTCAGGACTCTTCCGGGTAGCGCAGCGTGGTCAGGCTCTTCTTCACCGCTTTCAACTGTTCGGCCAGCTTGGGGCCTCGGGTCTTGGCCACGCCCACCGCCAGTACGTCGATCAGCACCAGGTGGGCAATACGCGAGCTGAGCGGGGTGTAGATCTCGGTGTCTTCATGCACGTCGATGAACAGCGGCAGGCTGACCTCCTGGGCCAGCGGCGATTCGCTGGGACACAGGCCGATCACGGTGGCGCCTGCTTCGCGGGCCAGGCGAACGCTGGCCACCAGCGCGCGGGTACGGCCTGTCTGCGAGATGGCGACCACCACGTCGCCCTCTTGCAGGGTCACCGCCGACATGTTCTGCATGTGCGGGTCGGCATAGGCAGAGGTCGAGATCTGCAGGCGGAAAAACTTGTGCTGGGCATCGAAGGCCACCGCGCCGGAGGCGCCAAAGCCGTAGAACTCGACGCGATTGGCCATGGCCAGTGCATTGACGGCCTTGCCCAGCGCGTCGTTATCGAGTCGGTCGCGCACCGACAGCAGCGTGCCCACGGTGGAGTCGAAAATGCTGTGGGAGAATTCGGCCACCGAGTCGCTGTCGTTCATCGAGAACTGCGCGAACTGGCTTCCGCTGGCCAGCATCTGGGCCAGCTGCAGCTTGAAATCCTGAAAGCCGTTGCAGCCCAGCGCACGGCAGAAGCGCACCACCGTGGGCTCGCTCACCTTTGCTTCGGTGGCCAGGTCCACGATGCGCATGTGAATGACTTCATCGGGGTTGCGCAGCACGAACCGCGCGACCTTTTGTTCGGAGCGACGGAAATGCTCCATGCGGCGTCTCATTTCATCGAATAGGGCGCGGCTCACGTTCAGCTCCTTAAATTCTTGATCGTGCTTGTGCGGCCATAAAGAGGCCACAGTATGCCTGAGTGTTGCATCGGGGGCAGCGTCCTTCACGAGAGTACTGCCGTTTAAAAGGCGTTAACCCATTTCTTCAAGAATCGTCATCATTTTGTCAAGTAGGTTATAGTAAGAAGTGACGTGCCGCACTGCATCATTTAAAAATCAGTCGTCACGGATGCAGGTGGACGTAGGCAACTCACCTGGAGGAGCGTCGATTATGAGAAACGTCGAACGAATGACCTCGGTAAAAAGCGAATTGCTCGACATATTCATGAGTATGGAGGTCGATGAGCATGCCCAACGTCGGCGCAGCGCCGCCCAACGCAGCCTGAGAGCGCGTCGGGGCATCGAGCTGCACCGTGAATTCCAGAAGCTGTCACGGGATATCGCTCCCTTGCCAGACGATGACGACCCGCAAGAGAGCGAACTGCACTAGCCAGCCGAAGAAGAGGCTGGCGAAGGAAGGCGAGAAAGCGTTACGCCAAGGTAACGCCTTCTCTATTGGGTAAGCTTACCGACCTAGCGGCGAGTCAGAACAGGCCTGCCAGGAAAACCACCGTGACCCCGATAGGGGCAACGTACTTGGCCAGCAGGTTCCACAGGCTGTAGTCGTAGACATCCAGCCTCAGCTCCTTGCGCGCTTCTTCTTTGTCCAGGCAGAAGGCGAAGAACACGATCGCACCCAGGCCGGTCAATGGCAGCAGGATCTTGCTGGTGAAGGTATCCAGCAGGTCGAAGATGTTCAGCCCAAAGAACAGCACGTCCGCCCACACGTTGAACGACAGCAGTGCCGCAACCCCCAGCGCCCATACCGCCACGCCGCTGACCAATGTGGCCACGATACGTGACATCGACGTGCGCTCTTCCAGGGTTTCCACCACTGGTTCCAGCAGTGAAATGGCCGACGTCAGGGCGGCAAAGGTCAGCAGCAGGAAGAACATCAGGCCCAGAATGGTGCCGCCGGTCATGTTGCCAAACGCCAGGGGCAGGGTGACAAAGATCAGGCCGGGGCCTTCGCCGGCACTCAGGCCGTTGGCAAAGACGATGGGGAAGATGGCCAGGCCCGCTAGCAGGGCGATGGCGGTATCCAGCAGGATGACCGTTCGCGCGGTGCTGATCAGGTTGACGTCTTCGCCCAGGTACGAGCCGTAGGCCATCATGATCCCCATGCCCAGCGACAGCGTGAAGAACGCCTGGCCCATGGCCGCCAGTACGACACCGCCATCGAGAGCATCCCAGTCAGGGCTGAACATGAAGCTCAGGGTCTCACCAAAGTAGCCGCTGGTCATGCCGTAACCTACCAGCACCAGCATCAACACCACCAGAGTAGGCATCATGATGCGCGCTGCGCTTTCCAGGCCTTTGGTGACTCCGCGTGCCACGATACCGACGACCAATACCATGAACGCCGTATGCCACAGCAGCAGGGCCGAGGGGCTGCCTAGCATGCCGCTGAAGATGTTGCCAATACTGTCGGCATCCAGACCGTTGAAGCTACCGAGCACCGAGCCCAGCGTATAGTTCAGCGACCAGCCGCCGATGACGCTGTAGAACGAGAGAATCAGAAAGGCAGCCAGGACGCCGCTGACACCCACCAGCGCCCACGCTTTCGAGCGGCCGTGGTTGGCGGCCAGTTCGGCCATGGTGTTGATGGGGTTCTTCTGACCGCGACGGCCAATCATCCACTCGGCGACCAGAATGGGCAGGCCGACCAGTGCCACACAGGCCAGATAGACCAGTACGAAGGCGGCGCCACCGCTGTCACCCACCATGTACGAGAAACGCCAGATATTGCCCAGGCCAACGGCGGAGCCCGCCGCGGCCAGCACAAAGCCCATGCGAGATGACCACTGTGCATGCGCAAGTTTTGCCATAAATCACCTGTTTCAGTTCGATTGTAATGGGTCGATATCGGCAGATTGCACCGATGTTCGGAAAAAAGAGATTGCCAGCGTGCTTTTCCGAAAGAACGCGCAATTTATCCGATCAAGGGTAGGCTTGCCAGTGAGCCAGCCTAAAACAGCTGGCTCTGCTTTTCCTCGGCGAAGGGCGTCAGGTCCGCCAAAGCCGCCTTGGCCTGCACCAGGCGATAGAGGTGACGAGCCATCTGGGGAGACTCACGGTTGTCTGCAGTATGCACAAATAAGAAAGGGGTTTTCCCCTGTTTTATCCACAGGATGAGCTGCTCTATCCAGGGCGTGAAGTAGCGTGTGTTGATCGCTTTGTCAATATGTCCAATGAAGCGAATGATGGGTTGTTGACCAGTGGAAAGCACGTGTAGCGGGAGTTTCGGCTTCTCCTGCTGGGCGTGGGCCAGCCCAGCGTGCCCTTCATGCGGCGTAGAGAATACCGGGCGCACATCCAGCATGACTCGGTTGACTGAATAAGTTATCAACAGGCGGTTCAAGACCCTCTCTGCGTCACCTTTGTGGAAAAAAACAGGGTGGCGAACCTCTACCGCACAGGGCAAGTGCGCTGGCCACTGGGCGAGCAGGGCTTCCAGTTTGGGGAGTTCGGCAGGGCCAAAGTCTCTGGGTAGCTGCACCATGGTAGGGCCTAGCCGGTCGTGCAGGGGCGTCAGCACGTCCAGAAACGCCCAAGCATCCCCAGGTTGGGTCAGGCGCTGGTCGTGGGTAATGTGGCCTGGCAGCTTGAAACAGAAGCGAAAATGCGGCGGCGCCTGGCGCGCCCAGGCGGCGATGACATCGGGTTTGGGCGTGCCACTGTAAAACGTCGTGTTGCCCTCGACGCTGGAAAACACCGCCGCATAGTCGCTGAGCAGCTCGGTTTTGGCCTGGCGAGGATAGAGGCTGCCTTGCCAATCCTGATTGGCCCACATGGGCAGGCCAACATAAAGCGGAAGCGTCATGAGGGGTGAATCTGCATAAGGAAGGCCTTCGTCGGTATTAAGTCCTAGTACCAAACGATATAGTGACGAACTTGGAAAAATTGATCTAGATCAAGTGACAAATCAGGGCTTAGTTGCTACGCTCTAAATATAACTATTTTAATACACATCTACAGCGGTGTGTTCTTCCCCTGTGGAGTTATCTATGTCAAAAAAATCTCATCCAATAATAGAAGAGGAAGCGCCCCTCAAGCGTCAAGAACGAGGGCTTTTTCTGTTTATTGTCGTGTTGCTCTTTCCCATTTTGGCCGTAGCGGTGGTGGGGGGCTATGGCTTTTTGGTGTGGATGTATCAAATGTTTGCAGGCCCCCCTGGCCCGCCGCTATAGCAGTGTCACAAGCTTCTATCTGATCACTTTAAAGGTGTTAACCGCTGCTAAATAAAGTGGTTAACATTCTTTTAACGCAGGAATGCTCATGACGCGCACGGATAACAATAATAATCGGCGCAATCTTTTTCGCCGCTTGTCAGGGCGTGATGATGTGCGTCGGCCGCCCTGGAGCAGAGCTTCCTTTCTCGACCTGTGCACCGGCTGCAACGCCTGTATTGATGCGTGCCCGGAAGGCATTTTGAGCCGCGGTGGCGGTGGCTATCCCGAGCTTAGCTTTGCCCAAGCGGGCTGCTCACTGTGCGGTGACTGCGCAACGGTATGCGCGCCACAGGCGATAGAGCGCGGCGGTAGCGTTAGCGAAGCCTTTGCTTGGCAAGCTGAAGTTCAGCCGCACTGCTTGGCACTGGCGAGTATCCATTGCCAAAGCTGCCAGGACGCCTGCGAGTGGAACGTAATTCGCTTTCCGCTGCGCCCCGGTGGTCGGCCACCGCAACCTGAGATCCACTTAGAAAGCTGCACCGGCTGTGGTGCTTGCTACTCCGCCTGCCCTAACCAGGCAATCTCACTGATAACAAAAGATACCGTCTATGGCTGATCAACTGCTGCACATCATTAGCTTTATCGTTCATGCGCGGCCCGAGGCGCTGAAGCAGACAGCGGAGTGGATTACCCAACATAGCGTTGGCGAAGTGATGGGCGAAGACGCGGCTGGAAAGCTCGTGGTCGTCGCCGAACATACTGACGAACAACAACTATTGGCTTTAATGGATCACGTACGCGAGCAGCCTGGGGTCATTGACGCCGCCTTTGTTTATCACGAAGTCGTTGATGCTCTGTCAGCGGATGAGCCGCACGTACAGGAGGGGGAGCAATGAAACTAACACGCCGAGAGTTTGTAAAGGCGAACGCCGCAGCGGTGGCCGCTGCTACGGCGGGGATGTCGATTCCCGCCGGCGCCAGCAATCTAATTACCCATGCTGATCTGAACCGCTTGCAGTGGGATAAAGCACCTTGCCGTTTTTGCGGTGTCGGCTGTAGCGTCATGGTTGGCACCTATAACGGCCAAATCGTGGCGACTCACGGTGATAACCAGTCCGAAGTGAACCGGGGGCTTAACTGTGTTAAAGGCTATTTTCTTTCCAAAATTCTCTATGGGGAGGATCGCTTAACCCAGCCGCTACTGCGTAAGCGCAACGGTCAATATGCTAAAGATGGTGACTTTGAGCCGGTCTCATGGGATGAGGCGCTCGACCTCATGGCAGAAAAATTTACCAGCGCCATTCGTGAACATGGCCCGGAGAGCATTGCGCTGTTTGGTTCCGGTCAGTGGACCATCTGGGAAGGCTACGCGGCCAGTAAGCTATTTAAAGCGGGGCTGCGCTCAAACAATATCGACCCCAACGCCCGCCACTGTATGGCCTCGGCGGTATTCGGCTTTATGCGCACCTTCGGCTCGGATGAGCCCATGGGCGTGTACGACGATATTGAACATGCAGATGCCTTTGTGCTGTGGGGCTCTAACATGGCTGAGATGCACCCGGTGCTCTGGACCCGCGTGACCGACCGTAGGCTCTCTTTCCCGGACACCCAGGTTGCCGTGCTGTCGACTTTTGAGCACCGCAGCTTTGAGTTGGCCGATATCCCCATGATTATGTCGCCCAATGCGGATATCGTGATCCTTAACTACATCGCCAACCATATTATTCAGACCGACCGGGTAAACCGATCATTCGTTGATAAGCATGTCAACTTTGCGCTCGGCACCGATGATATCGGCTATGGCCTGCGCGACGAGCACCCACTGCAACAGGCGGCGAAGAACGCCGATAACGCCAATAGCTGGACGGATATGAGCTTCGAGGAGTTCGCCGACTATGTTGCGCCCTATACTTTAGAGCGAGCCGCGCGAGAGTCCGGCGTCTCTGAAAGTCGCCTTGAAGCCCTGGCGGAGCTTTATGCTAACCCTGATAAGAAGGTGATGACCTTCTGGACCATGGGGGTCAATCAGCATACCCGCGGGGTGTGGATCAACAATCTGATTTACAACCTCCACCTGCTCACCGGCAAAATTTCAGAGCCGGGCAACAGTCCTTTCTCCCTCACTGGCCAGCCGTCTGCCTGTGGCACGGCGCGAGAGGTGGGCACCTTTGCTCACCGCCTGCCTGCCGACCGCGTGGTCACCAACCCCGAGCATCGCCGTGATGCGGAGGAGATCTGGAAACTCCCTGAGGGCACTATCCCTTCGTGGGTGGGCTTTGATGCGGTAGCCCAAAGTCGCCGCCTCAAGGACGGTGACATTAAGGTCTACTGGACCCAGGTGACCAACAATATGCAGGCCGGGCCCAACGTTATGCAGGAGATTTTGCCTGGTTGGCGCAACCCCGAAGCCTTTGTGGTGGTCTCGGATATCTACCCCACCGTTTCAGCACAGTCGGCGGATCTGATTTTGCCTGCGGCGTCCTGGGTAGAAAAGGAGGGCGCCTTTGGTAACTCCGAGCGGCGCACTCAGTTTTTCCATCAGTTGGTCAATGCCCCCGGCGAGGCGCGCTCGGATTTATGGCAGACCGTGGCGCTCTCCCAGCGCATCCGCGTGGCAGACGTCTGGCCAGAGGAACTGCTGGAAGCCGCCCCAGAGATGCGTGATAAAACCCTGTTTGATTTACTGTTCGCCAATGGGCAGGTCGACCAGTTCCCCACCTCCGATATGGAAGAGGGCTACGCCAACGCCGAGGCAGACGATTTTGGCTTCTATATCCAAAAAGGGCTGTTTGAAGAGTACGCCCGCTTTGGCCGTGGCAAAGGCAAAGACTTGGACCACTTCGACGCTTACCACGCCAGCCGGGGCAAGCGCTGGCCGGTGGTGGATGGCAAGGAAACCCTATGGCGCTATCGAGAAGGGCTTGATCCTTATGTAGAGCCCGGTAGCGGCTGGCAGTTCTACGCGAAGCCGGATAATCGCGCGTTAATTTTCGCCGTACCGGACGAGCCACCCCCCGAGGCCCCTGACGCCGACTTCCCTTATTGGCTCTGCACCGGGCGCGTGTTGGAGCATTGGCACACCGGCTCCATGACCCGCCGCGTGCCGGAACTGCACCGGGCAGTGCCTGCCGCGCTGTTGTATATGCACCCAGAAGATGCCCGAGCCGAAGGGTTCCGGCGGGGAAGCGAGGTTAAAGTGGCCAGCCGGCGTGGCGATGTGAACCTGCGGGTAGAAACCCGTGGGCGGGTTAAACCGCCCCGCGGCTTGGTGTACGTGCCCTTTTTTGATGCCTCCTACTTGATCAATAAGGTCACGCTGGATGCAACTGATCCCATTTCCAAACAGACCGATTTCAAGAAGTGCGCGGTGCGCCTTGATCTCGTCAATCTGGCGTAAACAGACTAAGGAGAACAATCATGAAATGGCTTTTTCCTCTCTGTTTATTCATGGCTTTGCTGGGAAGCACGGTCAGTGCAGATGAAACACGCGATGCCTCGGCTCCGGATGGCTTGCGCCCTGGTGGCACCATTAGCCAGACCCAGCCCGCAGCGCCTATCGCCGGCGAGCCGCGGGATAGCGGCCGTGAAGTGCGCAATTACCCAGAGCAACCGCCGGTGATTCCGCACTCAATCCGCGATTATCAAGTCGATATGCGCGTTAACCAATGCTTAAACTGCCATAGCCGTGAACAGGCCGTCAGTGCGGGCGCGCCGATGGTGAGCATTACCCACTTTATGGATCGCCATAAGCAGGTGTTGGCCGCCGTATCGCCGGACCGTTACTTCTGCACCCAGTGCCACGTGCCTAAAACCGATGCCGAACCGCTGGTTCCCAATCGCTTTCAGTCCGTGGAAGAGGTAATGACCGAGGCGCTACGTGAGCGCCAGGAGGGTGGGCAATGAAACGCTTTTTCACCCGCTACTGGCGTATTTTAAGCCGCCCGAGTGTTCACTACAGCCTAGGGTTTTTAACCCTAGGCGGTTTTATCGCCGGCATTATCTTCTGGGGCGGTTTTAACACGGCCATGGAAGTAACCAACACCGAGCAGTTTTGCACCTCCTGCCATGAAATGGAGCGCAACCCGATGCAGGAGCTCAAAACCACCATTCACTACACCAATCGCTCTGGGGTGCGGGCGACGTGCTCGGATTGCCACGTTCCTCATGGCTGGACGCACAAAGTAGCGCGTAAAATGGAGGCTTCTAAAGAGGTGTGGGGCTGGGTATTTGGCACGATACGCACCGAAGAGCAGTTCGAGGCAAAGCGCCGCGAGCTTGCCGAGCGTGAATGGGCGCGGCTCCAGGCCAATGATTCGCTTGAGTGCCGCAACTGCCACGAATTCGACTCGATGGATTTCACTCTGCAGAGCACGCGTGCTGCTCGCGCTCACTCCACCAACCTTGCTTCGGGTGAGTCGACCTGTATCGATTGCCACAAAGGCATCGCCCACGAGCTGCCGGATATGAGCCCCCATATAGGTGCCGCCACGTTAGGCATGTCTGATATCGTTTCCTGGGCTGCGCATTTAGAGCTAGAAAGCGGTGTCTACGCCGAGCAGTAGCGGCTTTTTACCCAGCGCCAGCACGCCTTGCTTGAACGGGCGCTGGCGCAGTGCGCGGGTTAAGTGATAGAACAGGCAGTATCGTTAATTCATACGCCAACGTGCTGGGTGGAAAAGAGAATGAGTCAGGGAAAAGTAGTGGTGCTTCATGGCCCCAACCTAAATTTGCTGGGCACTCGCCAGCCCGAAATATACGGGTACGAAACGTTAGACGACGTGAATAACCTGCTGCGCGAAAAAGCGGTAATGGCAGGCTGGGAGATCAGCTGCCTGCAAAGTAACCATGAAGGTGCGCTCATCGACGCCATTCACGCAGCGAGGGTAGATGGCACGCAGGCCATCATTATCAATCCGGCGGCCTATACTCATACCTCGGTAGCGATTCTCGATGCGTTGAACGCCTTTGACGGCAAGGTCATCGAAGTTCATCTCTCTAACGTGCATAAGCGCGAGTCGTTTCGCCACCACTCCTATGTCTCGCTACGGGCAGACGGCGTGATTGCGGGCTTAGGCGTGCAGGGATATAAAGCGGCATTAGAGGCAGTGATGGCTGCCTCCCATCAATAATATAACTCCCTTGTACCGTTAGCTCTTGCCGCCCTTTTAACCTTGGCCCATTCTTCTCTCAGGGCAACTTAGCCCTTGGCGTTTCATTGGCTTGGTAAGGATAGGTGGGGTATGGTTAAATTTTTTCGGGAATTCCGCGAGTTTGCTGTTTAAGGGCAACGTGATTGATATGGCGGTGGGTATCATTATTGGCGGGGCATTTACGCTGATTGTGCAAAGCCTTGTCAAAGACGTGATGAATCCGCTGATTGGCCTGTTGGTGGGTGGGATCGATTTTTCGAATCTGTTCGTCGTATTGCGGGAAGGCGTGGCGGGAGCGCCCTATGCCACCTTGGCAGAAGCTCAAGCGGCAGGGGCGGTGACGCTGAACGTGGGGCTGTTTATCAACGCGGTGGTGAGCTTCTCCATCGTCGCGTTCGTGGTGTTTTTGCTGGTGCGTACCATCAACCGCTTAAAGCGCGAAGAGGCGGTGGCACCGGCAGACCCGACCGAAAAGCCCTGCCCTTACTGTTTTATGGTGGTGCCAATCAAGGCCATTCGCTGTGGTCACTGTACGTCTGAGCTACAGGCGGCGGCCCCAGAGAAGCCTGCCGAGAGCGTGTAGCGAAGCGTTATTAAAAAAGGGTGCTCGTGGGCACCCTTTTTGCGTTACAGAAGGCGGTTATGCCGTCTTTTTCGCCGCTTTCTTATCGCTTTGCGTGTTGTCACTGGCATCGCTGGGCTGTGGCAGTGAAGGCAGCGACTTGGCTAGCATGTCCACGCTGTGACGATAGTAGAGCTGGCTCTTGTTGTGCTCGCCCAGGCTGGCGTACAGGCGTGCAAGCTCGGCACAGACCTCACCGTTCGGGCGCTGGCGCTGGCTGGCCTCGAAATACTCAAGGGCCTTTTCCCACTGGCCAACCCGTAGTGACAGGCGGCCACAGGCCAGCAGCAGTTCCGGGTCGTTGGGGCGCTCTTGCAGCCATTTCTGCGCCTTGGCCAGCTGGCGCGCGGCGTCGACGTTCAGCAGGCCATAGCGCTTGACCAGGCGTGCATCCCAGTGATGGTCCAGGGAGTGATTGAGCAGCCGCTCGGCAATCGGTTCTTCGTTGGATTGCAGCAGGGCTTCGGTGTAGAGCACGATCAGCTCGGTATTGCCGCGCAGGTAGTCGGGCATATCCGCCCACAGCCCGCGAACCCGTTCGATATTGGACGGGTTCTTGGCTTCGAACAGAATCAGCTCCCGGTAGGCCTTGAACTCCAGCTGCTCGCGCTCTTGCTGGCTAATCAGCTTCTGCGCGGCCAGGCGTGGAATGAGGCGACGCAGCCCTTCCCAGTCGTTGACGCTCAAATGCACCTGCTTGAGCAGTTTCAGCACTTGAGGATGGTTGGAGAGCTGCTTGTCCAGTCGGTTGAGGATCGCCAGCGCTTCTTCGGGCTGTTGGCGGTCGATCATCAGCTGGGCCTGCATCAGGCCAATGGCGGTGTCGGCGCCGTCGGTGGTGAGCTGCGCCTGATTCAAGTGCTCCTGAGATTTCTCGTGGTAGCCCTGATAGTGGGCCGCCAGGGCGGCTGCCAGGTAGTTCACCAGCGGGGTGCTGGAGTCATCGGCAGCGCGTACCAAGGTCTTCTCGGCTTTTTTCCAGCGGCCTTCGGTGAGCGCCACCAGCCCATGTACGGTGCGCTTCATGGCGCGGCGGTTGCGGGCGCGGCTGTTCCAGGTGCGAAAGCGCCCCACGGGACGAATGATGCCGGTCAGCAGGCGCAGCACGAAGTGCAGCACGATGAAGGCCGCCAGCAGCAGTACCAGACCGAACCAGAACGACGTCTGGACCGAGGTGTCGCCCACTCGAATCAGCCAGTAGCCGGGCACTGACATCATCAGGTGCCCAAACAGTGCGCCAACCGCCAGGCCTGCAACGATCAGCAGGATAAGTTTTCTCATGCATCACCTCCGTCCTGGCGGCGCGACTCGAAGCGGTTTTCGATGAAGCTGGCCAGTGCCTGCTGGGAAGCACTAATGTCCGGCAGCTCGGGCTTGACCTGAACCTGCTTGAGCTCCTGCAGACGCGCGATGACGCTCTGGGTTTCTTCGCGCTCGGTGGCGTAGTAGCCATTCAGCAGTTCCAGCGCCTTGTCGAGGCTGGCTTCATACAGTTCCTGCTCTTCTTGCAGCAGGGCCAGCTGCGACTGCTCCAGTACCAGACGCAGGCTTTGGCGCAGATAGGACTCTTGTTCCGGTGTGATCAGCGTTTCGAGGGCTTCATCGTGATGACGAATGACCACGAGGTCTTTCAGCTCTTCACCGAAGCGGGCCAGCTGGCGCTGGAAAGTGCCGGTCGGCGGCTGTTCGATCCCTGAGTTCACGGCACGCTCCTCGATCTCCTGGGAGAGCCGCAGGCCTGAAATGCGCTCCTGCTGCGCGTTGAGCGCCAGATAGATGCCGGTACGGTCGACACGGGGCACGGCATCCAGTGCGGCCAGCTCGCTGGCGATTTCTCGGCGCACCGAGGTGAGTGCCGGGTTGTCGGCATCGACCAGGCGAGCATCGGCAGTACGCAGCAGGGCAGCGGCACCATCCACATCGCCTTCGAGCTGCAGGCGTTGGTTCGCCAGACGCAGCAGGTAGGCGGCTTCGGCGTGTAGCCAGTCGCGCTCGTCGGTTTCCTGCTCTTGTGACAGTTGGGCCAGCACCTCATCCAGGGTGCTGTTGACGTCGCTGCGGTAGCTGTCCAGCTCGCTGCGCAGTTCGCTCATGGTGCTGTCCAGCGCCTGACTGCGCTCGGCTTCACCGGACTCTAAACGTGCTTCCAGGTCGCTGACTGAGGCTTGTGTGGCGCTGTCCTGGGTCTGTTGGGCCAGCTCGTCGATGCGCTGCTGCTGGCTATCCAGGCGCTGCCAGCCTTGCCAGGCAACGATACCCAGGGCGAGTGCCAGGATAACCACCAGCGCAATGGCAATGCCGCCACCCTTGCCGTTTCCGCCACCGTTGTTGGAGGGCGGCGGCGTGGGCTTCGCGCCGCCGCCTGCTGGAGCAGGCCCGCTGTGCCTGGCAGGCTTTTCATCTGCCGGTTTGGCGGTGGGTTTGGTATCTGCGACGCTCTCTTTCGGGGTGTCGGCCGCTGCGGTTGCCGCAGGGGTCGCTGCCGTATTGCTGGTGTTTTTATGCCGCCGCCGTGAACGGCTGTTCTTGGCGGCATAAGACGAAGAGCCGTGGGTGCCCGAGTCTCGGGTGGCGGTGGCGTCACCAGCAGGGGTGCCGCCCTTGGATGCATCGGTAGACGCCTGGTTGACGCCTTCCTGATCAGTTGGTTGTTTGCTCATCTGTCGCTAGCCCTTATTAAGTTCCTTGATCGACATCGGCACCCTAGGGGTTGCAGGACCGATCCAACGCGGCCACCAGCGCAGCCGGCGTTGCTCCCGACGCCACCTTGAGGTCACAAAAACCCAGTCTACCGGCCAGTGTAGCTAAACGGCGACTGGAAACGATTAGCGGTTGGTTCAACGCAGCTGGACCACACCATTTTGCCAGATATTCAAGTAGTTCGCCGCTGGTGACGATTAACGCTCGGTAATGGCCGTTTGCCAGACACTGCTGCATGGCCGCCGAGGGCGGCTGGTATACGCGCCGATAAACGGCCAGCCGAGTGACGCAGGCGCCCCGCTCGGTCAGCGTATCCGCGAGCAGGGTGCGTCCCCCTTCTCCAGCGACCAGCAGCACCCGCTGATGGTCCAGGCGGGCCAGCGAGGCCAGCGACAGGAGTGCTTCGCTGGTGTCTTCTCCCCGCTGGGGCGGGGGAACACGCACTCGTACGCCAAGCTGGTCATGCAGTGCACTGGCAGTGCTGCGGCCCACGCTGTAATAATCGATGCCGATTGGCAACTGCGGCCAGTAGCGATCCAGCGCTTCACTCAAACAGTAAGCGGCAAAGGGACTGACGACTACTATCTTATGGTACTGATCGATATCCAGCCAGATTTGGCGCTGCGTCGCATCTTCCGCCAATGCTTCCAGGCGCATGACGTCCAGAGGTGCAACCTCCCACCCCTGCTCGCCTAGCGCGTAGGCTAGTGCGTCGCCGCGTTCACCGGGGCGACAAATCAGCACCGGTAGCGTCATACGTTGCTGCCGTAGACCTCGGCCAGGATGTCACCAGCCCCCTGATCCAGCAGCTCTTCGGCGATGCGAATGCCCAGTGCTTCCGGTTCGTGAATGGAGCCTCGGCCTTCGGCACGCAGTACCTCGGTGCCTTCCGGGTTGCCCACCAGGCCGCGCAGCCAGAGCGTGTCATTGGCTTTGTCCAGTACGGCGTGGCCTGCGATGGGCACCTGGCAGCCGCCTTCCAGGCGGGTATTCATGGCGCGCTCGGCGCGCACACGGGTGGCGGTGTCCGGGTCATCCAGCGGGGCCAGCAGTGCAATCAGGTCGGGATCGTGCAGGCGGCATTCGATGCCCAGCGCCCCTTGGCCGCAGGCAGGCAAACATACTTCCGGTGGAAGCGCCTGGGCGATCCGGGCGTCCAGCCCCAAGCGCTGCAGGCCTGAGGTCGCCAGGATGATGGCTTCGAACTCGCCGTCGTCCAGCTTGGCCAGACGAGTTTGTACGTTGCCGCGCAGGTTGAGAATCTGCAGGTCTGGGCGCGCTTCACGGAGTTGCAGGCCCCGGCGCAGGCTGGCGGTGCCGATGCGGGCACCTTCCGGCAGCTCCTCGACGCTGGCGTAATGGTTCGAGACAAACGCATCGGTTGGGTCGGCGCCTTCCAGAATGACCGACAGCCCCAGCCCTTCAGGGAAGTGCATCGGCACATCCTTCATGGAGTGCACGGCGATATCGGCGCGGCCATCCAGCATGGCGTCTTCGAGCTCCTTGACGAATAATCCTTTACCGCCGATTTTGGAAAGCGGCGTGTCGAGGATCTTGTCGCCTTTGGTGGACAGCGGAACAAGCTCGACCTCCAGACCATCGTGGGCCGCCATCAGGCGGTCGCGAACATATTCGGCTTGCCACATGGCCAACTGGCTTTTTCGCGTGGCGATGCGCAATTTCGTGATGGGTAACACGTTATACTCCCTTTGCCGCTGACACGGCGCGTCGAACTGTGATAATTCTCATCATAAAGCACCCGGCCACACAGTAAAAATAACCGGTCCATTTAAGACCCGCGCGCGATGCGCCCAACCCTGCCTGGAATGCCCATGTCCGTTGATGAACCGCAAGGCAAGTTAGACCAGTTCTTCCTGCTTTCCCAGGACTTGTTCTGCTGCATCGACTTTGCGGGTAAGCTGCTCAGCGTCAACCCACGCTTCGAGACCTTGCTGGGTTATGAGGCATCGGCGCTACTGGGCAAGCCCTGCAGCGTCGTGGTGGAACCCCGCGACCATCCGGCCATCGAGGAGGCCCTGGCGCGGCTGTGTCGTGGCGACAAGCTCGACGCCTTTTCGGTGTGTGCACTGACCGCCGATGGGCGCAGGGTGTGGATCGAAGTCACCGCCTCTACCGGCGATCAGGTGATCTACGTCATTGCTCGGGATATTACCCAGCGCAAGGCGGTAGAGAAGCAGCTAAGACGTAATCAACGGTTGTTCAGGATTGCCGGTGAAACCGCTCATATCGGTGGCTGGTATGTCGATACGGTCAATAATGTGCCGGTGTGGTCCGATGAGCTGTGCCATATCCACGGCATGCCCGCCGGGTTTCAACCTTCCACGGACGAGGCGTTTGCATTCTACGCGCCGACATCCCGTGAGCGGCTCAAGCGCGATTTTCAGGCCTGTGCGGCGGAGGGTGTCAGCTTCGACGGCGAGTATGAAGTCATCACCCGCCAAGGGCAGCGGCGCTGGGTGCGTGCCATTGGCCGAGCCGTGCGCGATGAGCAGGGGCAGATCATTCAGGTTCAGGGCTCTAGCCAGGACATTACCCAGCGCAAGGCTACCGAACGCCAGTTGACCCTGCTGGAGCGCAGCGTGGAGTCCAGCACCAACGGTGTGGTGATCGTCGATGCGCAGCAGCCGGACCTGCCGATGGTCTACGTGAATAGCGCTTTCGAACGTATCACCGGGTACTCTCGTGACGCGGCGCTGGGGCGTAACTGTCGCTTCCTGCAGGGCGAAGAGACGGATTCGGCAACGCTGGCACTGTTACGCAAGGGCATCCAGGAGCAGCGGGACGTGCACGTGGTGATCCGCAACTATCGCCGCAACGGCGTGCCGTTCTGGAACGATCTGTACATTTCCCCCGTGCGCGATGAGAGGGGTGTGGTCACCCACTTCATCGGCGCTCAAAACGATATTACCGCCCAGCGCGAGTATCAGGCCCAGCTGAGCCATAACGCCAACCATGATGCGTTGACAGGGCTGCCCAATCGACTGCTGCTGGATCAACGGCTGGCCCAGGGGTGCCTGCTGGCCAAGCGTTATCACCGTTATTTGGCCGTACTGTTCATCGACCTCGATGATTTCAAGCCCATCAACGACACTCTGGGTCACGAAGTGGGCGACTTCATGCTGTTGGAAGTGGCTAAGCGGCTGGAGGGAGAGCTGCGGCCCTGGGATACCGTGGCGCGCTTTGGTGGTGACGAGTTTATCGTGCTGTTGCCGGACCTCGCCCATGAGCACGATGTGTTGCAGGTGGTCGAGCGGCTGCTGGCCCGGGTGTCGGCACCTTATTGGTATCGCGGCAGCGAGCTGCGTATGACCGCCAGCATTGGCATTGCCACCGACGACGGCACCATCAAGGAGCCGCGCCAGCTCATTCAGCAAGCCGACCTCGCCATGTACAAGGCGAAGCGGCGGGGGCGCAACACCTTCCAGTGGTACACCGACGAACTGAACCGCAAGGTGACCGAACGCGTCAATCTGCGTCATGCACTGCAGCAAGCCATCGAACAGCGCCAGTTCGAGCTCCACTACCAGCCGCAAATCGATCACCGTGGGCGAGTGGCTGGGGTCGAGGCGTTGATTCGCTGGCATCACCCGGTGCGGGGCAATATCCCGCCTACCCAGTTCATCAGCCTGGCCGAGGATACCGGGCAGATCATCCCGATCAGCGAGTGGGTGCTGGCCACTGCGTGCCGTGATGCGCTTGAGCTAAACGCACTGAGCGACACTCCCATTACCGTGGCCATCAACGTCTCGCCGATGCAGTTTCAGCGCCCGGGGTTTCTCAATTCGCTAGAGCAGGTGCTGGCTGACAGTGGCTTGCCGCCGGGGTTGCTGGAGGTGGAACTGACCGAAGGGGTGTTGATGGATAGCGCCGAAACCACCATCCAGGCATTGAGTGCCATTCGGCGGCTGGGCGTACACATTGCGCTGGATGACTTTGGCACCGGGTTCTCCAGCCTCAGCTACCTCAAGCGCTTGCCGATCAACAAGCTGAAGGTGGATCGCTCCTTCATACGTGATGTGGCCAACGATACCCGCGACGCCGCTATCGTCGAGGGGGTGGTGACCATGGCCGACAAGCTCGGCCTGGAAGTGCTGGTCGAGGGGGTGGAAACGGCCGAACAGTTTGCCTACCTCCGCCAGCTCCAGTGTGACCATTTTCAGGGCTACTACTTCGCACGCCCGATGAGCCTGGCGGCGCTGAAAGACTTCCTGCGCACGCCGCTTGCCTTCCTGGATGCCCCTGCTGAACGGCCGTGAAGGTGAGGGCTGCCGAGCACACTGAGCAGAGTGCTAAAACGGCATGCCGCTCGGCGGGGTGACTCTGGTACACTTTCCGGTAACGACTCCTTTAGTTTTGTCAGCAGGATATATCACCGATGAGCCAAGCTACGAATCAGTCCTGGGGCGGCCGCTTCAGCGAGCCTACCGATGCCTTTGTCGCACGCTTCACCGCGTCTGTGAATTTCGACCAGCGCTTGGCGCGCCAGGATATTCAGGGCTCGATTGCCCACGCCACCATGCTGGCGCGGGTGGGGGTACTCACCGAGGACGAGCGTGACGCCATCATCAATGGCCTGACCGAGATTCAGGGCGAGATCGAGCGCGGCGAGTTCCAGTGGTCGGTGCCGTTGGAAGACGTGCACATGAACATCGAAGCGCGGCTGACCGACAAGATCGGCATCACCGGCAAGAAACTGCACACCGGCCGTTCGCGCAACGACCAGGTGGCCACTGATATTCGCCTGTTTATGCGTGATGAAATCGATGTGATCGAGGCCGAACTGACACGGCTGCGCGATGGCATGATTACGCTGGCCGAACGGGAAGCCGATACCATCATGCCCGGCTTCACCCACCTGCAGACGGCACAGCCGGTCACTTTCGGCCATCACCTGCTGGCCTGGCAGGAAATGCTGGCCCGCGATCACGAGCGTCTGCTGGATTGCCGCAAGCGGGTCAACGTGATGCCGCTGGGTTCGGCAGCGTTGGCGGGCACCACCTACCCCATCGACCGCCACGTGACCGCCGAGCTGCTGGGCTTCGAGCGCCCGTCGGAAAACTCGCTGGATGCCGTGTCGGATCGCGACTTTGCCATCGAATTCACCAGCTTCGCCAGTATCCTGCTGATGCACCTCTCGCGCATGAGCGAAGAGCTGGTGCTGTGGACCAGCGCGCAGTTCAATTTCATCGATCTGCCTGACCGCTTCTGCACCGGCTCCTCAATCATGCCGCAGAAGAAAAACCCCGACGTGCCCGAGCTGGTGCGTGGCAAGACAGGCCGCGTGTATGGCCACCTGATGGCGCTGTTGACGCTGATGAAGTCCCAGCCGCTGGCCTACAACAAGGATAACCAGGAAGACAAGGAGCCGCTGTTCGATGCCGTCGATACCGTGCGCGACTGCCTGAAAGCCTTTGCCGACATGGTGCCCGCCATCGAGCCGAAGAAAGACAGCATGTACGAGGCTGCGCGGCGTGGATTCTCGACTGCCACCGACCTGGCCGACTATCTGGTACGCAAGGGCGTGGCTTTCCGTGATGCTCACGAAATTGTCGGCCTCTCCGTGGCCTACGGCCTGAAGAGCAAGAAAGACCTCTCGGAAATGACGCTGGAAGAGCTGCAGCAGTTCTCCGCGATCATCGAGCAGGACGTTTTCGAGGTGCTGACACTGGAGGGCTCGGTGGCGGCGCGTAATCACATTGGTGGCACGGCACCGGACCAGGTGCGTGCCGCCGCCAGCCGTGCCCGTGACGCGCTGAAAGCGCTCCAGGGTGCCTCATGATGCGCGTTGCCAGTGCCTTGGGCGCGCTGCTGCTGGTGGCGCTGCTGCTGGTGGGCTGCGGCCAGAAAGGGCCGCTCTACTTGCCTGACGATACATCCGATTCGGCCGCCGAGCAGGAGGGGTAATGGATCACTTTAACTATCGCGATGGCGTGCTCTATGCCGAAGACGTGCCGCTGACGACGCTGGCCGCCGAACTGGGCACGCCCTGTTACGTCTACTCCAAAGCCACCCTGGAACGCCACTTCCGGGCCTACACCGAAGCGCTGGGCGGCCATCCGCACCTGATCTGCTATGCGGTGAAAGCCAATTCCAACCTGGCGGTACTGGGCCTGCTGGCACGTCTGGGTGCCGGGTTCGATATCGTCTCGGTGGGTGAGCTGGAGCGGGTGCTCAAGGCGGGAGGCGACCCCGCCAAGGTGGTGTTCTCCGGCGTGGCCAAGCAGCCCCATGAAATGGCTCGGGCCCTTGAAGTCGGGATCAAGTGCTTCAACGTCGAGTCGCGCCCGGAGCTGGAGCGCCTGAACGCCGTGGCGGGTGAGCTGGGGAAAATCGCCCCGGTCTCGCTGCGCGTCAATCCGGATGTCGATGCGGGTACCCACCCGTACATCTCGACCGGCTTGAAGGACAACAAGTTCGGCATTCCCGTCGATGATGCGCTGGACGTGTATCAACTGGCTGCCAGCCTGCCCCATTTGCGCGTGACGGGGCTGGATTGCCATATCGGCTCACAGCTGACCGAAACCGCCCCGTTCCTGGATGCCCTGGAGCGCCTGCTGCTGCTGATGGAGCGCCTGCGCGAGCAGGGTATCGAGATCGACCACCTGGACCTGGGAGGTGGCCTGGGCGTGCCTTACCGCGACGAGAAGCCGCCCCAGCCCTTCGACTACGCCAGCCAGCTGCTGGCGCGCCTCTCCCGCTGGGAAGGCGGCGAGACCCTGACGCTACTGTTCGAGCCGGGCCGTTCCATTGCGGCCAACGCGGGCCTGATGCTCACTCGGGTGGAGTTCCTGAAGCCTGGTGAAACCAAGAACTTTGCCATCGTCGATGCGGCCATGAACGACCTGATTCGCCCGGCGCTGTATCAGGCGTGGCAGGCCATCGTGCCGGTGGATACCCGCACGCCCCGTGAGCCGGCTACCTACGACGTGGTCGGCCCGGTGTGTGAAACCGGCGACTTCCTGGGCAAGGAGCGGGAACTGGCGATTGCCGAAGGCGACCTGCTGGCGGTGCGCTCTGCGGGCGCTTACGGTTTCGTGATGGCCTCGAACTACAACAGCCGCCCACGCCCGCCGGAAGTGATGGTGGACGGTGACCGCTACCACGTGGTGCGTGCGCGGGAAAGTCTGGAAAGCCTGTGGGCGGGCGAAGCGCTGCTGCCGGAAGGGGCGCGCTGATGCTGCTGCACTTCACCAAGATGCACGGGCTGGGCAACGACTTCATGGTGATCGATCTGGTCACCCAGCGTGCCCGCCTGCGCGACGAGCAGATCCGCCAGTTGGCGGATCGGCGCTTTGGTATCGGTTTTGATCAACTGCTGATCGTCGAACCCCCGCGCGACCCGGACATGGACTTTCGTTATCGTATCTACAACGCCGACGGTAGCGAGGTGGAAAACTGCGGTAACGGAGCGCGCTGCTTTGCCCGCTTCGTGCGTGACCAGCGCCTGACCCACAAGCACGAAATTCACGTGGAGACCGCTGGCGGCCCGCTGGTACTCAACGTCCAGCACGATGGCATGGTGCGGGTGGACATGGGCGCGCCGCGCTTCAATCCGGCCACGCTGCCCTTCGAAGCCACCGGCGACCAGCCTCTCCACGAGGTGGAGGTAGACGGTGAAACGCTCTCCCTTGGAGTGGTTTCCATGGGGAACCCCCATGCCGTGCTCCAGGTCGAGGATGTCGAGCGTGCGCCCGTCGAACGGCTGGGTCCGCTGCTGGAGTCGCATCCTCGCTTTCCCAAGCGCGTCAACGTGGGCTTCATGCAGGTCGTGTCGCCCAACGAGATTCGCCTGCGGGTCTTCGAGCGAGGCAGCGGGGAAACGCTGGCCTGCGGGACCGGGGCCTGTGCGGCGGTGGCCAGTGGCATTCGTCAGGGGCTGCTGAAGAGCCCGGTCAAGGTCTCCCTGCCGGGTGGCCAGCTGAGTATCGAGTGGCCTGGCCCAGAAGCCTCGCTGGTCATGGTGGGGCCCGCTACCCGAGTGTTCGACGGTCGGGTATCACTCAACTGATTCGAGGAGAACGGCGATGTCTCAAGCCCCTGAGCCGCGTAAAACGCTGGACCCGGACCAGGTCGCGTTCTGGCTGGCCCGCCATCCCGATTTTTTCATCGGTCGTGAAGGGCTGCTGCAACAGCTGAAAGTCCCGCATCCGCATATCGAGGGAGCGGTGTCGCTGCTCGAACGGCTGGTCATCGACCTGCGCCAGCGGGCCGAAACGGCGGAGGGCCGCCTGGAGCACCTGCTGGAAACCGCCCGCCATAACGAGGCCCAGTACCGCCGCCTGCGCGAAACGCTGCTCAGCCTGGTAGAAGCAGAAGACCGCGATGCCTTGGCGCAAGCGCTGGCGACCCAATTGAGCGAGCGTTTCCAGACGCCCGCCATGGCGCTGTGGTGCCCGGCCTCCTTGAGTGACGCAGAGCCCGCGCCGCCGCAAGCGCCCCGGCATGTGCTGGACCAGCACGCCGGTGCCCGCCTGGCGGCGTTGCTGGATGGTCGCACCAGCCGCTGCGCCAAGCTCAGCGTCAGCGACTGGAAGTGTCTGCTGCCCCATGCCAAGCCCCCGCGCAAGGCGGGCTCTTGTGCGATTACGCGGCTTTCCGCAGGCGAATCCCTGGGCTATCTGCTGCTCGCCAGCCCCGACCCCGAGTGCTACCGCGCCAGCATGGATACGCTGTTTACCGAGTATCTGGGGGATATCGTTGCTCGGCTGTTGCTGCGCTTGGGGCCGCTGGGTTCGGTACCCCATGGAGAGTGACTCTCCGCTGGCGCAGGCGATAGAGGGCTATCTGGCCCATCTGGCCAGCCATGCCAGCCCGGCGACGGTGGCTGCGTATCGGCAGGATCTGAACGCGTTCTGCCAGTTTGCCCTGCAGCGCGGCGTCACTCAGCCCCATGGCTGGGACACGGCGCTGGCGCGGGCCTTCCTGGGGGCCGAGCGCAGCCGTGGCCTGGCGCCCCGCAGCCTGGCGCGCCGCCGGGCGGCGCTCTCCCGGTTTGCCGATGCGCTGGTGGAGCGCCAGGTACGGGCGGACAACCCCGTGGCGCTGCTGCGCACTCCCAAGCAGCCCAGCCACTTGCCCCGGCCGCTGGATGTCGATGCGTTGGCTCGCTTTCTGGATACGCCCCATGATGGCACGCCGCTGGCGCTGCGGGATCAGGCCATGCTGGAGCTGTTTTACTCCAGCGGGCTGCGTCTGGCCGAGCTGGCTGCGCTGGATGTCGCTCACTTGGCGGGCCACCACGTGCGGGTCATGGGTAAGGGCAGCAAGCCCCGCCAGGTGCCGGTGGGAGCCCGGGCTCGGCAGGCGCTGGAAGCCTGGTTGGGCTGCCGTGACGGGTTGGCTGCCAGTGAAGAGCAGGCACTGTTCGTCGGCCTGCGCGGGCGACGTCTAGGGCATCGCGGCATCCAAAAGCGACTGGCCCAGCTGTCGGTACTGCGTGGCCTGCCAGAGCATCTTCACCCCCACCGTCTGCGCCACTCGTTTGCCAGCCATCTGCTGGAGTCCAGTCAGGACCTGCGGGCCGTACAGGAGCTGCTGGGGCATGCCAATCTATCGACTACCCAAGTCTACACGCGGCTGGACTGGCAGCACCTGGCCGAGAGCTACGATGCTGCCCACCCACGCGCCAAACGGCGTTCCCGCGAGAGTGAAAGTTGAGGCGAGAATCGAAACATGGTCACGTTAGATGCCATCACCTTTGATCTGGACGACACCCTGTGGGACAACCACGGCGTCATGCTCACCACCGAAGAGGGCCACTACCGCTGGTTATTGACGGCGCTGGCGGCCTGGCGAGCGGCCCGCCAGGAACCGCCGCTGGCACTGGACTACGATACAGGCGTGGCAGACTACCTGCAGCGCCGTCAGCAGTGGGCCAGCCAAGTGCCCGAGCGTCGCGGCGACTTTACCTGGCTGCGGCTACGGGCGCTGGAAGCGCAGCTGGAGGCCAGCGGGCTACCGCGCAGCGCGGCGCTGCTGTGGGCCGCCGCCGCGATGAACGAGTTTCACCGTCTACGGGTGCAGGTCACGCCTCACCCGGAGGCGGATGGCTTGCTGGCCGCGCTGGCCCAGCGCTATCGGCTGGCTGCCATCACCAACGGCAACATTCATCTCAAGCGCCAGCCGCTGGCCGCCCACTTTCCCATAGCGATTGCGGCCGGTGAGTTGCTCGCCCCCAAGCCGGACCCCAAGCCGTTTTTGACCGCGCTCGAACGGCTCGCGACCGTGCCTGCCCGGGCCATGCATGTGGGCGATTCGTGGCAAGAGGATGTGCTGCCCGCGCAGCAGTTAGGCATGCACGCGGCCTGGGTGGCCGAACGTGGCGATCAGGCGCTGCCCACCCGAGTGCATCGCATTGCCCACGTGAAGGAGTTGCCAACGCTGATTGCATGGCTGGAGCAGCGCCGCTGAAGACGCACCTGACGCACGCTCAGTGTTCGGTTTCTTCGGGCGTGTGCAGCCAGCGGTCCAGGGTCTGGGAAAGCGTGTCCACGCCCTGACGCTTGAGGGAGGAGAAGAGCTGTACCGAGACCAGGTCTTCCCACTCTTTCAGGCGTGAACGAACCTTCTGCAGCGCCGCGCTGGCAGGCCCTTTCTTCAGCTTGTCGGCCTTGGTCAGCAGAATATGTACCGGCATGCCCCGCTGGTCGGCGAACTCCAGCATCATCTGGTCGAATTCGGTGAGCGGGTGACGCACGTCCATGAGCAGGACCAGGCCACGCAGGCTGAAGCGGCCGCGCAGGTACTCGGAGAGGTGCTGCTGCCACTCGATCTTGACCGCTTCCGGCACTTTGGCATAGCCATAGCCGGGCAGGTCGACCAGGCGGCGACTTTCATCGTTCATCACGCTGAAAAAGTTGATCAGCTGGGTGCGCCCGGGGGTGCGCGAGGTGCGTGCCAGCGCGTTCTGCTGGGTCAGCGCGTTGATGGCACTAGACTTGCCCGCATTGGAGCGCCCGGCAAATGCCACTTCGGCGCCGGTGTCGTCCGGGCACAGGGCCAGCGTGGGGGCGCTGATCAAGAATCGCGCAGTAGGGTAGTTCAGTCGTGGGACTGGGCTATCATGAAGGGTAGACATGATGGTGTTCCTGAAAACAGACATGAAAGAGGGCTCATCGAGCCATCCTGCAGGGATCGCCAAGGTACCGCGACGAATTACCCCAAAAGCAGACATGGACTTGCATTCCCGCCGCTTGGGTGATTCGTTATAATGCATGAGGTTTATAACTGCGACCTGGGGCGCTAGTGTACCATCGCGTTCTAGCCAGCAGCGACCAACAACCTGTTGTTCGTTTCGGCGGAGCTGACCCTGGTAGTGTGCAGAGCCTGGGCAGCGCCCAGGGTGCGTACCAGTCAATAATCAAACGGCATAGTGGAATAGCAATGAGAAAGTTACTGGCAAGCCTGGCAATTACCATGGGTGCCGTTGGCACCGCTCACGCCCAAACGGACTATGAAGCCGATGCAGATGCGGCCGCAGGCCGCGAAATGGCACAAACCTGCGCCGCCTGTCATGGCCAAGCGGGTATCAGCCCTTCGGGCGCTTTCCCCAACCTGGCTGGGCAGCAGATGTCCTATCTGGCCAAGCAGATCATGGACATTCGTGACGGCGACCGCCTGGTGCCCACCATGGCAGGTCAAGTAGACGACTTCTCCGACCAGGACGCCTGGGACGTGGCGGCCTTCTTCGCCGGTCAGGACGCCAACCTGGGTCAAACCAGCGATGAAGATACCGAGCTGCTCGCCCGCGGTGAAGAGCTGTATCGCGCAGGCGACATGAGCAAGGGCATTCCTGCCTGCAGCGCATGCCATACGCCCACCGGTGTCGGCATCGGCAGTGCCGTCTATCCGGCGCTGTCGGGTCAGCACGTGGAGTACACCATCTCCACTCTGCAGGACTTCGCATCAGGCGAGCGTACCAACAGCCCCAACAACCTGATGGGCGATATCGCTTCCAAGATGAGCGATCGTGACATGGAAGCGGTTGCGAACTACGTATTGGGCCTGAACTAAGCGCTCGATGCCGTGCCCCATCCTGCGCTGAACCGGCAGGGTGGGGAACCTGCCTGTGCAAGCGGTGGTCTTAGCCTCGCCCTTGTTGGCTCGCTTATTCTGGAGAGTTCTCGCTATGTTGAAAACGTTGATGGTCGCCCTGGCTGGTCTAGGTCTTTCCGCTACGGTCAGTGCCCAGGAGTTGGTGGAAGGCCAGCACTACACGCTGCTGGCGTCTCCGGTCGCCACGCAGGTGGAAGAAGGCCAAATTGAAGTGACCGAAGCGTTCTGGTTTGGCTGCCCGCACTGCTACCGGTTGCAAGAGCATGTCAGCGACTGGTACGACACGCTGGAAGACGACGTCAGTGTGATCCACATGCCGGCCACCATGGGCGGTGACTGGAATACCCACGCCACGGCCTTCTACGCCGCTCAGTCGCTGGGTATCGAAGAAGAGCTGCATGCTGACTTCTTCGATGCCATCCATCAGGATGGCCGCTCTCTGACCGACCCGGACGACATTGCCGAGTTCTTCGCCAACTACGGCGTCAGTGAAGAAGAAGCCAAGCAGGCGTTGACCGCTTTCAGCGTACGCAGCGATGTCAACAAGGCCAACAGCCGCATGCGTGAAATGCGCCTGATGGGGGTTCCGGCCATCGTGGTGGATGGTCGCTATGTGGTATCGCCACAAACCGCAGGCAGTCTCGAGAACATGCCTCGCATTGCCGATGCCCTAGTGGAAAAAGTGCGTAACGAGCGCGCTCAATAACCGTGCTCGAACACGGCACTACCGGTGAGCCTGCGGGCTCGCCACAGGCGCCCGCCGCTCCCTTGCTGGAGCGGGGGCACCTGCGCCTGTTGACGTTCAATCTGCAGGTGGGCATCCAGACCTCTGCCTATCACCATTACCTCACCCGCAGCTGGCAACACTTCTTGCCGCATCCCCAGCGCTTGAAGCGCCTGGCGATGATGGGCAGCGTGCTCGAGCAGTTCGATGTGGTGGGCCTCCAGGAGGTGGATGGCGGCAGCTTTCGCTCCAGCCGTGTCAACCAGGTGGAGTTTCTCGCCGCCCAGGCAAAATTCCCGCACTATTTTCAGCAGCTGAACCGCAACCTGGGGCAGTTCGCTCAGCACAGCAACGGGCTGCTGTCGCGGCTGGTGCCGAGCCGTATCGAAGAGCACCGGCTTCCCGGGATGCTGCCAGGGCGGGGCGCGATTCATGCCCGCTATGGCGATGGCCCCGATGCCCTGCACATCTTCGTGGCCCACCTGGCCTTGAGCCACCGTGGCCGGGTACGCCAGCTGGATTACCTCAGCGACATCATTCAGCCGCTGCGCCACGTGGTCGTGATGGGCGACCTCAACTGTACGCCGGATCAGCTGCATGCCCACGAGCGTTTCAGCACGTCGTTGCCGCTGCATCCGGTGAAGCCGCTGCTCAGCTACCCCTCCTGGCAGCCGCGTAGGGCGCTGGATCATATTCTGCTGTCCCAAACGCTGGAAGCCGCAGAAGTGCGCGTGCTGGATCATCTGTTTTCCGATCACTTGCCCATCGCGGTTGACCTGCCCTTGCCCGCAGCCTGCCTCAGTGCACTGGCAGAGGCCGAGCACGCGCAAACCCATGGGCGCCCATAGCCAGACGTGCCGCCCAGACGTATGGATAAGCGTTTAATCCCGTGAATAGGGATGACGTCAGGCCCAGAATCAGCGATGATTCTGGGCCGTTTTTATTCATGCTGGGACATCTGCTATGCCGACGAGTGCTCAAGAGCCACGTTTATTGCGTTGGCTGGACTGCGTAACCGAGGGGATTGGCCGAGCCATTGCTTGGCTGGTGATCATCATGATGCTGGTCCAGTTTGCCATTGTCATCATGCGCTACTGGCTGGGCATCAACAGCATCGTCATGCAGGAGTCGGTGATGTACATGCATGCCGCAGTGTTCATGCTGGGCGCCGCCTGGACCCTCAAGCGCGATGGCCATGTGCGGGTCGATATTTTCTATCGCCGCCTATCGGCGCGTGGGCGGGCCTGGATCGACCTGATGGGCACGCTGCTGCTGCTGATTCCGGTGTCGATCTTCATTGCGTTCAGTAGCTACCGTTACGTGCGTAGCAGTTGGGCCATCCTCGAGCGCTCGCCGGATGGCGGCATTCCCGGTGTTTATCTATTGAAAACGCTCATGCTGGTGATGGTGGCGCTGCTGCTACTGCAGGCGGTGGCGCAACTGATTCGCCAGACCTTGATATTGCGCGGCAAACTGACCACCACGCCCCCTACTCATGAGGAGATCATCTAGTGCTGGCGACCTTATTAGACATGATGCCGCTGGTACTCTTTGCGGCGGTCTGTCTCGTGTTGATGCTGGGGTATCCGGTGGCGCTCTCGCTGGCGGGCACCGCATTGGCGTTTGCCGGGTTCGGTATGCTGCTGCAGTCCATGGGCATGGACGTGCCCTTCGAAGCGCGCATGATGAATGCCATGCCCAACCGACTTTACGGCATCATGACCAATGCCACGCTGCTGGCGGTGCCGCTGTTCGTGCTCATGGGCGTGCTGCTGGAGAAGTCGCGGGTAGCGGAAACGCTGCTGGACGCCATGGCCATGGCCTTCGGCGCGCTGCGCGGCGGCCTGGGTATCGCGGTGGTCATCGTCGGCATGCTGCTGGCGGCTTCTACGGGGATCGTCGGTGCCACCGTGGTCACCATGGGGCTTCTGTCGCTGCCCACGATGTTGAAGCGCGGCTACTCGCCCGCGCTGGCCACGGGCACGATCTGTGCCACGGGTACGCTGGGGCAGATCATTCCTCCTTCGATAGCGCTGGTGCTGCTGGGCGATGTGCTCTCCAACGCCTACCAGCAGGCGCAGCTCTCCATGGGCGTGTGGAGCCCGAAAACCCTCTCCATTGGTGACCTGTTCATTGGTGCACTGGTGCCTGGCCTGCTGCTGGTGGGGGTGTACATCATTTACCTGCTGGTGGTGGCGTGGTGGAAAGCGGACGCGGCACCGGCGGCGGACCGTGAGGCTCTAAAGGCCGAGCTGGGGCACACCGGCAGCATCTGGCCGCTGCTGCTGAAAGGCTTGCTGCCTCCGGTACTGCTGATCGTGGCGGTGCTTGGCTCGATTCTGGGGGGCTTTGCAACGCCTACCGAAGCGTCGGCGGTAGGGGCGTTTGGCGCGCTAGTGCTGGCGGCGACCAATCGCCAGCTGAGCATCAAGATGCTCAAGGAGACACTCCACTCCACGGCGCAGGTCACCAGCATGGTGTTCCTGATCCTGATTGGCGCTGCGCTGTTTTCGTTGGTGTTTCGCGCTTACGGTGGTGAAGAGCTGGTCACCGAGCTGTTCGAAGCCATGCCGGGCGGGGTCGTTGGAGCCACGCTGGTGGTCATGCTGGTGATCTTCTTGCTGGGCTTCATTCTCGATTTTATCGAGATCACCTTCGTGGTGGTGCCCATCGTCGGGCCCGTTCTGCTGGCCATGGGCGTAGACCCCATCTGGCTGGGCATCATGATCGCGGTCAACCTGCAAACGTCGTTTTTGACCCCGCCGTTCGGCTTTGCGCTGTTCTACCTGCGCGGCGTGACCCCGGCCAGCGTACCGACGTCGGCCATTTACAAGGGCGTGATCCCGTTCATCATTCTGCAGTTGGGCATGTTGTTGGCGCTGGCGCTGTTTCCGGGCATCGCCACCTGGCTGCCCTCTGTCCTGTAGCGAGCGATTGGCGACATGATTGCAAACGTACTGACCATCGCTGGCTCCGACCCCTCGGGCGGGGCGGGCATTCAAGCGGACCTGAAGACCTTCTCGGCGCTGGGCACCTATGGCACCAGCGTGATCACGGCACTGACGGCACAAAATACCTGCGGTGTCGCCGGGGTGCATGGCGTCCCGGTGGCGGCCATTCGCCAGCAGTTGGAGCACCTGTTGGCCGATGTGCACATCGATGCCGTAAAAATTGGCATGGTGGCCAGCCGCGACGTGGCACAGACCATTGCCGACGTGCTGCAGCAGCGTCGCCCGCGCTGGATCGTGCTGGACCCGGTGATGGTCGCGAAGAGCGGTGACGTCCTGGTGGACGATGCTGGCATCCGCGCCGTGCGCGATATTCTGGTGCCGCTGGCGGATGTGATCACTCCCAACCTCCCCGAAGCCGCCGTGCTGCTGGACCGCGCGCGCCCCGCGTCGCTGGAGGACATGGAGTCGCTGCTGCCCGCGCTGGTGGCCTTGGGCGCGCCTTACGTGGTGCTCAAGGGGGGGGCATCTACGGGGCGAAACCTGTCCGGATTTGCTGGCGTCACCTCAGGGCCAGCGCTGGCTGGCCGCCGAGCGGATTGCTACCGACAACCTGCACGGCACCGGCTGTGCGCTGTCATCGGCGATCACGGCGTGCCTGGCGAGGCTGCCCGCTCAGGCAAGCAGCGAAGCTCCCATCGAGGCGATCACCACCGCCAAACAGTGGTTGCACGACGCCCTGGCTGCCAGCGAGCGGCTCAACGTGGGCCAAGGGCGAGGGCCGGTTCACCACTTCCACGCCTGGTGGTAACAGCGCTGGGGGTGGCAGCTTGATCTGGGGCATGCGCGGATAAAGTCGGCTTGCGAGATGCGCAAACGGGCACCATGCTGAAGGGTGCCCGTTTCATCCAACCGGCTGCGCTATTCGGCCAAGGAGCATGCCCATGTCTCGCTCGCTGCTGTTTGCCTCCGATCTTTCCCGGGAAAATCGCGCCGCGTTCGCACGCGCGCTGCGCCTTGCCCAGGAGCAAGGTGCTTCCCTGAACACGCTGCACGTGCTCGACCCTTATCTGCCGCATCGCACCCTGCATGACCTGGAACAGGCCATCAGTGATGATATCAGCGCCACGCTGACGGATTTAAGTGAAGACTACGCTCTGGCGCTGCCTCCGCTGATGATCCAGACCGTGGTGGGCGAGCCCCATGCAGAAATCGTCCGAGAGGCCCACGAGCGTCACGCATCGCTGATCGTGTTGGGTATGCATCGCAAGCGCGGCCAGAAGGAGCTGCTGCAGGGCACCACCATGATGCGCGTGCTGCGCAGCGCGCCGTGCCCGGTGGTCATCGCGTTCACCCCGCCTACGCAGGCATGGCAGCATATCGTGGTGCCCGTCGATTTTTCCCTGACCGCACGCCAGACGCTCAAGGAAGCCCTGGTACGCTTCCCGGAGGCGCAGATCACCCTGCTGCATGCCTGGAGCCTGCCGGGCGAGCGTGAATTGGGCAATCAAGCCTTCTACGCCCAATGGCGGGACCATGAGGTCAGTCGGCTGCGCACGGCGCTGGATAACGAAGTCGATAGCCTGATGGGCGAGCTGCAGGGTGTGCCTGATACCCAGCTGATTCTGGAGCCGGGCAGCCCATGCGATGTGCTCGGTGACTATATCAAGCGCCATTCGCCTGACCTGGTGATGCTGGGAAGCCGCAGCCGACCCCAGCAGCCCAACCCGCTCACCGAGATGCTGCTGAGCGAGCCGCACTGCGATGTGATGATCTGCCGCCCCTGGTAGCGCTGCCAGCCCTTGGTTGTACGGAACCTTTACGCATGACGTGGGTATGTATAGCGTAGAGATTTCTGTTCCGTCTGCCTTGGGAGGAAAACACCGTGTGGCGACTCAAGCAATCCACTCCGTTCACCATCGCACTACTGCTGGCAGCCGCGCTGTGGGCATCGGCAGCCATGGCCAGCAGCGTCACCGAGCGTGGCGAGCAGTTCGACCGAGTGGTCGAAGACCAAGGGCAGCGCTATTCCCTGCTAGGCAGTGGCGTGTTCCGCTACATGATCTGGACGGCCTACGCGGGGGCCTACTACCAGCTGGAAGGCGAAAACGAGCCGCAACCGCTGGGCGACGTGCCGCGTCGCCTGGAGCTGGCTTATTTTCACGCCATTTCCGCCAGCGACTTTGCCGATGCCACCGAAAAAACCTTACGTGGCTCCCTCACACTTTACGAATTCAACCAGATTCAGGACAGCATGGCGCAGCTTAACCAGCGCTATCAGGATGTCTCGCCTGGCGACCGCTATCTGTTGAGTTGGGACGGCGAGCAGCTGCGCTTGGCCCTCAATGGCGAGACGCTCTATGAAGATGATAGCGCTGAGTTTGCCCGGGCCATGTTTGGTATCTGGCTGGGTGAGCGCCCGCTGGGCGAAGGTTTTCGGGATGCGCTGTTAGGGCGGAACTGATCTACGCTAGACTCTTGCCTTTCAGCCATTCCAGGGGTAGCCGTAACGTGAAGGCATTGATTCAACGGGTAACCACCGCCAGCGTGACGGTGGAGGGGCAGGTCATTGGCTCTATCGATCACGGGCTCGTGGCGCTGATCGGCGTCGAAAAAGGCGACAGCGAGGCTAATGCCGACAAGCTGTTGCACAAGCTGCTGAATTACCGCGTGTTCAGTGACGAGGCGGGCAAGATGAACCATAACCTGCAGCAGGCCCAGGGGGGCTTGCTGCTGGTCTCCCAGTTCACGCTGGCCGCCGATACCCGCAAGGGGTTGCGGCCGGGCTTCTCCAGCGCCGCACCGCCGGAGGAAGGCGAGCGGCTATTCGATTACCTGGTGGCGCGCGCGCGGCAAGCGGGCCCGCCGATGGCCACCGGGCAGTTTGGCGCTGACATGCAGGTGGCGCTGGTCAACGACGGCCCGGTGACTTTCATGCTGGAAGGGTAGCGGAAAAACCTCAGGCGTTTTCGCTGGCCAGCAGTTCGGCCTCCATGGCTTCCAGCGCCTCTTCGGCGGCCAGCCAGGCTTGCTCGGTGCGCTCCAGCTCGACCTTGGCATCGGCTTGCCGCGCCAGCGCTTGGGTCAGTTCCGCCTTGCGGGCGCTGTCGGTATACAGGGTGGCATCGGCCAGCACGGTTTCGACTTCCTCCAGCGCTGCCTGGGCTTTCTCCATCTGTTTTTCGGCCTGATCACGGACCTTTTTCAAGGGTCGCAGCTTTTCACGCAGCTCGGCGGCGGCCTTGCGAGCGGCCTTGCGGTCGGTAGTGGGTTGCTGCCCTTGGCGCTCGCTCTTTTCACTGCGTGCGTCGCGTCGGCTCTCTTCCAGGCGTGCTTTCAGCCAGGCGCGGTAATCCTCCAGGTCGCCATCGAACGGCTCGACCCGATGGTCGGCCACACGCCAGAACTCATCGACCGTGGCGCGCAGCAGGTGACGGTCGTGGGAAACCAGGATGACGGTGCCCTCGAACGCGGCCAGCGCTTCAGTGAGCGCTTCGCGCATTTCCAGGTCCAGGTGGTTGGTCGGTTCGTCCAGCAGCAGCAGGTTGGGTTTTTGCCAGGCCACCAGCGCCAGCGCCAGGCGCGCCTTCTCGCCCCCCGAGAAGGTTGCCACCTCGCCGAAGGCGTCATCGCCCTTGAAACCGAAGCCGCCCAGGAAGTTGCGGATTTCCTGATCGCTGGCGGTAGGAGAGAGCCGCTGGACGTGGACAAACGGGGTGGTGGTCACGTCCAGCCCTTCCAGCTGATGCTGGGCAAAGTAACCAATCGCCAGATGTTCGCCGGGCACCCGCTTGCCCTCTAGCAGGGCCAGCTCGCCGGTCAGCGATTTGATCAGCGTGGATTTGCCCGCGCCGTTGGGCCCCAGCAAGCCAATGCGGCTACCGGGTAGCAGAGTGATATTGACCTTTTCCAGCTGCGCGACATCGGCCGCTTCGCTGCGATATCCCAGGGTTGCCTGGTCCAGCACCAGCAGGGGGTGAGAGGTTTTGTCGGCGGCGGGCAGCGTGAAGTGGAAGGGCGAGTCCACGTGCGCCATGGCGATATCTTCCATGCGCTCGAGCATCTTCATGCGGCTCTGGGCTTGGCGAGCCTTGGTCGCTTTGGCCTTGAAGCGGGCGATGAAGCGCTCTATTTCCTCACGGCGTGCCTGCTGCTTGGCGGCTTCGGCCTGCTGGAGCGCGAGCTTCTCGGCGCGGGTACGCTCGAAGCGTGAGTAGTTGCCCCGGTAAAGCTCCAGGGTCTGCTGATGCATGTGGACGATGTGGTCACACACGGCATCCAGGAAGTCGCGGTCGTGGGAGATCAGCAGCAGCGTGCCCGGGTAACGTACCAGCCACTGCTCCAGCCACAGCAGTGCATCCAGGTCCAGGTGGTTGGTCGGCTCGTCGAGCAGCAGCAGGTCGGAAGGCATGAACAGGGTGCGGGCCAGGTTGACTCGCATACGCCAGCCACCGGAAAAATCGGAAAGCGGGCGCTGCAGGTCGGCCTGTATGAAGCCCAGCCCCACCAGCAGCTGGGCGGCGCGGGAGGCGGCGCTGTAGCCATCCAGCGTCTCGATCAGGCCGTGCAACTCGGCTTCACGGTGGGCATCCCCCGCCTGCTGGGCGGCCAGCAGGTCGGCTTCGGCCTGGCGCAGAGCATGATCGCCATCCAGCACGTACTCGACGATGGGGCGGTCCAGCGCTTCCACTTCCTGAGCCATGTGTGCGATACGCTGGCCACCGCTCATCTCTACATCGCCCTGGTCCGGGCCCAGCTCGCCCAGCAGCAGCTTGAACAGGCTCGACTTGCCCGCCCCGTTGGCCCCGATGATGCCTGCCTTGACTCCGTTGTGCAGGGTCAGGTCGGCGCTTTCCAGGAGCGTTTGCGTACCTCGTTGCAGGGCGACTTGGCGCAGTGCGATCATGCTTTCTCCCGAAACCAGTGGGTAAATTCATGGATTCTAACCGATTGCAGGACTTGCAGCAGGCTTTGCAGCATCGTTCGCTATGGGATTTTGCGCTGGCCTTTTACGCCCAGCCCGGTGTGGAGCAGGCGTGCTTGACGCTACAGGACGCCGCCGACGTGGATGTCTGCGAATTGCTGTTTCACGGATGGCTGTATTGCCACGGCCTCCAGGCCAAACGTGAGGTGCTTGCCGATATTAGCCGTGAGCGAGCGCACTGGCAGCGCCAGTTTACCGAGCCGTTACGTCACCTGCGCCGTGAATTGAAGCCTCAAGCGGCTGAGGATGAGGCCATCGATACGTTGCGCAAGAGCATCAAAACTGCCGAGCTGCAGGCCGAGCGTGTAAATCTTCAACGTTGGCAGCAGTGGGCGCAGGCTTCCGAGCATGTCTCACAGCGTTTGGAGGAAGTTGATGATAGCATGCAAGATCGTAGCATTTGGCTGCAGAATAGGCTCTTTTTTGCCAAATTTGACAGCGCTTCGTTGAGTGGTTCACGCGTATGCGATGGCATCTCCCCTGCGCTTGAATGTCTGGCAAGTCAGCTTGACCACTGTAAATCACCACGCTAGCCTGAAATTAAGCTGTTTTTGAATAACCTGTGACCACTTGTGTGGCAATCGCCCGCTAACCCACAGCAATGAATCCAGCAGCCATAAATCACCAGCAGCCATTAATCGATAGGTGAAAGCGTTTCTGCGTGTTAGCGGTTGATCAGGACAGCACTGGACAGACAACACTAACTTCATGCGCACTCTTAGAGCGCGCTACCACTGTCAGGGAACTCTGTATGAAGCCAAACAAGTTTGTTTCGACCCGTTCACTCACCACGAAACTCATCACGTCCGCGAGCGTAGGTGCTCTGCTGCTGGGCCTGAGCGCTGCTGCGCAGGCAGATAACTGGCGTTATGCCCACGAAGAGTATGAAGGCGACGTTCAGGACGTCTTCGCCATGGCGTTCAAGGAGTACGTGGAAGAGAATTCCGACCACACCGTCCAGGTATATCGTTTTGGCGAGCTGGGCGAGTCTGACGACATCATGGAGCAGACCCAGGCGGGTATTCTGCAGTTCGTCAACCAGTCGCCTGGTTTCACGGGCGCACTGATCCCCGAAGCGCAAATCTTCTTCGTCCCTTACCTGCTGCCCACCGATGAAGAAACGGTCATCGAGTTCTTCAACTCCAGCACCGCGATCCATGAAACCTTCCCGGAGCTCTACGCGGAGCAGGGGCTGGAGCTGCTCAAGATGTACCCAGAAGGTGAGATGGTCGTCACCCTCGACGAGCCGTTTACCTCGCCAGACGAGCTGCGTGGCAAGAACATCCGCACCATGACCAACCCGCTGCTGGCGGAAACCTATCGCGCCTTCGGCGCCAGCCCCACGCCGCTGCCCTGGGGTGAGGTATATGGTGGCCTGCAAACCAACATTCTGCAGGGCCAGGAAAACCCCATCTTCTGGATCGAGTCGGGCGGCCTGTATGAAGTTTCCCCCAACCTGGTGTTCACCGGTCATGGCTGGTTCACCACGGCCATGATGGCCAACCAGGACTTCTTCGAAGGCCTCTCGGAAGATGATCAGCAGCTGGTGCGTGATGCCACGGAAGCGGCTTACGAGCACACCATGGAGCATATCTCTGGTTTGGCCGACGAGTCGCTGGAGAAAATCCAGGCCGCCTCGGATGACGTGACCGTGACGCGTCTCAATGAAGAGCAGATTCAAGCCTTCCGCGAGCGTGCGCCCCAGGTAGAAGAGCGCTTCGTGGAGATGACTGGCGAGCGCGGTGCGGCACTGCTCGAGCAGTTCAAGGAAGACCTCGAAGCCGTGACCAGCAACTGATTCATGGCGAGGGCCTGGCAGGAGTGATGCCTGCAATGCCCGCAAATGCGTGAAAGCAAAAGGGGTGGCCAAGTGCTGCCCCTTTTTTGTTCACCCCTTGGTGAAGAGCAACACCCATCTACCGTGACGCGGGTGCGGCTAATCAGCGTTGAATGGTGTGCTGTTTTAAGCCGCTACAGTAGCAAGGTAGACCGACAAGTTTAACGGGAACAGAGAGGAACAACTCCAATGGATATGAGCGAAGATGATGTTGCTGAAAAACAGTATCGCTCTATGCTGCCTGGGCTGCTGGGTACCGTTGATACGTGGATCAGTAAAATGGAGGCCGTGATTTTGGCGACGGGCGTCATTCTGATGGCGATCAATACCGTGGCCAACGTCATTGGTCGCTTCGTGTTCGGTGAGAGTCTGCACTTTTCCGAAGAGGTCAACCGTATGCTGATCGTGCTGGTGACCTTTGCCGGGATTGGCTATGCCGCTCGGCATGGTCGGCATATCCGCATGTCGGCGATCTACGATGCGCTGCCCACAGGAGGGCGCCGCGCGCTGATGATTGTCATCAGCCTGTTCACGGCGCTAGTGATGTTCGTGCTGTGCTACTTCTCGATTGGTTACATCGACACCATCATGGGCCGCGGCCGCAGCCTGCCCTCTACAGGTATTCCGGCCTGGTGGATGTACGTCTGGGTGCCCGTGGGCTTTGCCGTCACCGGCATTCAATACGTCATGACGGCGATCACTAACCTGCTTTCGAAGGATGTGTACCTGTCCACGCATGTGGTGGACGGCTACAAGGACACCGAAACCGAAGTCTAGGCAGCGAGGAAACACGCATGACTGCAACGATAATTACCATCATGATCGTGCTGCTGCTGCTCGGCTTCCCGATGATGATTCCCTTGATGACCGCGGCCTTCGTGGGCTTTTTCATGAGCTTCGGCGGCCTGGGGCAGATGGAAACGCTCATCCAGCAGATGATGCGCGGTATCAGCCCCACCGCGCTGATTGCGGTGCCCATGTTCATTCTGGCAGCCGACATCATGACCCGCGGGCAGTCGGCCAACCGATTGATCGACATGGTGATGACCTTCGTGGGCCATATCAAAGGCGGCCTGGCCGTCAGTACGGCGGTCTCCTGCACGCTGTTTGGTGCCGTGTCCGGGTCTACCCAGGCTACCGTGGTGGCCGTCGGCTCCCCGTTGCGTCCACGCATGCTGAAGGCTGGCTATAAAGATCCCTTCACCCTGGCGCTGATCATCAACTCCAGCGACATCGCCTTTTTGATACCGCCCAGTATCGGCATGATCATTTACGGGGTGGTATCACAAACGTCGATTGCCGAGCTTTTCATTGCTGGTATCGGTCCGGGCCTGCTGATTTTGGCCATGTTCTCCACGTATTGCATTATTTACGCCATCGTCAACAAGGTGCCCACCGAGCCCAAGGCCAGCTGGAAAGAGCGAGCCGTGGCCGTGCAAAAGGCGCTTTGGCCACTAGGTTTTCCAGTGCTGATCGTCGGTGGTATTTACGGCGGGGTGTTTAGCCCGACCGAGGCGGCGGCGGCCTGCGTACTGTACGCCTTCCTGCTGGAATTCGTGATTTTCCGCTCGCTGAAGCTGCCGGACATGTTCACCATTGCCAAGTCCACGGGGTTGATCACCGCCGTGGTGTTTATCCTGGTGGCGGCAGGCAACGGCTTCTCGTGGATCATCTCGTTTGCCCAGATCCCGCAGACGATCCTGGGTACCTTCGGGATCAACGAAGCGGGGCCCGTGGGCGTACTGGTGGCTATTTCGATCGCCTTCTTCGTGGCCTGCATGTTCGTCGATCCCATCGTGGTGATTCTGGTGCTGACCCCTATTTTCGCGCCAGCGATTGCGGCTTCGGGGCTGGACCCGGTACTGGTGGGGGTACTGATCACCCTGCAGGTGGCCATTGGCTCGGCGACGCCGCCCTTTGGGTGTGACATCTTTACCGCCATTGCGATTTTCAAGCGGCCTTACCTGGAAGTGATCCGCGGCACGCCGCCGTTCATTTTCATGCTGATCCTGGCCGCGGCTCTGGTCATCATGTTCCCGCAAATTGCGCTGTTCCTGCGCGACCTTGCTTTCCGCTAGCCACAGGAGCGCTTATGTTCAATCGCATTTTGATTCCTGTCGATGGCTCCAAGGGGGCCATCAAGGCACTGGAGAAGGCCGTTGGCCTGCACATGCTCACCGGCGCAGAGCTCTACCTGCTGTGCGTGTTCAAGCACCACAGCCTGCTGGAGGCCTCGCTCTCCATGGTTCGGCCCAACAAGCTGGACCTGCCGGACGATGCCTTGAAAGAGTACGCCACCGAAATTGCGGTGCACGCCAAGTCGCATGCCATCGAGCTGGGAGCCGATAGCCTGCGCGTGCGCGCTTTCGTCAAGGGCGGGCGCCCTTCGCGTACCATCGTGCGCTTCGCGCGCAAGCGGGAGTGCGATTTGATCGTGATTGGGGCACAGGGCACCAATGGCGAAAAGAACCTGCTGCTGGGCAGCGTGTCCCAGCGCGTGGCTGGGGCGGCACACTGCCCTACACTAGTGGTGTAAACCTCTGCGGCATCCTGTTGTCTGAAGGGGACGCCTGAACAACACCCGCCGCGTCAGGTAATGCAGCCTGACGCGGCGGGTGTTAGTCTTTAGGGATTCGACAACACGTTGGCGCGCTGCGCCGCTGGATAAGGTTTTTCCATGAAAGCACTTGTGACTTCTACTGCCCTGACGGGTTTATTGCTGGTAGCACCGTTCGCCGCCGCGGCCCCCGAGACCGACGAGCAACGCCTGGCTTACAGCCTGGGGGTAACGTTGGGCGAGAGCATGCAGGCCGATATCGAAGACCTGGATCTCGATGCCTTCACCGATGGTATGCGCGACGTGTTCGACGGCAATGAGCTGGCGATGAGCGAAGAAGAGATGATGGAAGCGCTGATGACCTTCCAGGAGAGCTCCATGGAGGCCCGCGAACAGCAGGCCGCTGAAATTGCCCAGCTGAACCTGGAAGAAGGCCAGGCCTTCCTGGCAGAGAACGCCGAGCGTGAGGGTGTCGAAGTCACCGAGTCGGGCCTTCAATATGAAGTGCTGGAGTCTGGCGATGGGGCCACGCCTGGCGCAGAAGACACCGTAGAAGTGAACTACGAAGGCATGCTGCTGGATGGCACCGTGTTCGATAGCTCTTTCGAGCGTGGCCAGTCGGTCAGCTTCCAGGTGAATCAGGTCATCGAAGGCTGGCAGGAAGCGCTGCAACTGATGAGCGTGGGCGACAGCTGGATGCTCTACATCCCTGCCGAGCTGGCTTACGGTGAGGGTGGCCAAGGGCCGATCGGTCCGAATGAGATGCTTACCTTCCGCGTTGAACTGCTGGGCGTCGAGTAACCCATGCCTGCCGCCACTGCTTATCGCCTGCTCGGCGTATTGATGCTCATGGGTGGCAGTGCTGCCCATGTGCAGGCGGACACGCCCCCAGCTGACCTGCCTGCGTTGGGTGCGATGCCCGAAGCTGCGTCGGTGGTGGGTGTTTCGTCGGGTGGCTACATGGCCACGCAGTTGGCCGTTGCCTGGCCAGAGCATTTCAGTGGCTTGGGGGTGCTGGGCGCAGGCCCTTGGGGCTGCGCCCAGGGGGCGCTGAGCCTGGCGCTCAACCAGTGCATGATGACTCGCCGAGGCTTGCCCGCGCTGGATACGCTGGAACAGCGCCATGAGCGTTATGCGGCGCTGGAGCAAGTAGGCAGTCGTGACGCGTTGCGCCAGCTCAGAGCCTACGTGTGGCACGGCGAATCCGACGCAACGGTATCTCCCGCGCTGGGTGATCTGTTGGCCAAGCAGTGGCAGCGCTGGTTGGCAGAGCCCGACGAGCAGCTGCGCTATGTGCAGCGTGAGAACACCGGACACGGCTGGCCGGTGGCGATGCCCAAGGATGCACCCATCGACCCCCAATCCTTGGGCGACTGCCATCTGGGCGGCGGTAGTCACGTACTGGCCTGTGGTGACAATGTGGCCGCCGATATGCTGGCCTGGCTCTATCCCGAGCGGCCCGTGCAGGAGAGTGAAGGCGAGTTACGGCGCTTCGATCAGTCCGAGTTTGCCGTCAAGGGCTTGGCTGATACGGGCTATGTCTTCGTGCCCGAGGCGTGTGACGCGGGAGGCTGCCCCGTTACCGTGGCGTTGCATGGCTGCCAGATGAATGACCAAGCGATTGGCGACACCTTTGCTCGCTACAGCGGCCTGAACCGCTGGGCCGAGGAGCACGGGCAAATCATCCTGTACCCCCAGACCGAAAGCAGCATGGCCAACCCGCAAGCCTGTTGGGACTGGTGGGGGTTTGCCGAAAGCACATGGCAAATCAACCCTTTGCATGACACTCGGGAAGGCACGCAGGCCAAAGCCCTGATGGCCATGGTCGAGCGACTTCAAGAGGCGCCCGACGCTCCCGCAGAGGAAAGCACGCGGGAGGCGGACTAGCCGCCCAGCTCGCTCTCCAGGGCAGATTTCAACCCATGGGGGGTGGGCGAATAGAGCACCCGTTGCAGAATGGTTCCCTCACGGTTCACCAGAAACAGTGATGCACTATGGTCGATGGTATAGGCCATGGCGGAATCCGGCGCTTCGACACGGCGCCAGATGACGCCATAGCGCTCGGCAACATCGCTCAACTGCTCCTGACTGCCCACCAGCCCCACGAACTCCTCGCCGAAAAACTGCATGTATTCATTCATGCGCTCCAGCGTATCGCGTTCCGGGTCCACGGTGATCATCACCGGTACTACACGCTCACGCTGCTGTTCGTCCAGCTGTGACAGCACTTGGCGCTTCACGGCCTGGTTCATGGGGCAGACGTCCGGGCAGTAGGTGTAACCGAAAGAGACCACGGCGATCTCGTCGTCACTCAGTTGGGTCAGCGTAAAGTCGCCGTGGGTGGAGGGCATGGCAATGGGGCCGCCTTGCGGCTCGCCGTCGTTCGACGGGGTGGCCAGCTGGTACATCCCGACGGCGCTGACCGTCAACAGGACCCCCAGCACTGCCAATCCCCACACCAGCGGTTTACGTTTATTTGCTGCCGCCATGCCTTCAGCTCCTTGTGACATCGAAATCGAACCAGCTACCCAGCTTGCCCTCGGGCGTATCGAGAATGACCCGTGCTCGCCAGGGCATGACGTCCTGGGTGCAAATGCCTACCTGCCCCTGGCCGTGGAAATGGCCGGGCGCCGTTTCGTTCAGCGTGAAACGGTGCAAGCCCATGTCCATGTCTCGGCCCACGAAGTCGACGGTCACCTGACTGGCGCTAACGCCGTCCACTTCGACGTCCAGAGGCAGCACTTCCAGCGCCTGGATACGCCCATGGGCATCGATGGAGAGGGACAGGTGCCCCTTGTCTCCCAGCGTTGCCGAACATTGGCTAGTATGCAAGTTGCACTCACCGCTGGGCGAGAACCAGACCACATCGCTGTCGCCCTTCAGCCAGTTGGCAAAGACATACCAGGTGCAGGCCGCCAGCGCGAGGCCCGTGACCAATATCAACACTTTTAGCGCTGGAAAACCCGTCGGCTCGACGGGTTCAGGCAATTTCTTCATGGCAGAATAGTCGCTACGCAAGCCGTGAGGCGGGGAAGTTGGATTCATGGTAACAGCTATCCAGCGGATGTCGCTGTGCTGGGATGTCGCACTTGATAAGGAAAACAAATGGAGAGTATTACGGGCGCGCTTGGTCCCTTGTTTCTACTGATTCTGCTGGGAGCGTTACTGGGCAACCGCCGCTGGCCCAGCAGTGAGTTCTGGGTACAGATGGAGCGCGTGATTTATTTCGTGCTGTTCCCCGCCATGCTGGTGGGCACGCTGGCCACCGCGGATGTCAGTCAGGTGCCTGTGGGGCGGCTGGCGCTGGTGCTGCTGGGGGCGATGGCGCTGTTTGGCATGGCGCTCTGGCATTTTCGGGGCTGGTTGGCACTGGAGCCGGCGGCGTTCACGTCTGTCTTTCAGGGGGCCGTCCGTTTCAATACCTACGTGGGTGTCGCGGGTGCCGCCGCGCTGCATGGCAGCCTGGGGGCCACGACGGCTGCCGTGGCCGTGGCGCTAATGGTGCCTATCGTCAACGTGATGTGTGTCGCCAGCTTTGTGGCAGCGGGCACCCTGGGCAGTGCCAGCGTGGGCAAAAGCGCCCTGGCGCTGATCAAGAATCCGCTGATTCTGGGCTGCCTGGTGGGGATTGCCTTGAATCTGTGCGGTATCGGCCTGCCCGGCTGGAGCGAAGACACCGTCTCGCTGCTGGGGGGGGCTGCCTTGCCGCTGGGACTGGTGGCGGTCGGGGTGGCGCTGCGCCCGCGTGCGTTGCTGCGCTTCGACCGCGGTGTGCTGGCTACCAATACCATCAAGCTGGTGCTGATGCCTGTATTGGTGCTGGTGTTGGCCTGGGCGTTGAGACTGGACCCCGTCAGCCGAGACGTGGCGCTGCTCTTTGCAGCGCTGCCCACGGCCACATCGGCCTATATCCTGGCGCGACAGCTGGGCGGCGATGCCGAGCTCATGGCGGCGATCATCACTGGACAGACGCTATTGGCGATGCTGACGCTGCCGATGTGGCTGCAATGGGTGGGGGGATAAAAATAAATAAAAAGCATTCGCATTTGTGTTGACGGGGCAAATGAGAATGGTTATATTGTGATGGTCAGCGTTTGATGAGCCGCTGGCAACCACGACAGCGATTCGGCCAGGATCAGCGCCAGTTTCCTGTCATGGTTTCTCCCTCTCATTGCTAGTCACGGTCTTTTGCCGCTCCCTTGGAGCGGCTTTCTTTTTTGGTGGGTCAGTCGCGGCATAGACCGGGCGTCAGGCTTCCCGGCGGTAGATCAGGTCCCATACGCCGTGACCGAGCTTCTCGCCGCGCGCTTCGAACTTGGTGAGCGGGCGGAAGGCCGGGCGGGGCACGTAAGGTGCGGTCTCGGGCGTGGCGGTGTTGGCGTAGCCAGGGGCGTCCTCCATCACGTCGGCCATCCATTCGGCATAGGCTTCCCAGTCGGTGGCCATATGGAAGGTGCCGCCGGGCATGAGGCGCGTGCGAATGAGCTCCACGAAGGCCGGCTGGACGATGCGCCGCTTGTGGTGCTTTTTCTTCGGCCATGGGTCGGGGAAGAACAGTTGCAGGGTCGTCAGCGAGGCTTCCGGCAAGCACTGCTCGAGGACGGCCAGCGCATCTTCACGGTACACCCGCAGGTTGGTCAAACCGCGCTTGTCGACCTCGTCCAGCAGCTTGCCCACGCCAGGGGCGTGTACTTCGATGCCGATGAAGTCGGTATCCGGGTGGGTTTCTGCCTGTTCGATCAGCGAATTACCCATGCCAAAGCCAATTTCAACCACGCGGGGGGCTTGACGGCCAAACAGGGCATCCAGATCCTGGCGGCCATCGGCAATAGTCAAGCCCAGGCGTGGCCATACTTCTTCCAGGCCGCGCTGCTGGGCTTGGGTCATGCGCCCGGCACGGATCACGTAGCTTTTGATGCCGCGACGGTGCAGCGGCGCATCTGCGCTCTCCGGGCCAGTGGTGTTGCCGTTCGGCACAGTGTCGTTGGTGTCGGTCATGATGTCTCTGTATCAGCCGTTGATTCGGCCTGCAAATGGCGAAGAGGGGTCGGCGCTCTGGCGGCGCGGCATGCGCCCTGCCAAAAAGGCGTCGCGGCCAGCTTCCACGGCCAGCTTCATGGCGTTGGCCATGCGCAGCGGGTCGCGTGCGTGGGCAATCGCGGTATTCAGCAGTACCCCGTCGCACCCTAGCTCCATGGCCATGGCGGCATCCGAGGCCGTCCCGATACCGGCATCCACCAGTACGGGAACTTTGCTCTGCTCGACGATCAGGCGCACGTTGTGCGGGTTCTGAATGCCGTGGCCCGAACCAATCAGCGAGCCCAGCGGCATGATGGCGCAGCAGCCCATGGCTTCCAGCTCACGTGCCACGATGGGGTCATCACTGGTGTACACCATGACGTCGAAGCCATCGGCCAGCAGAGTTTCTGCGGCTTTTAGCGTCTCGACCACGTTAGGGTAGAGGGTGTGATCATCGCCCAGCACTTCCAGCTTGACGAGGTTGTGGCCATCCAGCAGCTCACGGGCCAGGCGGCAGGTGCGAATCGCATCCTTGGCGTTGTAGCAGCCCGCGGTATTGGGCAGCAGGGTGTACTGCTTGGGCGAGATGACGTCGAGCAGGTTCGGCGCATCGGCATCTTGGCCAAGGTTGGTACGGCGCACGGCAAAGGTGACGATTTCGGCACCGCTCTGGGCAATCGCAGCACCGGTTTCGGTAAAGTCTTTGTACTTGCCGGTACCCACTAACAGGCGGGAGCTAAAATCACGTCCGGCAATGGTGAACGGTGTGTCGGTCAGTTGCGTCATAGCGATTCCTTGAAAAAGCACCGGCAGCTAGCCGCCGCCAATGGCGTGGACCACTTCGATCTGGTCGCCTGCGGCCAGCGGGGTCGCGGCCAGTTGGCTCTTGGGCACAATCTGTTCGTTGATTTCGACAGCGATCCGCCGCCCGCTCAAGCCCAGTTGGGCGACCAGGTCAGCGGCGCTCAGGCCTGGGGCAATGGCGTAGGCTTCGCCATTGAGCGTAAGCTGTATCGACTCATTGGGGGTAGACATAAACAGTAAGCACCCTGGTGGATGAGGCAAAACGGCCTCTATTGTAGCGGTTTCGACCCGTGCAAGGTATGCAGCGGGGTGAATATCTCAATGATTAACGGGGTGGCGATGCGCCGCCAACATAGGTGAAAAGGAGTAGGGCGTGCAGCGAATCGACAAGCTGTGGTGGTGTGTGGTGGCGCTTTTAGGGGCAACCATGGTGATGCTGGGGGCTTACGCCGCCCACGGGTTGGCGGCACGCACCAGCGCTGCCATGGTGGATATCGTAGAAACCGGCGTGCGCTACCAAGCGTGGCACACGCTGGCCATGCTGGCGGTGCTTGCTTGGCGCAGCCAACGTCCGCTCCCCGGTCAGCAGGTCGTACTCGCCTTATGGGCGTTAGGTGTACTGGCCTTTGCTGGTTCGCTCTACCTGATGGCGCTGGCCGGGTTGAGCGTAGGTATCGTGACGCCGATCGGCGGACTGCTGCTGATGGCCGGTTGGCTGGCCCTGGGCGTCACGGCGCTGCTAAGCCGCTCTTAATCGACGCTAGCCCAGTAGCATACGCAGCGGCATCCACAGGCCCATGCCGATCATCACCAGGTTTTCGGTGAGCGACACAAAGCCGAGCGGTACGTTGCTGTTGCCACCCACGCAGGCGCACTTGAGTTCGCGCTTATCGATGTAAACCGCTTTAAACACCGACACTGCGCCCACGGTGCCGACGAATAGCGCCAGCGGCGCGGCTACCCAAATCAGTGTACCAGCCAGCATCAACAGCCCGGCGGCGGTTTCGGCGTAGGGGTAAACGTAGCTATAGGGCACGTAGCGCTGGGCGAGCAGGTCGTAGTTGAGAAACATGGTGCTGAAGCTTTCGATATCCTGCAGCTTCTGCAGGCCCAGCAGCACCATCGCGGTCGCTACGGCAAACTCTGGCATGCGCGCCGTGAGCAGCGTGCCCTGGGTCGTCCAGCTCATCGCCAGGCCTATCAATAGCGCGATGGCAAAAATGGCCAGCACCGGGCGGTAGGTAGTCTCTTTGGCATTGGGAACGCTCATCCCTAGATGCTCACGCAGCTCTTCGTAGCCGCCGATACGTTGGTTATCTATGTACACCTGTGGCGTGGTATCGACGTTCTCCTGCTCCTTGAACGCGTCGATCTCCTCACGAGAGGTGAGGGTGTGGTCATCCACCGCGTAGCCTTTGCGCCTGAGCAGGTCGACGGTCTTCAAGCCGAACGGGCACATGTGCTCGGCGGTTTTCATCCGATACACCTGTGCGGTGTGGTGGGTCGTTGCTGCCATCATCAGCCTCCTTGTCGTCTTACGATCAACGTCCACCTTTTAGCGTAGAACCCGGTGCCACCCATAGGTCAAATGAGAGGGAAAGACCGTTGTCTGGTCCTTGACCTGTGGGTAGCCCCAAGGTGGTAAGCTTTGCAAAAAACGGTGTCATAGGAGAGCGATATGAAACGACATGCCACTGCGCTGCTGGTATCCGGTGCTTTGATGTTCGGCGCTGCGACCGCCCACGCCGCGCTGCCGGATGAGGCGACGCTGTATAAGAACCCTCAATGTGGCTGCTGCGATGAGTATGCGCGTCATCTTGAAGAACTTGGCGTAGACGTCACCATCATCGATGACGTCGAGCTGGGTGATATTAAGCAGCAGGCGGGCGTGCCTTACGGCATGGGCTCGTGCCACACCATCGAGATAGGCAACTACTGGATCGAAGGGCACGTGCCGATGGAAGCGGTTGAGGCACTGTTTGAACAGCAACCGGATGTCGATGGCATCGGCTTAGCCGGTATGCCAATTGGCACACCGGGCATGCCAGGGCCCCAAAGCGAGCCTTACAACGTTTACCTATTCAGCGATCAAGACGCCCAGCCGTTTATGACGCTGTAGGCGAAGAAGCGCCGTTGCGTCGCGCAAACTCTGCTGCGGGTGCTGGCTTGCTAAAGAAGTAGCCCTGATAGACATGGCACCCCAAGCGAGCCAGTACTGTACTTTGATCGGCGGTTTCCACACCCTCGGCAATCACATCAAGCCCTAGGCTCTCTGCTAGGGCGATAATGGTGGCGGCTGCCAGGTGGCTGTGGCGGGGTTTGTGCAGCGTTTCCTTAACGCCACCGGTATTCGCGTACGGGACTACCCGATGACGCTGGATCGGCTGATCGACCAGCTCCCCAAAGTGAGTTGAGCGCGTTAAAGCGTGAACGACCGCGCTGTTCGGCTGCCTAGAGTTTATCCGGCAGCGCATAGCTGGCGGTGACATGCACCACGGGGCGCGTGTCATCGCTGGCGGAGAAAATCTGTACTTCGCCCACCGCCAGGCGGCGGCCCAGCTTAATCAGCTTGGCGTGGGCGATAATATCGTGATCGCCGGAGGCTGCGCGTAGAAAGTGGCAGTTTAAATCGCTGGTCACGGCCATCGCTTCGGGGCCTATTTGGGCGAGTATCGCCACGTACAGCGCCACATCCGCAAAGCCCATCATGGTAGGGCCTGACACGCGGGGGCCAGGGCGCAGGTGCTCATGGCCAATGTGTAGGCGCATGGTGGCGCACATCTCTCCAACGCTCACTATCTTGCCCATTCGCTGGGGAAAGACCTCATCCAGAAAGTGCTCGATCTGCTCGACGGTCATGACGGTCATCGTTGTTGTTCTCCTTGACGTTAACGTAAGCCAGCATAAATAAAAAAGCCCCAAGGCGCGAGCCTTAGGGCTGGGTGGCTATTAAGCGATTGGGCTTACTTAGCCTTATGTACCTGACGCCATGCGTGCAGGAGCGGCTCGGTGTAGCCAGACGGCTGTACGCGACCCTTGAATACCAGGTCAGAGGCGGCTTTGAACGCGGTAGAGCTTTCAAAGTCGGCGCTCATGGCCGTGTAAGTGGGGTCGCCAGCGTTCTGCTCGTCAACTACTTTCGCCATACGCTTGAGGGTTTCCTCAACGCGGGGTGCATCAACGATGCCGTGGTGCAGCCAGTTGGCAATGTGCTGGCTGGAAATACGCAGCGTGGCGCGGTCTTCCATCAGGCCGACGTTGTGAATGTCCGGCACCTTCGAGCAGCCGACGCCGTGCTCTACCCAGCGCACCACGTAACCCAGAATGCCTTGGCAGTTGTTATCCAGCTCCTGCTGAATCTCGTCATCCGACCAGTTGGCGTTTTCTGCTACCGGCACGGTGAGCAGGTCATCAAGCAGATCCGGCTCGCCCTGAGCTTCCAGGTCGCGCTGGATATCGGCGACATTGACCTGATGATAGTGCAGGGCATGCAGGGTAGCCGCCGTGGGTGACGGTACCCACGCCGTGTTGGCACCGGCTTTCGGATGGCCGATCTTCTGCTCCAGCATGCTGTGCATCAGGTCGGGCATGGCCCACATGCCTTTACCGATCTGGGCGCGGCCACGCAGGCCACAGGCCAAACCGACCTGCACGTTGTTCTTCTCGTAGGCGGTGATCCACGCAGCGCTCTTCATGTCGCCCTTGCGAACCATCGGGCCGGCTTCCATGGCGGTGTGCATCTCATCGCCGGTGCGGTCCAGGAAGCCGGTGTTGATGAATACCACGCGCGAGGTGGCTTCGGCGATACATGCCTTGAGGTTGACCGTGGTGCGGCGCTCCTCGTCCATGATGCCCATTTTCAGGGTGTCACGGCTCATGCCGAGAATGTCTTCCACGCGGCCAAATAGCTCGTTAGCGAAGGCGACTTCTTTAGGGCCGTGCATCTTCGGCTTGACGATATACACCGAGCCTGCACGGGAGTTGCGCGGCTGGTCGGCATCTTTTTTCAGGTCGTGCAGGGCCAGCAGCGAAGTCACCACCGCGTCCAGAATGCCTTCCGGCAGCTCGTTGCCGTTTTCGTCCAGAATCGCCGGGGTGGTCATCAGATGGCCCACGTTGCGCACGAACATCAGCGAACGGCCCGGCAGCGTGATGCTGTTGCCGTCGGTGGTTTGCCAGGTGCGGTCGGCGTGCAGCTTGCGGGTGAAGGTTTTGCCGCCTTTCTCGATGTTCTCTTCCAGGTCGCCCTTCATCAGGCCGAGCCAGTTGCTGTACACGCCGACCTTGTCTTCGGAGTCTACCGCTGCCACGGAATCTTCGCAGTCCATGATGGCGGTCAGCGCGGCTTCGACGACCACGTCCTTGACGTGTGCCGGGTCGGTCTTGCCGATGGGGTGGCTGGCATCGATCTGGATTTCCAGGTGAAGGCCGTTGTTGGCCAACAGAATCGACTCGGGGGCCGAAGCGTCGCCGTTGAAGCCGATCAGCTTGCTGGCATCTTGCAGGCCGGTTTCACGACCGCCCTCCAGGCTGACCACCAGGTGACCATCACGAATGACGTACTTCACCGCATCCCGGTGGGAACCGGTGGCCAGCGGGGCGGCACGGTCCAGCACGCCACGGGCGTAAGCGATGACTTTTTCGCCGCGCTTCGGGTTGAAGCTGGTGCCTTTTTCCGCGCCATCTTCTTCTGAGATGGCATCGGTGCCGTACAGCGCATCGTACAGACTGCCCCAGCGCGCATTGGCCGCGTTCAGGGCGTAACGAGCGTTGCTCACCGGGACGACCAGCTGTGGGCCCGCTTGAATGGCCACTTCACGGTCGACGTTGGCGGTGGTGGCCTTCACGCTGTTCGGTGGCTCTACCAGGTAGCCCACTTCTTTCAGGAAGCGACGGTAGGCGGGCATGTCGCTGACCGGGCCTGGGTTTTCCCGATGCCAGGCGTCCAGCTTCTCTTGCAGGGTGTCGCGCTCTTCGAGCAGCTGACGGTTTTTGGGGGTCAACTCGTGGAACAGGGCATCGACACCGGCCCAGAAGGCGCTTTCGTCGACGCCGGTGCCCGGCAGAGCCTGCTCGTTGATGAAACGGTCCAGGTCGGCTGCCACCTGTAAACGGTGGCGCGTGATACGCTCGCTCATGGGGATCTCCTGTGAAGGTGCCCGTGGATTGTTCTAGTGCCACGGTTCGGGTGAAAGGTAATTTATGGAAAATACTTCCACAACTGCGGTGGCATGTAAACAGGGTAGACCCGAAAGCGGTAAAATGCTCGACCAAATGATGAGAGTGGCCCCGCTGCCACTGCGATCAAGCGCTGTTTCGGCAGCCCATGGATGTGTCGTGTTCACGGAGAGACATTGATGCATAATGTCCAGCATTTGGAAGGCCTGTTTCGCCAGGCATCCGGCGATTCGCCGTTCTCTCTCTTGAGGCCGGGCGAGGCACTCATGGACGCCATGCACGACTACTTCTGCCATTACGGTTTGGCGGCCTTACTGAGCGACACCCATGAGGTGCACGCTGGCTTCATCGATACCGGCCGGTTTACGCTCTGGTGCCAGGTATGGAGCCCGCCTGCACCGGTAGGCACGGCGTTTGTGATTCACGGCTATTTCGACCACCTGGGGCTGTATCGCCATTTGCTGGGCCGCTTGCTGGCCAAGGGCTGGCGCGTGGTGCTGTGGGACTTGCCGGGCCATGGGCTCTCCAGCGGCCCCCGCGCCGAGATCGAAGACTTCGACGACTACCAGCACTGCCTGACTTACCTGCAAGAAGCGCTGCAGGTGTATGACATGGCACCTACGCCGTGGCTAGGCATCGGGCAGAGTACCGGCGCAGCCATTCTGGCCACGGATGCGTTGACGCGCCAGGACGAGGCAGGCTGGGCAGGCATCGTGCTGTTGGCACCTTTGGTGCGGCCCTGGCGCTGGAGCCAATCCAGCTGGCTTCACTTGATTGCCAGTCCGTTCGTCAAGGAGCTGCCGCGCAAGTATCGGCCCAACTCTACCGATGAGCAGTTCACCGAATTCCTGCGCGACCAGGACCCGCTGCAGCCTGAACGGTTGAGCGTGGCGTGGATTACCGCCATGCGCCGCTGGATGCCCCGGCTATTGGCGCTGGAGCCCAGCCCGCTACCCACCTTGATTCTTCAAGGCGAGCAGGACCTTACCGTCGACTGGGAGTGGAATCTGGCCATTCTGGCGGAGAAGTTTCCCAATGCCGAGATACACCGCCACCCGGAGGCGCGCCATCATTTGGTGAACGAAGCCGAGCCCATTCGCCAAGTGCTGTTTGAAGCGCTCGATCACTTTATCGAGAACCTACCTGAAGCCCCCACCAAGGAGCAGCCATGACCGCCACTCAATCACCCAAAGTACTGGTTTTTGCGGGCAGCGCCCGTGAAGGCTCGTTGAATAAACAGCTGGCCAAACTGGCCGCCCAGCGCATCGAAGCGCTTGGTGGTGAGGCCACGTTCATCGACTTGAAAGAGTACCCCTGCCCACTGTTTGATGAAGACATCGAGGCCCAGGGCATGCCGGAGAACGTGCTGAAGCTGCGCGAGATTCTGGCAGAGCACCAGGCGCTATTGATCGCCTCGCCAGAGTACAACGGCTTTATCACCCCGCTTTTGAAAAACACCCTGGACTGGCTGTCCCGCCCCTACGGCGATACCCCCGGCTTGGGACTGTTTGCCGGTAAATGGGCCGCCATGGTGGCTGCCTCCCCCGGTAGTTTAGGCGGCATTCGCGCGTTGCCGCTGGGCCAGCAGCTATTGGCAAACTTAAGCCTCACCGTGCTGCCTCAGCCGCTCTCGCTCCCCAAGGCGGGCAGCGCGTTCGACGACAGCGGCGCGCTCAGCGATGATGCCACGGGCCAGAAGCTGGATGCGCTGTGCCAGCGCCTGGTGGATTCCCTCGCGGCAACGCACTGATCACAGGGGGCTTATGCCCCCTTCAGCAGACGATCCAGCTGCCGGTAGCCGATGGCTTCGATGAAGTGGGGCTGAGAGGGTTTGGGTTCGCCCTGCAGGTCGGCCAGCGTCAGCGCCACGCGTAGTACCCGGTGGTAGGCGCGGGCGGAGAGCTTGAGCTTTTCCAGTACGCCTGCCAGCCAGGCGCGCTCTTCATCGTTGAGGGCGCAGGCGGCTTCCAGCGCTTTACCGCTGAGCTGGCTGTTGAGCGCACCTCTTGCCATCTGCCGCTCCCGGGCGGCCATCACCCGTTCGCGCACCGCGCTGGAGGGCTCGCCCTGGGTTTGTGCGGTGAGCTGCTCCGGTGGCAGCGCGGGCACTTCCACCTGCAGGTCGATACGGTCCAGCAGCGGGCCAGAAAGCCGCGCCTGGTAGCGCTGAATCTGGCTGGCGCTGCACTGGCAGCGGCTTCGCGGGTCGCCCAGGTGCCCGCAGGGGCAGGGATTCATGGCGGCAACGAGCTGAAATTGAGCAGGGTAGCGGCGCTCATGGCTGGCGCGGGAGAGGTGAATTTCGCCGGTCTCCAGCGGCTGACGCAACACTTCCAGCACGTGGCGTGAGAACTCCGGCAGCTCATCCAGAAACAGCACGCCGTGGTGCGCCAGCGAGATTTCCCCCGGCTTGGGCTTCGAACCGCCGCCAACCAGCGCGGCGGCGCTGGCGCTGTGGTGGGGCTGGCGGAAGGGCCGCTGGCCCCAGTCGGCTTCCAGCGCCAGGCCGCATACCGAGCGCACTGCCGCCACCTCCAGGGCGTCGTCCTCGGAAAGCGGCGGCAGAATACCGGGCAAGCGGCTGGCCAGCATGGTCTTGCCGGTGCCGGGCGGGCCTGCAAACAGCAGGTTGTGGCCCCCGGCGGCGGCCACTTCCAGCGCCCGGCGGGCCTGGTGCTGGCCGCGCACATCGGCCAGGTCGGCCATGGGCGTGGTCGATTTGGCCGATGCCGAGAGCTGGTGGGGTGGGATCTTTTCCTGGCCTAGCAGGTGGGCGACGACTTGCCAGAGAGAGTCGGCGGGCAGCACCGGTAGATCGCCCGCCAGGGCAGCTTCATCGGCGCAGGCGCGGGGCACGATCAACGCCTTGTTGGTACGGCGAGTGGCCAGGGCAAAGGGCAGCACCCCGGGCACCGCCCGCAGCTTGCCATCCAGGGCCAGCTCGCCTGCGCACTCCATGCCTTCCAGCGCATCCACCGGGATTTGGCCCGACGCCGCGAGAATGCCCAGCGCAATCGGCAAATCGAAACGGCCACCCTCTTTGGGCAGGTCCGCCGGGGCGAGGTTGAGGGTAATGCGCTTGGTGTTGGGGAAATCGAAGCCCGCGTTGATCAAGGCGCTGCGCACCCGCTCGCGGCTCTCCTTCACGGCGGTTTCCGGCAGGCCCACCAGTGTCAGGCCCGGCAAGCCATTTGCCAGATGTACTTCGACATGCACCGCAGGTGCTTCCAACCCCACGCCCGCCCGCGTGGCCACAATGGCTAGCGTCATCGCCTTTCCTCTGTAGTTATCACTTACTCCAATGTAGGATAAAGCTACATTAGCTTAAGTATTTAACCTAACGTAATTAAGAAGGCTTTGGTAGCGATTAAGCAACCGGTTCAAGTAGCAGAGACAGCTTGACGAAGTAATGCGCTTGCATTACCTTTGCATTACCTTTGCATTGCTATCGAGCGGAGAGCGACAGTGAGCACGCTTATCGAAGACGACTCAACTCTGACGGATCGCTATCAAACGACTGTTCCGGCATCGATTCGCCGGGCACTAAAGCTGAAGCGCCGAGACCGTATTCATTATACCGTTCGTCCTGATGGTGAAGTGGTGCTTTCCAAGGCGAGTGATGAGGCCAAGCACGACCCTGTGATGGTCAACTTCCTCAATTTTCTAGAGCGCGATCTTCTGGCGCATCCAGAAAATATTCGCCCGGTGACTGCCAGTAGCTTTGCCGAGGCCGAACGGCTTACCGCAGGTATTGAGGTAGACCTCGAAGAGGCGCTGGAAGAGGATGATGACGACGAATGAAGCCTCTGGAGGTTAATGGATGGACGATTTATGCCCATCCGTTGTTCTTTGAACAAGTCGAAGCACTCACCTTGAAGGTGAGACATCTTCAATCGAAAGATCCTGCCGGTTATCGCAACAAGGCGGTCACCAAGCGCCTAGCAGCGATCATGAAGCTAGCCTTGAATGATATTCCGCAGGATCCATCAGGCACTCAATACCGCCAAGGGAGCGCGCTTGGCACAGAGCACACTCATTGGCAACGAGCAAAGTTTTACCAGCAGTACCGGCTGTTCTTTCGCTACGATGCTGCGAGCAAAATCATTATTTATGCATGGGTCAATGATGACGCTACAAAACGCGCTTATGGCAGTAAGCATGATGCTTACTCTGTCTTTCAGAAAATGCTCAGCAGTGGCAACCCACCGGATAGTTGGACAGCCTTACAGAAAGCCTCAATGAGCGAGGTGGAACGAATTCATTTACTTTTAGCGGCAGATAACAACGATAACTAAATCACACTAGATCTGTTTGGGCAGATCAGCCGGGGCTTCCAGCCCCACGCCCGCCCGCGTGGCCACAATCGCTAATGCCATGGAGCTCCCTCGCAACGTCTCTCAATCGGTTCATTCAGTTTAATGAGCCTGCTCGTTGGCTAAGCCTACTTTACTTTAACCTCTGGGTGCTACTTATCGGGGGGGGGGGGGGCGTCGCCGCCAACTAGGTCTGGTCGATGGATTTTTTATGATCGTACGGCGGAATGTCGCGAGATCAAGAACCCCGCCGTTATCGATGACACCATCCATACAGCCGGAGCTATCGTGCCTGATCAGTGCTACTGACGGGCTTTCGATAACACGGATTCTGGATCGTCTATCTATACAACGTGACCTACCCAGCGCCATTCGTATAGATAATGGCAAGGAGTTCTGCGGACGTGCCATGCTGGCGTGGGCTCATCAGCATGGTGTTGCCCTGTTTTTAATCAAACATAGAAAAACCAATCAAAACGCCTACATCGAATCGTTCAATGGGCGGTTTAGAGACAAATGTCTAAATGGGCACTGGTTCACCAACTTGCATCACGCGAGAGCCATCATCGAGGCGTGGTGACTGGAAAACAACGAGCAAGGACCGAAGAAAGGTCTGGGAGAATTATCGCCTTTCGCCTAGCCGAGCAATTGGTATTAAAAACCATAAGGTCACTGCATGCTCTAAACTCGGGTGCTGCTAAATATTGGTTGACGTCAATGCTTCCATATGCTAAACAAAACTAACATGTAGGATAGTTAGATAACTAAAATAAATATTGTGATTTTTACAGGGGGAACATCTATCCTCAGCCAGCATCAATCAGAGCTAGCATAAAACTGATTGAGTTACATTATGATTACTTAATTTAACAAATGGGCGCTGTAATAGTGAAGAAGGTGGAAATGTCCATCGATACTGATTGCTTGCTTCTGATCGTGGGCAATGGCGCTTAGGCTCAATCAGCGGAATGCAGGTTCTTAATGGCGGAGGAGGTGTTAAACCATTATTTCTGCATGCTAATAGGTCCGATTTATGCGTGGGGGCTGCGGCGCCAGGCAAAACTCTTACAGATATCGAATGGCAAACCACATGGTATCCTGATGCCATTGGCCTAAGAGTTGAACTGTGTTATTTTCGGCCCAATACTCTTAGTGCAATAGGATGTGTGCTTGTCAACCCAAACTATTCAGGCATCACGATTGCCTTTAGTAGTTAGCTCTTTGGTGTCGGAGGTAAAGTTTAGTTTTTGTGAGGAAGGCAGCGCTAATGGAGTGCTGTCTATGCAAATGGCTAATGCTGTTAATGTTAGTGTAACTTTCAATTTCATATGTTAAATGGTGAGAAAATGGACATTCATGGTGTGGGTAATAGCTATAACTCAAGTGCCACACTGGCTTCTGTAAAAAATGAAGCTGGCAAAAATGCCAGCACCTCTCAAAGCACAGCAGCTGATGTGAAAGGCGGCAATAATTTACAGGAAAAAAGCACTGTTACTCTAAGCGGTCAGGCTATTTTGGCTTCTCGATTATTCTCATCAGGCAACGGAGACCTGCCAGTGCTGCCGAGCATTCGCACGAATGGCGAACATAATGGCATGCTTTCCCAGTATTTTTTAACAGAAAGTGATCGATCACTTGTTTCAAAAATGTATGAACAAGCAAATGAAGAAGGTACAGACCTTCGATATGTAGATCAGTTTGCTAAGGATTTAGGCCTTTATCGTAAATATGACGACGGCTCAATGAGATATAGTTTTAATGGAAACTCATACGATTCACAAGGTCGAAAGCAAACCGTGAGTTTTACTGAAGTGGATACTGCTACTGCAGAAAGAATCCTTTCCGGAGAAACGCTAAGTACAACAAATATTGATCAAGGGTTTATAAGGTGGAGGTTGGATCCTGGTCAAGGTTTCAATCTAAGTAGCGATCTCGATTTTATCGAGCATATGATAAATAAATTTTCATCCACAGCTAATGAGGAAGAAAATTTTGGTGCCAAATTCGGATCCTATTCACCGAAAGAAAACAACTATATTATACATACTGCTAATGAAGTCTCGCTGCGTAGGTTTGCAACTCCCGAACTACAAGCCGACGAAGACCTTGCCAAGGTGGTATTTGAAAAAATAAATACTTCTAGAAATGACCTCAATGCAAGGTTGTTAGAAGGGCTTTTTAATAAAAATGAGATTGGGAAGAAAGAGCAAAGCTTCACAATGCGTCTGTTCGACTTTCTGAAGAGTTCTATAAAAACCACTGAGTAGAAATTTTTAATAATTTTCTATCATGGTTTGATATGCTTGGCGATTTACATTGAAAGAAAAAATATTTAATTCGACAATGCCATAAATTGTAGAGCTGAGACAAATAAATATTTGGATTTGGTGGCAATAAAATTTTTATGGGGAAATCGAAGCCCGCGTTGATCAAGGCGCTGCGCACCCGCTCGCGGCTCTCCTTTACGGCGGTTTCCGGCAGGCCCACCAGTGTCAGGCCCGGCAAGCCATTTGCCAGATGTACTTCGACATGCACCGGCGGTGCTTCCAACCCCACGCCTGCCCGCGTGGCCACAATCGCTAATGTCATGGCGCTCCCTCGCAACGTCTCTCAATCGGCTCACTCAGTTTAATGAGCCTGCTCGTTGGCTAAGCCTACTTTATTTCAAGCGTTGAGCGCTACTGAGCGGCCAGCGAGTAAAGCGTTAATGTGCCCCCTGGGCGTTCAATGCGCTGGTCAGTTCGCGGGCAAAGCGCTGGGCGGAGGGCAGGGCGCCAAAGCTCCAGACTGGCGGCAGGCGCAGCAGATGGCCATGTTGAACGCTCGGCAATTGCTGCCACAGGCCGCTCTTTTCCAACTGCGTTTCCACCCCTGCGGGGAGCGGGTCAACGATGACCAGGGTGGCGTCGGGGTAGCGTGCCAGCGCCTCGATACCGACCAAGGCGAAGCCCCAGGCGTTGGTGGGCTCATCCCAGGCGTTGGGCAGCGCCAGCTGTTCCAATACGGCGTTGTAGAGGCTGTTCTCGCCAAATACCCGCACATGCCTGGCATCCATGAACTGCACCATCAGCAATGGAGATGCGTTGCCGGGCGGGTAGCGCAGCTCGCGCATCAGCTGCTGGGTGTTCTCGATCAGCGCGTCGGCTTCTGCGTTGCGTTCGGTCAACTCGCCCAACTGGCGGGTGAGTGTCTGCATTTCCTGCCACGTATCGGTGCCTGGCGAGTAAAGGGCGAAAGTGCCCACCGGCGCGATGCGCTCCAACCGAGGAATCAGCCCGGTAAACATGGGCGAGAGCAGGGTTTGCTCAGGGGGCGATTGGGCCAGCAGCTCGAAGTTGGGCTGGGTGCGTAGGCCAAGGTCGCTGACGTGCTCCGGGATACGCGGCTCGCCTACCCAATCGTGATATCCCGGCTGTTGCGCGATACCGCTGACCGGAGCGCCAATCGCCAGCAGCGTTTCGGCGATGGTCCAGTCGATGGTGGCCCACTGGGCGTGGCTGGCAGTGCTGAACAGCAAGGCTGCCGCGAGCAAGCAGCTGCGGGCCAGGGTCGGGAGTCGGGGGATGCAGCGCATGAAGTGGGCACCTGACAATAAGCGCTTTATTTAAACGATTCTTTTTATCAATTGCAAATGGAAACAGCGGAGGTCGCACAAGTCGTCAGCGCGAGACGCCCCAGGGGCGTAACTGCTCCAACATGGTGCATGAGGTGGCTTTCGCCATGCCTTCGCGGGTTTGATGCGTCACAAAGTGAGCCGTAAGGGGTCAGGCGGATAAGCGCGCTGGGTGCCTATCCAAGGCCACCCAGCGTTGCCTCAGCTTGGGTTGCCGGGGGTGGGCTTGCCTTGCTCGGCAGGCTCAACGGGGGGCTGGCGGTACTTCGGCTTCCATGGGGGCGGACTGCGCGGCGCTGGCCGCTTCCACCGTGGCTTTCAGGCTGGCCACCTGACGCTCCAGCGCTTCGACACGCGCGCGCGTGCGCTGAAGCACATCCATCAAGATATCAAAGTCTTCTCGTGATACCAGCTCCAGGCGGTCGAAGGCGCCTCGTACCACTTGCTGCACGCCTTTCTGAATGTCTTCCGGGGCCTGGGAAGCATTCTGTAAACGGTCGCCTATCTGCTGGGCTAAACGGCTGATGCGATCCTGGGGCGTCATGGCTCTCTCCTTAAACGGTGGCGCATAAATGTGGATAGCTTACCTGTAAGGATACGCAACCCTTTGCCAAACCGCATTCCCCGCGTGCGTTTTCTCCTGCAATGTGCGTATGCATCAAAAAAGAGCGCGCCGCTTTTGTTGGTGATCGTTTTTAGTGCATGGGCGGGTGTGAATGGATGCGTAGTCGCCTTGCCAGTGGCTGTAAAGCGCACTTTTTAAACCTTAAGGGTATGAATTTCAATGAGAAAAAATCCAGTGGCACGGTATGAGCATTAGCAGGGCAAGCACTAAATTCGGGCGGCCACGCCGCTCTCCACCGAGTGGGACTGAACCAGCAGGGGAGATCCGGGATGAAACTCATCACCGCTATCATCAAGCCTTTCAAGCTTGACGACGTTCGTGAAGCACTCGCCGACAACGGCGTGCAGGGGATTACGGTTACTGAGGTCAAGGGATTTGGTCGCCAGAAAGGCCACACCGAGCTGTATCGCGGTGCCGAGTACGTAGTGGACTTTCTGCCCAAGGTGAAAGTGGAAGTGGCCGTGGACGATGCGCGTCTGGAGAGCGTGCTGGATGCCATCTGCAGCGCTGCCAACAGCGGCAAGATCGGTGACGGCAAGGTATTCGTGACGCCGCTGGAAGATGTCATTCGTATTCGTACCGGAGAGCGCGGCGCCGACGCGGTATAGGCCAGCCTACACATCGACGACCCACCCATAACTTCTCTTGGATCACGGGGAACACCTGATGAACGAGCTTACAGAATTGAGCTACGCGCTCGATACGTTTTACTTCCTGATTTGCGGCGTACTGGTCATGTGGATGGCCGCTGGCTTCTCGATGCTCGAGGCCGGTATGGTGCGTTCCAAGAACACCGCTGAAATTCTGACCAAGAACATTGCGCTGTTTGCCATTGCCTGCACCATGTACCTGCTGGTGGGCTACTACATCATGTACTCCAGCGGCGAAGGCGGCTTCCTGCCCAGCCTTGGCTTCCTGATCGGTGCCGAGAACAGCGTCGATGCGGTGCTGGCCGGTGGTGAGGATGCCCCTTACTACGCCATGCGTTCGGACTTCTTCTTCCAGGTCGTATTCGTCGCAACGGCAATGTCGATCGTGTCGGGTGCCGTGGCCGAGCGTATGAAGCTGTGGGCCTTCCTGGCCTTCGCGGTGGTCATGACCGCCTTCATCTACCCGGTGTCTGGCTACTGGACCTGGGGCGGTGGCTGGCTGGATGGCGTTGGCTACTCTGACTATGCGGGCTCGGGTATCGTCCACATGGCCGGTGCCGCTGCAGCGTTGGCAGGTGTGCTGGTCCTGGGCCCCCGTAAGGGCAAGTATGGCAAAGACGGTTCTATCCACGCGATTCCGGGCGCCAACATGCCGCTGGCCACGCTGGGTACCTTCATCCTGTGGATGGGCTGGTTCGGTTTCAACGGTGGTTCCGAACTGAAACTGTCGGATGCCGTGTCGGCCAACAACGTTGCTCAAGTGTTCGTGAATACCAATGCGGCGGCGGCGGGTGGCGTGATTGCAGCCCTGGTGCTGGCCAAACTGTGGTTCCGCAAGGCGGACCTGACCATGGCGCTGAACGGTGCGCTGGCAGGCCTGGTCGCCATTACCGCCGACCCGCTGTCGCCTTCTGCGCTGGGTGCCGCCTTGATTGGTGCCATCGGTGGCCTGATCGTGGTCGCTGCCATCGTCACGCTGGACAAGCTGAAGCTGGATGACCCTGTGGGGGCTATCTCGGTTCACGGTGTCGTGGGTATCTGGGGTGTGCTGGCCGTGCCGCTGAACAATGGCGATGCGTCCTTCGGTGCACAGCTGATCGGTATCGTGGGCATCTTCGGCTGGGTATTCCTGGCGAGCCTGGTGGTGTGGCTGGTGCTGAAAGCGGTCATGGGTATCCGTGTCAGCGAAGAAGAAGAGTACGAAGGCGTCGATATCACAGAGTGTGGCCTGGAAGCCTACCCCGAGTTTGGCGTCAAGAAATAAACACTGTGCCATAGCAAGTGACACTGCTACTCAAGGCCTCCCCGATGGGAGGCCTTTTGCCGTATGTAGCGGCGCATATACGTGCCAGGCACAAGGGCTTTTTATTCTCGGGGCTGGCGGGTGTATGCTAAGTGCAACGGGCGTGAGGAGGGTCAACGTCGCGCCGCCTTGTATCCGGTCAAGACAACCGTTGCATAACCAGAGGATGTGGTCATGAAATTAATCTCAGCCATTATCAAGCCGTTCAAGCTTGATGACGTACGCGAGTCGCTTTCCGATATCGGCGTGCAGGGTATTACGGTGACGGAAGTGAAAGGCTTTGGTCGCCAGAAAGGCCACACAGAGCTGTATCGTGGGGCGGAATACGTGGTGGATTTTCTGCCCAAGGTGAAGCTGGAAGTGGCCGTGGACGATGATATGGCCGAACAGGTCATCGATGCGATCACCCAAGTGGCCAATACGGGCAAGATCGGCGATGGCAAGATCTTCGTGATGCCCTTGGAGCAGGTGATTCGTATCCGTACTGGTGAAACCGGCAAAGACGCGGTTTAATTTTGTGAATGGTGAAGTGTAAGGCGTAAGTCGCACAAAGCCCCTGTGGATAACATCCACAGGGGCTTTGCGCATAAGATGAGGGGTGACAAAGGTTACGCTCTATTCTTCACCCTTCCCCGTTAGACTTACTTCTCTACGAAGGCGCGTTCGATGACGTAGTCGCCTGGTTCGCCCATGCGCGGGGAGATGTTCAGGCCCAGCTCATCCAGCAACGCGCTGGTGTCGTCCAGCATGGCAGGACTACCGCAGATCATGGCGCGGTCCTGACGCGGGTCGATGGGCGGTAGGCCGGTGTCGGCAAACAGCTTGCCGCTGCGAATGTGGTCGGTCAGGCGGCCCATGGTGTGGAACTCTTCACGGGTGACCGTGGGGTAGTACACCAGCTTCTCGGCAACGTCTTCGCCCAGATACTCGTGGGCGGGCAGCTCCTTGGTGATGAAGTCGGCGTAGGCCAGCTCGGAGACTTCACGCACGCCGTGAATGAGCACGACCTTCTCGAAACGCTCGTAGACTTCCGGGTCCTGGATCAGGCTCATGAACGGCGCCAGGCCCGTGCCGGTGGAGAGCATGTACAGGTTACGTCCGGGCAGCAGGTCGTCGCATACCAGCGTGCCGGTCGGCTTGCGGCTGACCATAATCTGGTCGCCCACCTTCAGGTGCTGCAAACGTGAGGTCAGCGGGCCATCGGGCACCTTGATACTGAAGAACTCGAGATGATCTTCGTAGTTCGGGCTGGCGATGGAGTAGGCGCGCATCAGAGGTTTGCCCGCCACTTCCAGGCCGATCATCACGAATTGGCCGTTCTTGAAGCGCAGGCTGCGCTCACGTGTCGTGCGGAAGCTGAACAGCGTGTCGTTCCAGTGGTGAACGCTTAGCACTTCTTCCAGGGCAAACTTGCTCATGCTGACTCCTTTGTGGCTGCGTGTGTGGCTGCGTGGCCTAAGCCTTGCTCGCCATATTCTAAAAAAGAATAAAAAATAGCTTTATAGGATGCGCTCATTCTAGATAAAGGGTGGTATATCTGTTAAGCAAATTATCTTGATAACGTATATCTTTAAAATCGATATAGCTTTCGTTGAGCAGCACTTTTTCTGGAGGAGCCTGGTCATGCATTACACGTTGCGTCAGCTGGAAGTCTTCGTCGCCGTTGCCCAGCACGAAAGCGTTTCCCAGGCGGCGAGGGCGCTGGCCATGTCCCAGTCGGCGACCAGTACGGCGCTGGCCGAGTTGGAACGCCAGTTCGACTGCCAGCTATTGGATCGCATTGGCAAACGGCTGAAACTCAACGCGCTGGGGTTCCAGCTGCTCCCCAAGGCGGTGGCGCTGCTGGACCGAGCCGAAGAAGTGGAGGAGCTGCTGCGTGGCCAGCAGGGAGTGGGCGCTCTGGACGTGGGTGCCACCCTGACCATCGGCAACTATCTGGCCACCCTGTTGATCAGTGATTTCATGCAGCGTTACCCCGGTAGCCGCGTGCGGCTGGCGGTGCGCAATACGCGTCATATCATCGAGGGAGTGCGACAGCATTCGCTGGACCTCGGGCTGATCGAAGGGCAGTGCGATGACGACATGATTATCAGCCAGCCCTGGGTAGAAGACGAGCTGTGCGTGTTCTGCTCGCCGCGCCACCCGCTGGCGGGGCGGGAGCATCTGGAGCTGGATCAGCTGCTGCGGGAGGATTGGATCATGCGTGAGGAGGGCTCAGGCACGCGCATGACGCTGGAGCATGCCGCCCGCCATCGGCGCAGCCGCTTCAATACGCTGCTGGAACTGGAGCACACCGAAGGGATCAAGCGGGCGGTGGAATCAGGCCTGGGGATCGGCTGCGTCTCTCGGCTGGCGCTACGAGACGCTTTCCGACGGGGTAGCCTGGTGCCGCTACCCACGCCGGAGCTGGACCTGAAGCGTCAGTTCACCTTCATCTGGCATCGCCACAAGTATCTGACCACCGGCGTGCGCGAGTTTTTGCGCCTCTGCCGCGAAATGACCGCCGGTGCCAAGCGCAGTGACGATATTCCGCTGCCGCCCATTCCTTGAATGTTCTCATGGGTGTCAGTAATCGCGCAGCGTGGGTGACCCCAAGGCAAGCGCGCTGGCTCCGGATAGCTTGAAGCTGCTGATGGTGCCGGTCAGGTGGTTTGCCTGCTCCTTGAGGTGCTCGGCGGCGGTGGTGGACTCTTCCACCATGGCAGCGTTTTCCTGGGTCATCCGGTCCAGCTCGGCCACGGCGATGTTGACCTGCTTGATGCCATCACTCTGTTCGCTGGTGGCGGCGTTGATCTCTTCGAGTACGTCGGTGACACGGGTGATGTGCTCGACGATATCGTGCATGGTGCTGCCAGCCTCGCGCACCAGCGAGGTGCCGTTATTGACCCGGGACTGGGAGTCTTCGACCAGCTTCTGGATGTCGCTGGCAGCGTCGCTGCTGCGGCCAGCCAGTTTACGCACTTCGTCGGCTACCACGGCAAAGCCACGGCCATGCTCGCCAGCCCTAGCGGCTTCTACCGAGGCGTTGAGCGCCAGCAGGTTGGTCTGGAAGGCAATGCTGTTCATCAAGGTGACGATCTCACCAATCTTGTTGGAGGCCTGGGAGATGTCTTCCATGGTCGTCACCACGTTCGAGACTACCTGACCGCCGTTTTTCGCTACTTCAGAAGCGGCATGAGAGAGCTGGTTGGCCTCCTGGGCCGACGCGGCGGTGTGGGCGACGGTGCTGGTGATCTGCTCCACCGACGCAGACGTCTGCTGCAGGCTGGACGCGGCATTGTCGGTGCGGCGCGACAGATCCTGCCCGCCCATGGCAATCTCGTTGGCGGCGTGGTGCACGGCTTCGCTGCTGGTACGCACTTCGATCAGAACTTCTTCCATTTTGCCCACGAAGCGATTGAAGGCGCGGGCGATCTGAGTGACCTCGTCGTTACCCTCTTCTGGTAAGCGCTGTGTCAGGTCGCCTTCGCCGGAGGCAATGTTATCCATGGCGTTACGCACACCCAGCAGGCGACGCAGCAGCAGCGAGAGCAGCAGGCCGAACACCACGGCGGTGATGGCGGCGACGATCAATAGGGTAACAATAGATGTGGTGGCAATGGCGCGTAGTCCTGCGGTGGCCTCCGCTTCATCCAGTGCTACCACAAGCTGCCAGTCGCTATTGCCGCCTACTGGGCGGCTCAGCAGTAATTTACTGCTTCCTTCTAACTGCATCTGCTGTGGCTGCTTGGTATTAGCAAGTTGCTCGATATAGGCGGCATTTAATTCATCGCTTAAAACAGTGGTGGGTTCTAGCGCTAGCTCGCTGTTGGGATGGGCGATTAGCGATCCATCGCCGGTAGTCAGAAAGCCAAAACTTGAAGGAGTAGGCGAGATGTCTTGCACGATCGCGACCATATCGCGAATATTGACGTCAGCACCTACTACTGCCTGAAGTTGGTTATTTTGGTAAAACGGGCGGGCAAAGGTCACGACTAAGTCGCCGCTTTGGGCATCGACATACGGCGCGGTGACAATAGTATCCTGCGCGGCAGCGGCGGCTTGGTACCAAGGTCGCTCTCGTGGGTCAAAATCGGCGGGTGGCTCCCAGCCGTTGAAAAAAATGGTCTCTCCGCTATCAGCCAAGCTCAGGTAGGTTGCCATAAAATCGCCAGAGGTGGTCAACTGACGCAAGGCAATACGTGGGTCATTGCTGGAGATAGCTTCCTCCATACCGTTCAGCATGGTGCTACGGGATGCCATCCACTCATGTAGGGCGCTACTGTTACCACGTACTACAGCGTCTAGGTTGCGGGCTACCTGTTGGGTATTGTGCTGCTGGACTGTGTAGTAGCTGGCAACGCCGTTGACGATCAAGGCAAGGGTGATGGCAGTGAGTGCGGCTAGCAGTATGCGGACTCGCAAAGATGAAAACATGGTCGCTCTCAACGTCGTTTGGAATCAGTACGCGGGTGCCACGTACACTAAAGTTCGACGTTAGCTATCGGCGAGAGCCACCATGCCTTTAATAAAAGAGTGAGAAAGTGTTGATTTGATTAGCGCAGATCGCTCACGGCGCTTTGAATATCTGCCATCGACGCCTTGCTAAGATCTTTTGAGAGCGTGTGCGTCACAAGCTTTTGGGTAGGGTGATCAAGCTTTTCTCGCAGTAGCCCTAAAAACTTGGGCGGCGCGACCATAATCAGTTTTTCCATGCTGTTACTCACGCGGGCGCTATACAGGCGTTGGGCGACCTCTTTAGCAAACAGCTCGTTCTCATGCTGAGAGGCAGCCCCCTCTTCGCCAGATGAGCGCGACGACGTTGACGTTGATTCATGGACATCAGCCCCGCGGCGGTCAGTGATCAAGTCACCTTCATGCAGCCTGCCGGCTGCGTGTACCAAGCTCTCTTGCTCGGCGAGATTGAGCGCGTCACGGGTAAAAATACGTGCGCGGGCGGCGTCAGCTACCACGATATAGGTGGTCATCGTCGTACGTCCTCCATGTCGTTGATTACCCTTTAACCATGGCAATCGTTCGGTGTTTGGTCAAACACGGTTTTTGAGAGATGACAATGGACTTACTGCGTACAAATTATCATTGGCGAAATCGCTATTTACTCATGCGCCATGGACATAGCCAGGCTAACGCGCAGCGGAAAATTATCAGCTCCCCCGAGCGGGGGCTTACGAATTATGGGCTCTCTGAACAGGGTGAACAGCAGTTGGTGGATGTGCTGGCGCAGTGGCGTTGGCCGGCGCCCACCCAGGTGGTGCATTCGGACTTTTTACGCACGACCCAAACCGCTACTCGGGTAGCCAGCGCTTTTCGACTGGGCATGGCCATCGACGAGCGCTTGCGAGAACGCCATTTTGGCGAGCTGGAAGGCCAGGCAGATAGCCATTACCCCGAGGTGTGGGCGCAGGATGCCCAGAGTGCCGCGCATCGGCAGTGGCAGGTAGAGCCGCTCACCAGCGTGGCAGCGCGCATGTGCGCGACGCTGGAAGCACTGGAGCAGCGCTGGCAAGGGGAAACGGTGTTGGTGGTGAGCCATGGCGACCCGCTGCAGATCCTGCTCACGGCGCTGGCAGGCAAGCCATTGACCCAGCACCGTGAGCAGCTCGCGCTGGCCCCGGCCAGCATCACGCTGGTAGGCGGTTAAGCGCCTTCCCTGGGGGGAATCCAAGCAATCATGTCGACTTCCACGTCGGCACCGCCTGCCAGGCCAGTGACGCCGATGCAGGTACGAGTGGGGAGCGGTTTCTCGAAGTAGCTGGCGTAGACCTGGTTCACTTCATCGAAGTGGCCCATGTTGGTAATGAAAACCCGTGACTGCACCACGTACTCGAAGCTGCTGCCCACCTCTTCCAGCACGATGGCCAGGTTCTGCATGACTCGATGGGTTTGTTCGGTAAAGGTGCCCAGCAGCATTTCGTTGGTTTCCGGCACGGTCGGCATCTGGCCGGTGATGAACACCAGGTCGCCCACGCGGCAGGCGTGAGAGAACGGGGCTATGGGCTGTGGGGCGCGGTCGATGAACAGTTTTTCCATGATGACTCTCCGGTGTGATGTGGGGTATTCAGAAGGGCCATGAAAATGGGCCTCAGCCGAGGCCCACGTTACGCATTATGACGCGCTGGCAGTCGAATCAATGCCCCAGAATCTGGCTCAGGAAGAGCTGGGTGCGCTCGGACTGCGGGTTGTTGAAGAACGGCTCTGGAGCGTTTTCTTCGATGATCTGGCCCTGGTCCATGAAGATCACGCGGTCGGCCACGGTCTTGGCGAAGCCCATTTCATGGGTCACGCAGAGCATGGTCATGCCCTCTTCGGCCAGTTCGATCATGACGTCCAGTACTTCCTTGATCATTTCCGGGTCAAGGGCCGAGGTCGGCTCATCGAACAGCATGACATCCGGGTGCATGCACAGCGAGCGGGCAATGGCGACCCGCTGCTGCTGACCACCGGAAAGCTGGCCGGGATATTTCTTGGCCTGTTCGGCGATGCGTACCCGCTGCAGGTAGCGCATGGCCTGCTCTTCGGCTTCTTTGCGCGGCTTTTTCTGTACCCACATAGGGGCGATACAGCAGTTCTCCAGCACGGTGAGGTGAGGGAACAGGTTGAAGTGCTGGAACACCATGCCAACGCTGCGACGAATCTGCTCGATACGCTTCACGTCCTGGGTCAGCGGCACGCCGCCGACCACGATCTCGCCCTTTTGATGCTCTTCCAGATGGTTGATGCAGCGAATCATGGTGGACTTGCCCGAGCCGGACGGCCCGCAAATGACGATCCGTTCGCCGCGCTTCACTTCCAGATAGATGTCGCGCAGCACGTGAAAATCGCCGTACCACTTGTTGACGCCGCGCATTTCGACCATCAGATCCGAAGTACCGGTGCCAGGGTTATGGGAAGCTGCTTGTGTCATGTCACTATCCTGCTAAAAAATCGTTGATAAAAGCGGCGTTAACGCCTGTGGCCGGTGTGTAGCCTGCGTTCCAGATACTGGCTGTAGCGCGACATGCTGAAACAGAATATCCAGAACATGAAGGCCGCAAAGACATAGCCTTCCAGCGAGAAGCCCAGCCAGCGCGAGTCGGCCAGTGCCGCTTGCACGATCCCCAGCAGATCGAATAGCCCGATGATCATGACCAGGGTCGTGTCTTTGAACAACGAAATGAACGTGTTCACGATACCAGGAATCATCATTTTCAGAGCCTGGGGCAGTACGATCAGCCCCATGCGCTTCCAGTAGGTCATGCCGAGGGCGGCGGCGGCCTCTTCCTGGCCTTTGGGAATGGCCTGCAAACCACCGCGAATGACTTCGGCCATGTAGGCGCTCTGGAATAGCGTCAAGCCGATCAGGGCGCGTACCAGACGGTCCACGCTGACCCCGGTAGGCATGAACAGCGGCAGCATCACCGAGGCCATGAACAGCACCGTGATCAGCGGCACGCCACGCCAGAACTCGATAAAGACGACGCAGAAGCTCTTGACGATGGGCATATTGGAACGCCGCCCCAGGGCCAGCACGATACCGATCGGCAGCGCACCTACCATGCCCACGGTAGCCAGCAGCAGGGTCAGCATCAGGCCGCCCCAGCGATGGGTCGGCACACGCGGCAGGTCGAAATAGCCGCCGTGCAGCAGCACGTAGGCGATCACGGGGAAGCCGACCAGCGCAAACACGGCCACCCAGCGCTTGAAGGGCAGGCGTGGAATCGCCAGCCAGGCAATCAGGGCGAAGAACCCGGCAAAGACGATATTGGCACGCCAGATTTCCGAGCGCGGGTATAGGCCGTAGATGAACTGGGTGAAGCGTGCGTTGATGAACACCCAACAGGCGCCTTCCCGGGAGCAGTCTTCGCGGGAGGTGCCTACCCAGTCGGCGTTGATGAACGCCCATTGCACCGTGGGAACCACGAGCAGGTAGAGAATATACAGGCCGATCAGCGTAAAGATCGTGTTGATCGGGCCGTTGAACAGGTTGCTGCGTAGCCATGCCACAGGGCCCACGGAACTGCTGGGCGCCGGCCTTGGCTCGATCATCGTTTGGTTATGAATCATGGGAATGTCCTCGCCAACGGCCTAGCGTTCAACCAGCGCCACACGGGCGTTGAACCAGTTCATGAACATGGAGACCAGCAGACTGATGGTCAGATAAACCGCCATGGTCATGGCAATGACCTCGATGGCTTGGCCTGTCTGGTTCAGCGTGGTGCCCGCAAAGACCGAAACGAGGTCCGGGTAGCCAATGGCGGTGGCCAGCGACGAGTTCTTGATCAGGTTGAGGTACTGGCTGGTGAGCGGGGGGATGATGACCCGCAGTGCCTGCGGAATGACCACCAGACGCAGCACCAGGTTACGCGGTAGGCTCAGCGCTTGTGCGGCCTCGGTTTGGCCATGGGAAATGGCCTGAATACCGGAGCGCACGATTTCAGCAATGAACGCCGCCGTATAAATCGAGAGCGCGAACCACAGTGCCAGGAACTCGGGAATGACAGTGATACCACCGCGGAAGTTGAAACCGCGCAGCTCGGGGACATCCCAGGTGATCGGCACGCCGGTGGCAAACATCACCAGCAGGGGCAGGCCGAATATCATCGCGAAGGAGATCCAGTAGGCTGGCAGGCGCTGGCCCGTGGCCTCCTGACGGCGCTTGTTCCAGATCACCAGTGCAATGCTGGCGATGATCGCTGCAATGAAGGTGACCGGAATCAGCCCGAACCCGGACTCGAATAACGGTTCGGGAAGATACAGGCCGCGCACGTTGAGAAAGATGACCTCACCGAACGCCAGGCTATCACGGGCGCTGGGCAACGTACGCAATACGGCAAAGTACCAGAAGAAAATCTGCAGCAGCAGCGGGATGTTACGGAAGGTTTCGATATACGCCGTGGCCAGTCGTGCGATCAGCCAGTTGGGCGACAAGCGGGCAATCCCGACGATGAAACCGATGATGGTGGCGGCAATGACCCCCAATGCGCCCACCAGCAGAGTATTCAGCAGGCCCACGAAGAAGGTGCGGCCATAGGTGCTTTGGGAGGAGTAGTCGATCAGACTTTGAACGATCCCGAAGCCTGCGGTGTTGTTAAGAAAACCGAACCCGGTAGTGATCCCGCGAGAGGACAGGTTGTCTTGAACATTACCGACGATATAGAACAGAAACGTAATAACGGCTGTAATGAGTAGAAACTGAAAGATCAGCGCACGCTTTGCGCGGTCTCGCCAGAACGGAGGCTTGTGGCCAACGGGGCGAGCGTTAGGTCTTACGGACATGGATGGCGTCTCCGCTACACGGAAGGTCAATCAAATGGCCCGCCGATCCCCTTGAGTGATGCTGGCAAGGGACGGCGGGCCGGGGTCAAGCGAGACGCTTAGCGAATCGGCGGTGCGTACTGGAAGCCACCCTGGTTCCACAGAGCGTTGACACCCCGTTCGATTTCCAGCGGTGAATCCATGCCGACGTTACGTTCGAAGCTTTCTGCGTAGTTACCTACCTGGCTCAGGATGTTGTAGGCCCACTCGGCATCCAGCCCCATGCCTTCACCGTAGTTGCCGTCCTGACCCAGCAGGCGAGCCACGTCCGGGTTATCGGAATCGCGCATTTCTTCGGCGTTTTCGCTGGTCACACCGTACTCTTCACCGTTGAGCATGGCGAACAGCGACCACTTGACGATGTTGAACCACAGGTCGTCACCCTGACGTACCACGGGGCCCAGCGGCTCCTTGGAGATGACGTCGGGCAGGATCATGGCAGCAGACGGGTCGTCCAGCTGAATACGCAGTGCGGCCAGCTGAGAGGTGTCAGAGGTCAGAACGTCACAGCGTCCCGCCTGGAAGCCACCCACGGTTTGCTCGGACGTATCGAAAACGATGGGATCAAATTCCATGCCGTTGGCGCGGAAGTAGTCAGCCAGGTTCAGCTCGGTGGTGGTGCCGGACTGGATACAGATCGCAGCGCCATCCAGCTCGGAGGCGTTGGAGATGCCCAGGTCGGTAGAGACCATGAAGCCTTGGCCGTCGTAGAAGTTGACGCCGGTGAAGTTGAGGCCCAACGTGGTATCGCGGGTGGTTGTCCAGGTGGTGTTACGGGACAGAACATCGACTTCGCCAGACTGCAGCGCAGTGAAGCGTTCGACGGCGTTCAGGGAAATGTAGTTAACGGCGCCGGCATCGCCCAATACGGCGGCAGCCACGGCACGACATACGTCAACATCAAGACCTTGCCACTCGCCGCTATCGTCCGGCGCGGAAAAACCTGGCAAGCCATCACTAACGCCACACTGTACGGCACCGCGAGAGCGAGTTTCTTCTAATGTGTTCGCCTGCGCGGTAGCGATACCGGCCAGCGTAATTGCACCCGCAGAGGCAAGCAGTACCAGGTGTTTCTTGTTAACCATGTGTGTTCCCCTTCCTCGATTTAATGATGTTATGCATGTCGATGCATGCCTAAAAGCTAGCAAGGAAGGTGCCAAAAAAGATATGTCGGCAAATTCAGCGGTTTTCAACGTAAAATCAGCGAATTTATCGAAAGTATTGGTGCAAAAAAAGAGTGCCAGCGGCTACGCGATGCTCTGTTTTGGTGCGTAGCCGCTGGCGCGGGGAGAAAGCTACTGACGTTCGCCGATCAGCGAATCGGCGGGGCGTACTGAATGCCACCGTCTTTCCATAGCCCGTTGAGGCCTCTGGCAATGTTGAAGTCCGACCCTGTGCCGACATTGCGGTCATAAACGTCCGCGTAATTACCTACCTGCTTGACGATCTGGTAGGCCCAGTCGGCGCTGATGCCCATGGGGCTGCCGAAATCGCCATCCTGGCCCAGCAGGCGCTGTACGTCAGGGTTGTCGCTGTCGAGCTGCTCGTCCACGTTCGCCTGGGTGACTTCCAGCTCTTCGGCATTGAGCATGGCAAACAGCGTCCATTTGACGATATTGAACCACTGGTCGTCGCCCTGGCGCACGGCCGGGCCCAGCGGCTCCTTGGAGATGATCTCGGGCAGCACCACGGCCATGTCGGGGTCGGCCAGCTGCATCCGCTGGGCATAGAGCTGCGAGGCATCGGAGCTCAGCACATCGCAGCGGCCTGCTTCGAACCCGGCAATCGACTGCTCGGGAGAGTCGAAGACCACGGCATCATAGGTCATGCCGTGAACCCTGAAGTAATCGGACAGGTTCAGTTCGCTGGTGGTGCCCGATTGGGTGCATACCGCGGCGCCGTCCAGCTCCTTGGCACTCTGTACGTTCAGGTCGCTGGCGACCATGAAGGCCTGGCCGTCGTAATAGCTGACGCCGGTAAAGTGCATGCCCAGCGTGGTATCGCGGCTGGAGGTCCAGGTGGTGGTGCGCGACAGGACATCCACTTCACCGGACTGAAGGGCCGTGAAACGCTCCACGGAGTCCAGCGGCACGAAGTCCACCTTGTTAGCATCGCCTAGCGCGGCGGCGGCAATGGCGCGGCAGATGTCGGTATCCAGGCCCCGGTACTGGTCGTCGTCATCCAGTGACGAGAAACCGGGCTGGGCGGCATTCACGCCGCAACGCAGGCTATCGCGATTCTGGACGGTGTCCAACGTGCTGGCCATGGCGATGGCCGGTGCCAACAGGCTGGCCCCTACTCCCAACCAACGAACACTCTTCATGTGTGATTCCTTGACGTCGAAGCGCGCCGATCTGCGCGCATAAAAAAGCCGAGCAGCGCCCGGCTCTTCCACTAACGATGCCCGCTCTCACGCAAAGGCTTTGCGCATGAAGGGGGGCAGCGCCAGGGCTCCACGATGGGCCTCTGCTGTGTAGTACTGTAGCGGCATTTCGTGGCTGGCGGCAGCTTCTTCGCGGAAGCTTTCAACGCTGGTGCCTTTACCTGCCAACGTCACGCTCCACCAGCCAGAGGGGTAGACCGGTTGGGGGAAGGGCAAGGTGGCCACGCTGTCGAAGCCCGCTTCGCGCATGTCGTTGCGCAGTTCGCGAATGATCGAACCGCTATGGTAAAGCGGCGACTCGCTCTGCTGCACCATCACTCCGCCACTTTTCAGAATACGGTGGCAGCGTTTCAGGAAGTCGGTCTTGAACAGGCCTTCGGCCGGGCCGACCGGGTCGGTGGAGTCGATGATCAGCAGGTCGATACTCTCGTCGGCCGCGTCATCCACCCACTTCACGCCGTCGGCAAACAGCAGCTCGGCGCGGGGGTCGCCGTTGGCTTCCACGAGTTCGGGGAAAAAGCGCTCGGCGGCCTTGGTGACTTCCTCGTCGATATCGATCTGGGTGACCTTCTCGACGCTCGGATGGCGCAGCACTTCTTTCAAGGTGCCGCAGTCGCCGCCACCAATGATGACCACGCGCTTGGGGTCCTGATGGGTGAACAGCGCCGGGTGGGCGATCATTTCGTGATACAGGAAGTTGTCGCGGTCGGTGAGCATCACGCAGCCATCCAGCACCATCAGGTTGCCGTAGGTCTCGGTGGCGTACACTTCCAGGTGCTGGTAGGGGCTTTGCACATCCAGCAGTTTTTCAGAAACTTTCAGCGAGAAAGCGCTGCCGTGGCTATCAAAGACTTCGGTAAACCACTGGTCGTCGCGTAGGTCGCTCATTGCTTGGCTCCTGGGCATGAGTCGTTCGATTGAGTCGGAATGCCCTGATGGTACTGCGGGCTCAAGTCGTGCAGCGCCTCCATGAAGGCGGTGACATGATCAGGGTTGGTGAACTGGCTGATGCCATGGCCCAGATTGAAAACGTGGCCAGGGCCGTGGCCGTAGCTCTCCAGTACGCGAGCCACTTCCGCACGAATGGCCGAAGGGCGCGCAAACAGCACGTTGGGGTCCAGGTTACCCTGCAGGGCCACCTTATGGCCCACGCGAGCGCGGGCGTCGGACAGCTCGGTGGACCAGTCGATGCCCAATGCGTCGGCACCGGCGCAGGCAATGTGCTCCAGCCACTGGCCACCGTTCTTGGTGAACAGAATCACCGGTACGCGGCGACCGTCGTGCTCGCGGATTAGCCCGGAGACGATCTGCTCCATGTAGCGCAGCGAGAACTCCAGGTAGGCCGGTGTGGACAGCGCGCCGCCCCAGGTATCGAAAATCTGTACGGCTTGAGCGCCTGCGCGAATCTGAGCGTTCAGGTAGTCGGTGACCGCTTGCGCCAGGGTGTCCAGCAACTGGTGCATGGTGTCGGGCGTGTCGTACAGCATGGTCTTCAGGTGACGGAAGTCCTTGCTGGAGCCGCCTTCTACCATGTAGGTGGCCAGCGTCCAGGGGCTGCCGGAAAAGCCGATCAGCGGCATACGGCCGTTGAGCTCACGGCGAATCGTGGAGACCGCCCGCATCACGTAGTCCAGGTCGCGCTCGGCATTGGGCACGGTGAGCGCGGCGACTTCTTCGGCGGTGCGTACGGTCTTCTTGAATTTGGGACCTTCGCCGGTTTCGAAGTACAGGCCCAGCCCCATGGCATCGGGGATGGTCAAAATGTCCGAGAACAGGATGGCGGCGTCGAGCGGGTAGCGCTCCAGCGGCTGCAGGGTGACTTCACAGGCCAGGTCATGATTGCGGCACAGGTCCATGAAGCTGCCCGCATCGGCGCGGCTGGCGCGGTACTCGGGCAGGTAACGGCCCGCTTGACGCATCATCCACACCGGAGTGCGGTCGACAGGCTGGCGCGCCAGCGCGCGAAGAAAACGGTCGTTCTGCAAAGGTGTGGTGGTCATAAACACTTGCTCTTGGAAAATTTGCCCGCATTGTAAGGGAGTCAGCACATCCGACGATAGGAATTGTACGTGAAGTTGGGCAGCGGTGGCGCCTGTTGGCTGGCCAACATCGTCGCACCCCGGCCAATCCGTGAGGCTTGCGCCACTTCCTGTTAGACTATGCGCCCACTTGCCAACACTGATGTGGATAACTGGCCTGGTTCATCTGTGAGGTAATCCGTGACCATTCGCTTCATCGCCGCTTCCCGGCTGCCCACCCCCTGGGCCACGTTCACCATGCATGGCTTCGAAGACGATGCCACGGGGAAAGACCATATTGCGCTCACCCTGGGCGATGTGAGCGATGGCGCGCCGGTGCTGGGGCGGGTGCACTCCGAGTGCCTGACGGGCGATGCGCTGTTTTCCATGCGCTGCGACTGTGGCTACCAGCTGCAGGAAGCCCTCAAGCGCATTGCCAGCGAAGGTCGCGGGGTGCTGCTCTACCTGCGTCAGGAGGGGCGCGGTATTGGCCTGCTCAACAAGATTCGCGCCTACCACTTGCAGGACCAGGGGGCGGATACCGTGGAGGCCAACGAGCAGCTCGGCTTCGGTGCCGACATGCGCCGTTATGATCTCTGCGTGCCGATGCTCGAGCATCTGGGCGTTACGGCCCTTAAGCTGATGACCAACAACCCCCGCAAGGTCGATGCGCTCACCCGCGATGGGGTCAACGTGGTGGAGCGTCAGCCCATCACCACCGGCCTCAACCCGCATAACGAGCAGTACCTGGCCACCAAGGCGGGCAAGCTGGGCCACATGATGGCACTGGATGACTTCACCCAGGCCAGCGATGTGGATATCGAGCGCAAGGGGTAGCGCTTACCCTTTGGCGGCCTGCTCCTTCTCTGCGGCACGGGCCAGCGCCCTGGTCCAGGGCTACGTGGTGGCACTGGTACGCCAGGCCCAGCTCTTCCAGCGTCCAGGCGGCACGCAGCGAGCGGGAGTTGGGGAAGCTATAAAGGGTGATCATGGGGCGGCTCCAGGCAGTACCGTGAAGCCTTCACTGTAGCCACTGCCTGAACGCCTGTCACGGGGCTACTGGCCCCGCGCTGCACGGATGCGCTCGTAGGCATTGCCAATCTCGCTGGTGCGGGCCTGCGCCACCTCGCGCATGCTCTCCGGAAGCCCCTTGCCCGCCAGCTTGTCCGGGTGATTCTGGCTCATCAGGCGACGATACGCTTTCTTGATCTCGGCATCGCTGGCGTCTTCGGCCACGCCCAGTACGCGATAGGCATCCTTCAGAGCTTCCTCGCTGGCGCCTTGAGAGTTGGCCGCCGCGCCATGCAGCATGGCTTCGATCTGCTGTACTTCGGCCTCGCTGCAGCCAACGCCCCGCGCCACGCGCAGAATCATCTCATGCTCGGCGGGGTGCAGGACCCCGTCGGCGGCAATCGCGCTGAGCTGAACCTGCAAAAATACTTGGCGCAAAATGGGCTGACGCTGGGTCAGGCGATTGACCTTGGCCAGCTCGGCCTCCAGGTCGAAGTCGTCGGCACGGCCCCGTTCGAAGGCGGCCCGCGCCTTGGCGCGGTGCTCGCCCTGCAAGCGCATCTGGTCGAACAGCTTTTCGGCCACGCTCAGCTCACCTGGCGTGACCTTGCCATCGGCCTGGCAAAGGCAGCCCATCACCGAAAAGATCGACTCCAGGAAGCCTTCCTGCAAGCGCGTGCGGGCGGCATTCAAACGGCGCCCCAGCTGGCGTGCCAACCACCAGCCCAGACCCGCCCCCACCAGCAGACCCACGGGGCCGCCGCTGGCAAGGCCGATCAAACCAAACAGAATCATCAAAAAAAGCATAACGGTCTCAACAAGTTAGTCAGAAGGCTCAAGGCGACGGCAGGCGCGAACGAATGGCCGCTTCGATGCCGGCGGCATCCAGGCCGCAGTCGCGCAGCAGCTCGGCGGGGGTGCCGTGTTCGACGAAGCTGTCCGGCAAGCCCAGGTTCAGGACTTCGACCTGAACGCCTTCGGCGTGGAGCAGCTCATTCACCGCGCTGCCCGCGCCGCCTGCAATCACGTTCTCCTCCAGCGTGACCAGCAGCTCGTGCTCGTCGGCGGCGTGCAGCACGGCGTCGCGATCCAGCGGCTTGATGGAGCGCATGTTGATATGCGTTGCATTGAGCTTCTCGGCCACCTCGGCGGCGGCACCATTGATGCTGCCAAAGGCCAGCAGAGCGATGCGCATGCCGTCGCTGGTGCTGGTGCGACGAACCTCGGCCTGGCCAATCGCCATGGGCTCCAGATGGTCTGGAATGGCCACGCCGGGGCCGGTGCCACGGGGGTAGCGAACGGCGGCCGGGCCCGGGTGGTGGTAGGCGGCGCTGAGCATGGCGCGGCACTCTGCTTCATCGGCGGGGGCCAGAATCACCATGCCGGGCACGCAGCGCAGGAACGACAGGTCCATGCTGCCGTGGTGCGTCGGGCCGTCTTCTCCCACCAGGCCTGCTCGGTCGATGGCGAAGGTGACATCCAGGTCCTGCACGGCCACGTCGTGGATCAACTGGTCGTAGCCACGCTGCAGAAAGGTCGAGTAGATGGCGACGACGGGCTTCATGCCCTCGCAGGCCATGCCCGCGGCCAGGGTGACCGCGTGCTGTTCGGCAATCGCCACGTCGAAATAGCGTTCGGGGTAGGTCTGCGCAAAGCGAATCAGATCCGAGCCTTCGCCCATGGCGGGAGTGATGCCCATCAGGCGCGGGTCGGCGGCGGCCATGTCGCACAGCCAGTCACCAAACACATTGCAGTACTTCTTCTTGGGCGCAGCGGGGGGCTTCACCGGGGGCGCGCTGGACGCGGGCACTTTTTCCAGCTTGGTAATGGCGTGATAGCCAATCTGGTCGGCCTCTGCCGGCAGGAACCCTTTGCCCTTGACCGTCTTGATATGCAGAAACTGGGGGCCTTTCTGATCACGCAGGTTGCGTAGGGTCTGGGTCAGCGCGTCCAGGTCGTGGCCGTCGATGGGGCCCACGTAGTGAAAGCCCATCTCTTCGAAGAGCGTTGCGGAGCTCACCATGCCCTTCATGTGCTCTTCAGTGCGCTTGGCAAACTCCAGCGCGCCGGGCAGGTGCGAGAGCACTTTCTTGCCCTCTTCGCGCATTTTCAGGTAAGGCTTGCTGGAGAGCATCCGCGCCAGATAGGTGGCGATACCGCCGACGTTCTCGGAGATCGACATCTCGTTGTCGTTCAGCACCACTAGCATGTTGGCGTTGACGTGCCCGGCGTGGGCCAGCGCTTCGAAGGCCATGCCCGCGGTGAGCGCGCCATCGCCGATGATGGCACATACGCGGCGCGGGTCGTTTTGTGCCTGGGCGGCCAGGGCCATGCCGAGCGCCGCCGAGATCGAGGTGCTGGAGTGACCAACGCCGAAGGTGTCGTACTCGGATTCGGCGCGGCGGGGGAACGCGGCCAGGCCGCCGTGCTGGCGGATGCCGAGCATGGCTTCACGGCGGCCGGTGAGAATCTTGTGGGGGTAGGCCTGGTGGCCTACGTCCCATACCAGGCGGTCCCTGGGGGTGTGAAAGGCGTGGTGCAGGGCCACGCTGAGTTCCACCACGCCGAGCCCTGCGCCAAAGTGGCCGCCGGTGACACCGACGCTATACAGCAGATAGGCGCGCAGCTCGTCGGCCAGCTGCGCCAGCTGGCCAGGACTCATGGCTCGCAGGGCCGCGGGGTGGTCAAAGGAGTCGAGCAGCGGCGTCGCCGGGCGCTCGCGGGGTATCTCGTCGAACAGCTTCATAGGCGGCATGTTTTCATGGGTATGTTGTGAAAGGCATCGTTAGTGGTCGCGCTCGATCATGTAATGGGCAAGATCGGCCAGGGGCGCGGCGGGCTCGCCAAGCGGGGCGAGCGCAGCAATGGCCTCGTCGATCAATGCGTTCGCTTTTTGCTGGGCGCCCGCCAGCCCGAGCAGGCTGGGATACGTGGGCTTGGCGCGGGCAGCGTCGGCACCGGAGGTTTTGCCCAGCGTGGCGGTGTCTCCGGTGACGTCGAGAATGTCGTCGTGAATCTGGAAGGCTAGACCAATGGCCCGCGCATAGCGAATCAGTGCCGCCAGGCGTGGGTCGTCGGCCTCGACGGCGATCAGCCCACCCATCCGGACCGCCGCCACGATCAGCGCGCCGGTCTTGTGGGCGTGCATGTGAGCCAGTGCCTCGACATCGGGATGGCCACCCACGGCTGCCAGGTCCAGCGCCTGGCCGGCCACCATGCCATCGCGGCCAGCGGCCACCGCCAGGGTAGATACCAGTGCAGCCAGGCGCGGGTGCGGGCGGCTGGCCATGACTTCAAAGGCCAGCGCCTGCAGGGCGTCGCCTGCCAGAATGGCCGTGGCTTCGTCGTAGGCCTTGTGCACCGTGGGCTGGCCACGACGCAGGTCGTCGTCATCCATGGCGGGCAGGTCGTCGTGGATCAACGAGTAGGCGTGGATCAGCTCGATGGCCGCCGCGGGGGCGTCCAGGGCGTCGTCTTCTGCTCCCAGGGAGCGCCCCGCCAGATAGACCAACAGCGGGCGCAGGCGCTTGCCGCCCACCAGCAGGCCGTGGCGCATGGCTGCCTCCAGGCGCGCCTCGACGGCGGGCCGAGACTCGAACAGCGCCGCCAGGGTGGCATCGACGCGGGCGTTGCTGGCGCGGCGCAGCGTGACCAGCGGTGTGTCGTGGGCCGTTACCATGGAGGCGTTTCCTCGCTGTCGTCGTGTCCCTGAGCAGCTGACGGCTCTGGTGCAGCATGGAAGGGAGCCACGTCCAGCTTGCCTTCGGCGGCTTCGCTGAGCGCGCGCACTTTCAGCTCGGCACTGTCGAGGCGCTGCTGGGCATCGCGCGTGAGCCGCACGCCCTGCTCGAAGGCGGTCAGGGCATCTTCCAGTGAGAGTTCGCCTGACTCCAGGCGTTCCACGATGGTTTCAAGCTCGGTCACCGTGGCAGCAAAATCTTGGGGAGGGGTGCTCATGGTCAATGCCTACCGTTTGTCGTGGGCCCTGTGCTCGGTGCGGGCGGCGAAAGTGGCCGGATGCCAGTCAAATAAACGCACAGTATACACCGAGGCAAGGGGGTGGCGTCTGCCTCCCGCTGGCGGGATTCCTCGACGTGTGCCGGGTTCATCTTCAAAACGCAGACTTTTCATCATCCGGGAGCGCTGAGAAAGGCGGGGGCTGTGCTACCATACGGGCCTTCCGTGAACCGATACACGGCGCCTGCCGCCGACCATAGAGGTTGATTCAGCCATGGCCAAAACGTCCCTGGAAAAGAGCAAGATCAAGATCCTGCTACTCGAGGGCGTCCACCAAAGCGCGGTGGACAATTTTCACAACGCGGGTTACGAAAACATCGAGTCTCTCTCTACATCGCTGGATGAAGAGGCACTGATCGAGAAGATCCGTGATGTTCACTTCCTCGGCATTCGCTCCCGGACGCAGTTGACGGAGCGCGTGTTCGATGCCGCCGAGAAACTGGTCAGCGTGGGCTGTTTCTGTATCGGGACCAATCAGGTCGACCTGGATGCGGCGCTCAAGCGCGGTATCGCAGTCTTCAATGCGCCGTACTCCAACACTCGCTCGGTGGCCGAGCTGGTGCTGGCGGAAGCCATCATGCTGCTGCGTGGCATTCCCGAGAAAAACGCGTTGGCGCACCAGGGGGGCTGGTTGAAATCGGCCAAGAACTCCCATGAGGCGCGCGGCAAGACGCTGGGTATCGTGGGCTATGGCAGCATTGGTGCTCAGCTGTCGGTGCTGGCGGAGTCACTGGGCTTCAACGTGATCTACTACGATGTGATCACCAAACTAGGCATGGGTAATGCCAGCCAGGTCGCCAGCCTGGAGGAGTTGCTGGGTCGTTCGGACGTGGTCAGCCTGCACGTGCCGGACCTGCCCTCTACCCGCTGGATGATGGGGGCGAAGGAAATCGCTGCCATGAAGGATGGTGCGATCCTGATCAACGCCGCCCGGGGCAGTGTGGTCGAGATCGAAGCGCTGGCCGATGCCGTGAAGTCTGGCAAGCTGAACGGTGCCGCCATCGACGTCTTCCCGGTCGAGCCGAAGGGCAACGATGAAGAGTTCCAGAGCCCGCTGCGTGGCCTGCACAACGTGATCCTGACGCCGCATATCGGTGGCTCGACGCTGGAAGCGCAGGAGAACATCGGTATCGAAGTGTCCGAAAAGCTGATCACCTACTCGGATAACGGCACCACGGTGACGTCGGTCAACTTCCCCGAAGTGGCGCTGCCTGCCCATCCGGACAAACACCGTCTGCTGCACATCCACGACAACGTGCCCGGCGTGCTGTCGCAGATCAACCGCGTGCTGTCGGAGAACGGCATCAACATCTCCGGCCAGTACCTGCAGACCAACGACAAGGTGGGCTACGTGGTCATCGACGTCGACAAGGCCTATGGCCCGCAGGCGCTGGAAGCCCTGAAAAAGGTAGAGCATACGCTGAAGATTCGCGTTCTCTACTCGGCGCAGAACAGCTGATATTACCGACCCGCGCAGCGTCACAAAACGGCCCGAAAGGGCCGTTTTGCGTATCAGGCCAGGTCGAACAGCAGGACTTCACTGGCCTCGCTGCCTGCCACTGCAAAGTCCTCGCCTGGGTTGAAAGCCACCGCGTCGCCGGTGCGCAGGGTTTGTCCGTTCACCTCGATGGTCCCTTTCACCACATGCAGCCAGGCATAACGGGAGGGCGGCGCCGCCAGCTGATCACCCGCGCTCAGCAGGCTGGCGTACAGATTGACGTCCTGATTGACGCTCACTGACCCTTCTCGGCCGCTCTGCGACGCGACCAGGCGCCATTGGCCTTGGCGTTCGGCCGAGGGGAAGGCCTTCTGCTCGTAGCTGGGCGCGATGCCCCGCTGGGCTGGCTGGATCCATATTTGTAAAAAGTGCAGGCCGTTTTGCTGGGAGTGGTTGAACTCGCTATGCACTACCCCTGTGCCCGCTGACATGCGCTGTACGTCGCCGGGGCGCATGACCTCGCCGTTGCCCATGTTGTCCTTGTGCTCCATCTCACCTTCGAGCACGTAGGAGATGATCTCCATATCCCGGTGGGGGTGGGCGCCAAAGCCGTGGCCCGGGGCGACCCGGTCTTCATTGATGACCCGCAGGGCACGAAAGCCCATGTGCTCAGGGTCCATGTAATTGGCAAACGAAAAGGTGTGGTACGAGCGCAGCCAGCCGTGGTCTGCATAGCCGCGCTCGTTGGAACGACGAATCTTCATGAACGGTACCTCGTTGATCAGTCAGGTTGTTGCCTACTCTATGTTGCCTACTCTATGTTGCCTACTATACGACCGAGAGCGCCCTGCGTGGGGTGAAGCTTTCTCAATGATGGCGTCGAAATAATCGACGATTGAGGGCCGTCAGGAGGGTGGCTGGCAGGTGCGTGCAGATGCACGCGCGGCGCGCTTTTTGCTATCATGCGCGGGATTATTCACCCGGTCCGCCCTTTGCGAGGGCGACTACCAGGAGCACTGCATGACGACCCCCACTTCCACACCGCCCATCGTGGTGGCTGCGCTGTACAAATTTGTCACCCTGAACGACTTCGAAGCGCTGCGCGAGCCGCTGCACCAGACCATGCTGGCCAATGGCGTCAAAGGCACGCTGCTGTTGGCCAAAGAGGGCATCAACGGCACCGTGGCCGGCAGCCGTGAAGGCATCGATGCGCTGCTGGCCTGGCTGACCGCCGACCCGCGCCTGGCCGATATCGACCATAAAGAGTCCTTCTGCGACGAGCCGCCGTTCTACCGCACCAAGGTGAAGCTGAAAAAGGAGATCGTGACGCTGGGCGTGCCGGGCATCGACCCCAACGACACCGTGGGCACTTACGTCGAGCCGGAAAACTGGAACGACGTGATCTCCGACCCGGAAGTGCTGGTGATCGATACCCGTAACGACTACGAAGTCGCGATTGGCAGCTTCGAAGGCGCGGTCGACCCCAAGACCACCACGTTCCGCGAGTTTCCCGAGTACGTGCGCCAGCACTACAACCCGGAGCAGCACAAGAAGGTGGCGATGTTCTGCACCGGCGGCATTCGCTGCGAGAAAGCCTCCAGCTTCATGCTGAAAGAGGGCTTCGAAGAGGTCTACCACTTGAAGGGCGGCGTGCTCAATTACCTGGAAAAGGTGCCGGAATCGCAGTCGCTGTGGCGCGGCGAGTGCTTCGTGTTCGATAACCGCGTCACCGTGCGCCATGATCTCACCGAGGGCGAGCACGAGCAGTGCCACGCCTGCCGCATGCCGATCTCTCAGGAAGACATGCAGTCGTCGGCCTACGAGCCCGGCATCAGCTGCCCGCACTGCATCGACTCGCTGCCCGAGAAGACCCGCGCCGCTGCCCGCGAACGCCAGCGCCAGATCGAGCTGGCCAAGGCCCGCGGTGAACCCCATCCGCTGGGCTACAACCCCCGCCAGGCGGCCCACGACAAAGCGTAACCCGACCCCGTGGCCGCTTGCCTTGCAAGAGGCCACTTTGGTCGTAGTGAGCGATCAGCGCGCCGGGCAGCCGCTAAACTGAGCAGCACGTTTTGCTCAGGAGCCTGCCATGCCCTCTTCACACGTTGCTTCCCTCGACGACTGCCTGCTGCGCACCGCGCAGGACGGCGTCGTCACCCTCACGCTCAACCAGCCGGAGCGCTTCAATGCGCTTTCGGAAGCCATGCTGGAAGCGCTGCAAACGGCGCTGGACGAGATCGCCCAGGATGACCAGGTACGCTGCGTGGTACTGGCCGCCAATGGCCGAGCGTTCTGCGCGGGGCATGATTTGAAGCAGATGCGCGCGCACTCCGAGCAGGCCTATTACCAGGCGCTGTTCGCTCGCTGTGGCAAGGTGATGCAAACCATCGTTCACTTCCCCGTACCGGTGATTGCCAAGGTGCAGGGGATCGCCACCGCCGCGGGCTGCCAGCTCGTTGCCAGCTGCGATCTGGCCGTGGCGGCCAGCAGCGCGCGTTTTGCGGTCTCCGGTATCAATGTCGGCCTGTTCTGCTCGACCCCGGCCGTAGCGCTGTCGCGCAACGTACCGCGTAAGCGAGCCATGGAGATGCTGCTGACCGGCGACTTCATCAGCGCCGACCAGGCGGCGGAGTGGGGGTTGATCAACCGCGTCGCAGAAGAGGGAACGCTGGACTCGGCAGTGGAGGCGCTCACATCGAGCATCTGTGCCAAGAGTGCGGTGGCGGTGCGCACCGGTAAAGCCATGTTTGCGCGCCAGCTGGCGATGCCGTTGGAAGAAGCCTACGCCTTTGCCGGAGACACCATGGCCTGCAACATGCTGGCTGAGGACGTGGTCGAGGGCATCGATGCGTTTATCGAAAAACGCCCGCCGGTCTGGCGGCACCGCTAGCGATCCATTGGTGGAATTTGTTTCCGTAAACGCGACATGGCCGCCGGGGCGCGTTATCCTGCTGATTTATGAATGTTAACGCGCCCTCAGGAGAGTGCCAGGTGAGTGAAGTAAAGCGCAGGTCAGTCGGACGTCCGGCGGGAGCCACCAAAGCCAGCGGCGGGCATAGCCAATCGTTGGTACGCGGCCTCACGCTGCTCGAATACCTGGCGGCCAGCCCGCTGGGGCTGGCGCTCTCGGAGCTCGCCGAACAGGCAGACTTGGCGCCTTCCACGACCCACCGGCTACTTCAGGCACTGCAAAGCCAGGGGTTCGTCACCCAGGAGAGCGAGCAAGGCCTGTGGCGCATCGACGTGAAAACCTTCCGCATTGGCAACAGCTTTCTGGAAGCCCGCGACGTGGTGGCGAAAAGCCGTCCGTTTTTGCGCCGCCTGACGGCAGAGACCGGCGAAACGGCCAACCTGGGCATTCGCGATGGCGCCACGGCGGTGTTTTTGGCCCAGAACGAATCGCCGCAAATGATGCGCATGATCACGCGGCTGGGGTCGCGGGCACCGCTGCACGCCTCTGGGGTAGGCAAGGCGCTGCTGGCCTGGATGAGCGAAGAGGAGCGCAACGCGCTGCTGGCAGGCGGGTATGAGCTGGCGCGCGTCACGGAAAACACGCGCTATCAGGTCGATTCGCTGTTGGCGGAAATGGCCGCCATTCGTGCCCAGGGCTTTGCCTGTGACCGTGAAGAGCACGCCATTGGCCTGCACTGCGTGGCCGCGTGTATTTTCGATGAGCACGCCACCCCCTTGGCGGCCATTTCCGTTTCCGGGCCCATGGCGCGCATTCCAGAAGATCGCCTGCTGGCGTTGGGGGCGCTGGTGCGTCGCACGGCCGACGACATCACCCTGCAAATGGGTGGCCAGCGGCCTCGTTAATTGCCGATGATTGCTCATGTTTAGTCTGTTTTGGGTGGCACTAGCCAGTGCCACACTACTGCCGGGCGGCTCTGAAGTGTGGCTGGCCAGGCTCTGGTGCCTGGGTGAGCCCGCGCTGGGGTTGTGGCTGGTCGCCACGGCGGGCAATACGCTGGGCAGCGTGATCAACGTGGCCATGGGCCGCTATGCCCGCCAGTTTCAGGACCGTCGCTGGTTCCCTGCATCACCGCAAGGGTTGGCCCGCGCAGAGCGTTGGTACCATCGCTTTGGTGAGTACAGCCTGCTGTTCTCGTGGTTACCGGTGGTGGGCGACCCGCTCACCGTCCTGGCCGGCGTCATGCGCTTGGCCTGGTGGCGGGCGCTGCTTTGGATCGTGCTGGCCAAGGGCGCGCGCTATGCGCTGTTGATCGTCATGGCCCAGCAGTGGCTGGCCCCTTACTGCCAATAAGGCACTGCTATGCGATTGCCTGAAAACTGCGCGAGGGTGTTTTCGTTGGTGCACCGAAAGCAGTCGCGATAACCTCTCTGGCAGTCAGGCATGTTATCCTAGCGTATGTTATGTCAGGTTTGCATTCCTGATGGATGCACTATTCTGTGTGGACGTGTCTGTGCGGGCACGCATAGACAGGTTCTTGGCAAGTCGCAGGATCGCAAAAACTCACCCAAAGGGAGGTTATGGTGTGACGTCACTACGTTTACTACCTTGGCTAGGCGTCTGGATGCTGACGCTGTTCGCCTTGCTGGCCGGGCCAGCCATGGCGCAAACCACGCTAGGCGCTGACAATGAAGCGTCGAATACGAGTGCCGAGCAGCCGCCCTCGTATTCTGCGCTGGCGGACTTGCTGGAAGATGAGCAGGCTCGCCAGGAGCTGATTGAGCTGCTGCGCCATCAGGCATCGGCGCTACCTCCCGCACTGGCCAACGAGCTCTCCCCGGAAGCCGCGGCTGCCGGTGGCAATGTCTCTCCTGAAGACGTCTCGCTGCCGCGCCAGCTGGCAGAGTTGACCAGCCGCACGGTGAGCGATGTGGGTGGGCAGCTAGAGCAGGCCGTCTCGATCGTCGGCAACCTGTTCACGGGGCAGGGGGGCGGCACCTTCAATATGGCCGACTTCACCAATGCCGCGATCAATCTCGGCATTGTCATCATTGCCACGTTTGCCCTGTTCTTTACCTTCCGTCGTCTCGCCAAGACGCTGTTTACCAAGCTCAGTGCCTGGTCGTTGGCCGGTGGCAACCTGACCCCGGTGCTGCGTCTCGTGCTATGCGTGGCGCTTGCCGCGGTAGTAGATGTGCTGCTGGTGGCGCTGGCCTACGTGGGCGGCAATCTGATCGCCACGTTTGCGGTGGGCGAAACGGGCGAGCTGTCTACCCGGGCCTCGCTGTTCCTGAACGCGTTCCTGATCATCGAGCTGCTCAAGGCGGCAGTGCGCATGCTGTTCTCCTCCCGCTATGAGGGACTGCGGCTGCTGCATATTTCTGCCCAGGAAGCCTCCTATTGGAATCGCTGGATCGCCCGCCTGATCGGTATGGTGGGCTATGGCCTGATGGTGGTCGTACCGCTGGTCAACTATTACCTGGCCCCGACCTTGGGGCAGGCCGTGGGCACCTTCATCATGCTGCTGGCCTTCGTCTATGCCGTGGCGGTGGTGCTGAAGAACCGTGTTCGACTGCGGAATAACCTGAACCTGATGGGCGACCGTTCGACGCTGATGGCCAGTCGTGTCTCGCTGCACCTGTTCGCTCGTACGTGGCACCTGTTTGCTCTGCTCTACTTCCTGATGGTGTTCGTACTGACCCTGACCCGCCCGGGCGATGCGCTGCCCTTCGTGCTCATGGCCACGCTGAAAACGCTGGTGGCGGTGGTGGTGGGGCTGCTGCTGTCCACCTTCCTCACCCAGACCATCGGCCGTCGTATTCAGCTGTCGGATGACCTGCGGCGCAAGCTGCCGCTGCTGGAAGCGCGCCTGAACAGCTACGTGCCCAATGCCCTGCGCGTGCTGCGCACCATCATTGTCGTGGCTGTGATCATGGTGGTGCTGGATGCCTGGGGAGCGTTCAATCTCGCCGCCTGGTACGCTTCCGAGCGCGGTGCCAACCTGGTGGGCAACCTGATCAGCGTGGCGGTCATTCTGATCGTATCGCTGGGCGTATGGCTGGGGCTGGCAAGCCTGATCGAGCACAAGCTGAACCCCGAGACGGGCGACGGGGAGCCCTCGGCGCGTGCCAAGACGCTGCTTAGCCTGTTCCGTAATGCACTGGCCATTGCCATGGTGACCATTACCGGCATGATCGTTCTGTCGGAGATCGGCATCAACATCGGGCCGCTGATTGCCGGTGCCGGTGTGCTGGGTCTGGCGATCGGTTTCGGTGCCCAGAGACTGGTGCAGGATGTCATCACCGGCGTCTTCATCCAGGTCGAAAACGCCATGAATACTGGCGATGTCGTGACCGTAGGCGGTATTACCGGCACTGCTGAGCGGTTGAGCATACGTTCGGTGGGTATTCGCGACCTTTCCGGCACCTACCATATCGTGCCGTTCTCCAGTGTGGATACGGTCTCCAACTACATGCGTGAGTACGGTAATCACGTGGGCGAATACGGTATTGCCTACCGCGAGAACATCGACGATGCCATTGCTCAGCTCCAGCTGGCCTTCGAAGACCTCAAGGCCAGCGAAGAGCATGGTCACAAGCTGCTGGCAGACATGACCGTGGCGGGCGTCACCGCGCTGGCCGATAGCTCGGTCAATATCCGTGTGGTCATCAAGACCACGCCGGGTGACCAGTGGGGCGTTGGCCGGGCGTACAATCGCCTCGTCAAAATGCGCTTCGACTCGGCGGGTATCGAGATTCCGTTCCCGCATACCACCCTGTACTTCGGGCAGGACAAGTCCGGCTCTGCGCCGCCTGCCAACCTGCGTGTCATGAAACAGGACTTCACCATCGATGGTAGCCCGGCAGGGCAGCCCAAACGAGCAGAGCTCGAAGTGGATGACCGCCATCACCCTCGTCGTGGAAAAGCACCGAGTCAGCAAGAGGCTGAGCACCACAAGCCCGACGATGAGGAAGTGTGATCCTCGCCGCATCAGCGACAAGGCCGCCTTCGGGCGGCCTTGTCGTATGCGCAGAGTCTGCCAGGCTCACTCGCCCGGATAATTTTCTGAGTGACGTCCCACCAGGTTGATGGACTCCCCGCCGTCCACGAACAGCACCTGGCCCACCACGAAGTCGTTGTCCAGCAAGTAGTACAAGGCTTGTACGAGATGCGCTGGGCTTCCCTGGTGATCGGCAGGAATACCCTCGATGCGCCACTGAACATAGTCGCTGGTGCGCTGTGATGCGGGCAGCACGACGCCAGGGGCGATGCCATTGATGCGTAGGCGAGGTGCAAACTCCAGCGCCGCCATGCGCGTCATGTCTGCCAGACTTTTCTTGGATAGCAGGTAGGCCGCATAAGGGTACTGATGGTAAGCCACCTTGTTGTCGATGATATTGATGACCTGGCCGTGTTTGACCACCTCGGCAAAGTGGCGCGTCAATAGCAGCGGGGTGAACATATTGACCCGAAACTGGGTCTCCAGCATGGCCAGGTTTGTCTGGGCGATGGGTGCAGGCTCATAGGCACTGGCGCTGTTGAGCAGTACGCAAAGCCCTGGGAAACGAGCCTTGGCGTGGGCAATCAACGCGTCCAGCGGGTCTTCCAGAAAGTTGCAGGGCAAGATCTCGCAATCTCGCCCCTTGCTCCGGATGCGTTCCGCGACCTCTTCGGCCTCGGTTCGCGAGCTGTTGACATGCAGCGCGATATCGAAGCCCTTGTCGGCCAGCGCTTCGGAAAAGTGGCGGCCAAGGCGGGTGGCGCCACCGGTGACGAGTGCAGCAGGGTTTCCCATGGGTTGCTCCCTATACGGAAGATTATTATTGGGTGGTCAGCTGACTTTCTGCGTGAGCGCAGCGTTTGTCAATAAATTGTACAGAGCTTGAACGAAATGCGTGGCGGTTTACTCTGTAGAAAGCCTGAGTGAGCTATTTTTTGGAGTGCCATGGCGGTTCGACAGTGTCCTGAACTGGTTACCCCATCACGGTTTTTATATGGAATGCTGCTATGCCATCAACGTCGTCACATGGAGCGACTGACACCATGCATCATGAGTGCGTGATTTCACTGGGTTCCAATATCGAACCCGAGCACCATTTTGCCCGAGCACTGGACATTTTGAGCAGCGAGTGTGAGCTGGTCGCCCACTCGGAGGCTGTTCGTACGGCGCCGGTTGGCTTTCAGCAGCAGCCCGACTTTCTCAATGCTGCGCTGGTGGTTCGCACCACGCTGGAGCGGCGCGCCTTCAAGGCCTATTTGAAGGATGTCGAGCATCGCCTGGGACGCGTGCGTGGGCTGATCAAGTCGGGGCCACGTACCATGGATTTGGACATCGTGGCCTGGGATGGCGAGATAGTGGACGAAAGCTATTTTCAGCACGACTACGTGCGTGGCCCAGTCGATGCCGTGCTAGCCGACAGCGGGCGCTCGCTAATCAGTGCGGGCCCTGTCCGACATAATTGATGCGACAGGCCTCACGTTTTCGGGGGGGCGGCCGATAATTACGCTAATCGTGCCCTGCGCGTTTACTTTCGAGGTCATGCCCGTGCTTAGCCTTGCGACCAACATCACGTCGCTGCTGGTGATGAACAATTTGCGTACGAGCCAGCAGGCCATGCAGACCTCCATGCAGCGCCTGTCTTCCGGCTTGCGTATCAATAGCGCCAAGGACGACCCCGCTGGTCAGGCCATTGCCAATCGCATGGGCGCGCAGATTCGAGGCATGACCCAGGCCATTCGTAACACCAACGATGGCATTTCCATGGTGCAAACGGCGGAAGGCTCGCTGAACCAGATCAACGACAACCTTCAACGTATCCGTGAGCTGAGCGTTCAAGCCCTCAACGGCACCAACTCTTCCGAAGATTTGGCCTCTATTCAGCTGGAAATCGATCAGCGCCTGGAAGAGATCACCCGTGTCACTGAGCAGAGTAACTTCAACGGCATTCCTCTGATCAACGCAGATCGGACCCTGAACATTCAGGTGGGTGCCAATGCGGGGGATGTGATTGGCATTCGTTTTTCCGCCATGGGGCTTCAGGCGCTTGGTCTGGAAGGTTTTAGCGTGCTGGACGATGGCACGGCCACCGGCAAGCCCATGGACGTGGTGGATGAAGCCATGAAGCTGGTCGACCGCCAGCGCAGCTACCTGGGCGCCGTGCAGAACCGCTTCGAAAGCGTGATCGACGGGCTCAATACCAACATCATCAACACCTCTGCCGCCCAGTCACGCATCCAGGACGCCGATTACGCGCAGGAAGTTTCCAACCTGATTCGTGCCCAGCTGTTGCAGCAGGTCGGCATCTCCATGCTGGCTCAGGTCAACCAGCAGCCGCAGGTGATTCTACGGCTGCTGCAAGGCTTGTAAGCCGAGATCAGTCGATGAGCCCTTGCTCTCGCGCCATGGCATAAGCCGCTTGCGGCCACGAAGATGGTGGTCAGCAGCAAGATGGCCATGGCCATCCAGGTGCCGCCAGGCAGTGCCTGGGCCACGGTGAGGGTAGCCACGTCGAACTGGAAGTTTTCGAGTGCCTCGGTGATATCGATCACGTCGGTCAATTGGTAGTAAATGCCGGTACCGCCCAGCAGCGTGAACCAGACGGTCGTCGCCAAAGGGGCGAGCACCGCCACCGCCAGAACCAAAAAAAAGCGCCATTCAATGAATGGCGCGAGGACAGGAAACTGAGCACAGTATACCGTCGGGTTAGACCAAAGTCTAACGATTTGGCCAAAATGTTTTCTAATGGTGCGAGATGGGTGTGGTGCGCACCATTTTGGCACTTTCTGGCGCAATGAGGGACCCGTTCGCTTATCTAAGCGCATGAATGAACAGTAAAAAGCAAAAGATGGCAGTGTTGCTGCAGAGCCTCTTCAACTTTGTATACAAGGTGCTCACTGCCATGCTGATCCGTTCCCGTACTGCCCGTTCCCCTTTGTTTCCGCTAGCGCTATTTGGCGCGGTGCTGATGATGCCGCTCGGCGCTGCTGCCGAGACGACCTCGATTCGCTTCCAGCTGGACTGGCGTTTCGAAGGCCCGGCAGCGCCGTTTCTGATGGCGGCGGAAAAAGGCTACTTCGCCGAAGAAGGTCTGCAGGTTCAGATCGATTCGGGAAGCGGCTCTGCAGGGGCGGTGAACCGGGTGGCCTCGGGCGCCTATGAGATGGGCTTTGGCGATCTCAACGCGCTGGTCGAATTCCTTGCGGAAAACCCGGAAGGCCCCGGCATCAAGGGCGTCTATATCGTTTATGACGGCACGCCCGCGGCGGTGTTTGCGCGCAAGGAGAGCGGCATCGAGAGCCCCGCTGACCTGGCAGGCAAGACCATCGCCGCCCCGGCCTTCGACACCGGCTATCGCGCCTGGGGCATCTTTGCCGCTGCCAATGGGCTGGAGGCCGACGCGGTGGCGTGGCAAAACGTCGACCCTGCGCTACGCGAAACCCTGCTGACCCGGGGCGATGTCGATGCCATCACCGGCTTCTACTTCACCAGCCTGCTCAACCTGGAAGAGCGCGGCATGAGCGAAGACGAGCTGACCATCATGCCGTTCCCCGACTACGGCGTCCCGCTGTACGGCAACGCGATTCTGGTCAGTGATGCCTTTGCCGATGCCAACCCCGAGGCCGTGCAGGGCTTTCTGCGCGCCTTCAACCGTGCGCTGGGAGAGACCCTGGCAGACCCCGAAGCAGCCATCGAGTACGTGCGTAACCGCGACGGCCTGATCGATGTCGAGATGGAAACGCGTCGCCTGAAGCTGGCGTTGGAGAGCGTGGTGGATACCCCCGATGCCCGTGAATATGGCGTGGGCGGTGTGGATGACGAGCGGTTGAGCCAGGCGATTCAACTGGTGGCGGATGCTTACGATCTGCCCACGTTGCCATCCCCCGATCAGGTCTTTGACTCCCGCTACCTGCCGCCGGTAGAAGAGCGCATGCTGCTGCCGGAGGCGGAGTGATGTCGGCAGCGTTCGTCCGCTTCGATGACGTCAGCCTGGCGTACGACGGCTCGGGCAACGCCATCGAAGATATCGACCTGTCGATCCACGAAGGCGAGTTCGTCGCCTTCGTGGGGCCGTCAGGGTGTGGCAAATCCACCTTCATGAAGCTGTGTACCGGCCTGCATGCCCCTACGCAGGGAAGCATCCAGGTGGATGGGCTGCCCGTGACCGGGCCTTTGAAAATCACCGGCATGGCGTTCCAGAATGCCAACCTGCTGCCCTGGCGTACCACTCTGGACAACGTGCTGCTGCCGCTGGAAATCGTCGAGCCCTATCGGCAGCAGTTTCGCAAGCGCCGGGAAGAGTTCAAAGGCTGGGCTCGGGCGCTGCTCGAGACGGTGGGCCTGGCCGAGCATGAAAACAAGTACCCCTGGGAGCTGTCGGGGGGCATGCAGCAGCGAGCGTCCATCTGTCGCGCGCTGATTCATCGGCCGCGCTTGCTGATGCTGGACGAGCCCTTTGGCGCGCTGGATGCGTTCACCCGTGAAGAGCTCTGGTGCGTCTTGCGTGACCTGTGGGAAGCCCAACGCTTTACCGTGGTGTTGGTGACCCATGACCTGCGCGAAGCCGCTTTCCTGGCCGACACCGTCTATGTCATGAGCCGTCGTCCGGGGCGCGTGATCGAGCGGCGCTCCATCGAACTGCCTCGCCCTCGGGCGCTGGAAACCACCTACCAGAAACCGTTCATTGACCTGGTGCAGTCGCTGCGCGCCCAGATCGGTGAAGTGCGCAGCGCCTGAAGGAATGCCCATGAACCACAATCGCAAGCTGGCCGAGCGGCTGGCTCCCTGGATCGCCATGGCGGGGCTGGTGGTGATCTGGGAAGTGACGGTACGCCTGTTCAACGTGCCCAGCTTTATTTTTCCCAGCGCGCTGGACACGGTTCAGGCGCTGGTGACCTACGCCGGGCCCATCGGCAAGCACTCCTGGCAAACCTTCTGGACCACGCTGATTGGCTTTGGCCTGGGCGTTGCCGTGGGGCTGTTGCTGGGCTTCAGCATCGGCTCGTCGCGCTTTTTGTACAACGCCTGCTACCCGCTGCTGGTGGGGTTCAACGCCATTCCCAAGGTGGCCTTCGTGCCCATTCTGGTGGTCTGGTTCGGCATCGGCTCGGTGCCCGCAATACTCACCGCCTTCCTGATCTGCTTCTTCCCCATCGTGGTGAACGTGGCCACCGGCCTGGCGACCCTGGAGCCTGAGATGGAAGATGTGCTGAGAGTGCTGGGCGCACGGCGCATCGATGTGCTGCTCAAGGTGGGCTTGCCGCGTTCGCTGCCGTACTTCTTCGCCTCGCTGAAAATCGCCATCACGCTGGCCTTCGTGGGCACGGTGGTGTCCGAGACCGTGGCCTCCAACCAGGGCATTGGCTACCTCATGATGAGCGCGGGCTCACAGATGCGCATGGGGCTGGTATTTGCCGGGCTGCTGGTGATCAGCGCCATGGCCATGGTGATGTACGAGCTGTTCTCGCTGCTGGAAAAGCGCATGACCGCCTGGGCACACCGCGGGCAGCAGCGCCAATAGGCGGTCAGGCTACCAGCGGTAGAGGAGCGACGCGCTGGTGGTATGGTCGGTCCGCTCGCTGGCCTCTTCGGGGGGCTGGGAGTTGCGCTTGATCTCATGAGACAGGCGCAACGACAGCCGAGAGTTCAGGCGTGCCGTGAGGGCCGACAGCGAGCGCGAGGTGGTGTTCTCATGGGTATACTCCACCGACATCTCCTGGCGCAGATCCGCGAACTGGGAGAATTCCCAGCGGTAGTCCAGCGCCGAGTAGGCCACGCCCAGTTGCTCGTTCTCATCGTCACGCAGCCGGTCATGGCGATAGCCGGGCCCTGCTTCCAGGGAAAGATAGTGGCGCTCGCCATCTACAATCTGTCGACCATAGCCACCGATGGCGGTGAGCTGCTGATCGTAGCCCGCAAAGCGGTCCTTTTCCCAGCGGGCAAACCCAAACAGATAATGCGGGCCGTTGAAGTCATAGCGCTCCCGCCCCGCCACGAGGTACTGCTCCGCGCTGGTGTTGCCATCCTTGCTGACATTGCGCACTTCTGCCCGAAACGAGTGGGTGAAGTCGCCGGTCAGCCAGGTGAGCAGTGTTTTGCCGATCAGCGTGCGGCTGTCGGTATTGCCGGAGAGCTGGTTGAAACCAAGCTCGGCGTCGCCGCTGAAGATGGGCGCATCTTCCTGGGGCGGCGGTGGCGCATAAAAGGGGTTGGCTGCGGCAGCCCCCGCCCAGAGCGGGCAGCTGGCCAGTAACAGGTAGCGTGAAAGGTGTCGCACTTTTCTCCTCCTTGAGTGTTGCGGTGGGCAGGGAGTATATAAGCCGCTGGGTGAAAAAGCGCAAAGCCTAACGCCGCCTGGCGGTGCGTGCCATAATGACGCTCTTGCGCATCACGAGTTCCCTTATGACCGAGCCCCGCCCACGCACCCTGGCCGAACTGCAGCGCTGGCGTCGCACGCGCGCCAAGCGACGCTGGTACAAACGCAGCTTTCGCTTACAGGTCATGATCCTGGTGGGCCTGCTGCTGGCGGGTATGCTGCTGGCCCAAGGGACCTACCTGAACTACCGTAAAGCCGACATTATCACCTATCAAATGGGCGAGCGGGCGCTGGCGGTCGCCAAGACCGTGGCGGCCATGCCGCAAATCGTCGATGCCTTCTCCACGCCCGAGCCCTCCCACTTCATTCAGCCGCTGGCCGAGCGGGTACGCCAGGAGACGGGCGCGCGCTACGTGGTAGTGGGCAATGCCCAGTCGATACGCTACTCCCACCCGGTGCCCGAGCGCATCGGCGAGCGCATGGTGGGGGATGATAATGATCAAGCGCTGATCTATGGTCAATCCTACGTGTCCGAAGCCACCGGCACCCTGGGCACCGCCATGCGCGGCAAAACGCCGATTTGGGATGAGGAGGGCAACATCATCGGCGTGGTTTCCGTCGGCTTCATGCTCGATCGCGTGGACATGGACGTGGCGCGCTACACCAAGCTGGGCTGGATACTGGTGGCCATGATGATCGTGCTCGGGTTTGCCGGCGCTTATTGGCTGTCGCAGCACCTCAAGAAGATCATTCTCGGCCTCGAACCCTACGAAATTGCCCGTCTCGCCATGGAAAAGGAAGCCATCCTGCAATCGATTCACGAAGGTATTCTGGCGGTCAATCGAGACGGCCACATTACCCTGGTGAACCAGCAGGCGCGCCGCTTTTTAGAGCTGCCCGACGAGCACGTGCTGTTGGGGCAGCCCATCCGCGAGGTAGTGCCCAACTCCCGCCTGCTGGAGGTGCTCAGACGCGGTGAACAGGAGTTCGACCAGGAAATGTGGCTGGGGGATCACCCGGTAGTGGTCAACCGTGTGCCCATCATTCACGAGGGCGAGATCGAAGGCGCCGTGGCGACCTTCCGTAGCCGCCGGGAAATCATCGACCTCTCCCAGGCGCTGACCCAGGCCAGCCGCGATGTGGACATGCTGCGCGCCCAGGCCCACGAGTTCTCCAACAAGCTCTACACCATTTCCGGGCTGCTGCAGTTGCAGCGCATCGAGGAGGCGCTGGCCCTGATTCATCAGGAAACCGAGCGTGCCCAGGCACAGATGAACTTTCTGATGCGCCATGTGGCCGATGCGGTGCTGAGCGGCACGCTGCTGGGTAAACTGACCCGCGCCCGTGAACTGGGCGTGGCACTGGAAATCGACGAACAAAGCTCGCTCTCCTGCCCGCTGACCGCAACGGGGCAAGAGGTCATGATGAGCGTGGTGGGCAATTTGCTGGATAATGCCTGCCATGCGGCACTGAACGGCCCCCACGCCAGCGAACCCAAGGTACGGCTGTTCTTCACCGATTTGGGCGAACAGCTGTTGGTCGAGGTCGAAGACAATGGGGCAGGGGTCCCTGCGGAGCACGCCGGGTCGATCTTCAAGGAGGGCTTTTCGACCAAGACCGGCAAGCACCGCGGCATTGGCCTGGCGCTGGTGGAGCGGCTGTGTCGCCAGCACGGTGGCGCGATCACCCTGGAAGAGAGCGAGCTGGGGGGCGCCTGTTTCATTGCCGTGCTGGACCGCTCGCTATGTGCCCGCAGCGATGAACCCGGCCCACCAGGCTAAACGGTTCACACTCATAATAACGACGTTAACAAGAGGATGACGCATGTCTGCGACGCAATACGGCATTCTGGTCGTCGAAGACGATTTCCGCATCGCCGATATTCACCGCGCCTTCATCGAGCAAAGCGACGGTTTTTATGTGGTGGGTATGGCGCGCAACGGCAGCGAAGCCAAAGCGCTGATGGCCGAACACGCCTCGCAAATACAGCTGATTCTGCTGGATGCCTACCTGCCCGACGTGGAAGGGCTGGAGCTTTTGTGGTCGATTCGTCGCGACCATGTGCACGTGGATATCGTCATGGTGACGGCGGCCCGTGAGGTGGAGACCATCAGCGAGGCGCTGCGTGGCGGGGTGTTCGATTACCTGATCAAACCCATCGAAGCGGCAAGAATGAACCAGATGCTGGCGCGTTTTCGGCGCGAACGGGAGGCGCTGGCCAACCGAGCCGAGCTGAACCAGGACGAGCTGGACCATGTGCTGGCCCGGGTGACGCCCAGCGAGCCTGCACGCGCCCCTCAGCGCAGCTTGCCCAAGGGCATCGACCGCTTGACCCTGCGCCGTGTGGTAGAAGCCTTGGCAGCAGACAGCGGCGCCCTGACCGCCATGCAGGTGGCGCGTACCATGGGCGCCAGCCGTTCGACGGCACGCCGCTATCTGGAGTTTCTCGTGGCCGAGCAGGCCGTAGGCGCCGAGCTGGGTTACGGGGATGTTGGGCGACCCGAGCGGCGCTACCGCTTATTGAAGGGCGATCACGGCTGGCTGGATGCGTGAACAAAATGAACAAAACGACCATAAAGAACAATTTGTCGTTTATGGTCACAAGCTTGTCCTGAAAGGTGGCTTTCTTCTAACGTTCGCAGTGTAACCACAATTGCCGCGTGTCGATCACCGCGCATAACAACATAATTGACTGTGGAGAACGCCCATGACCTCGCTTTCCTTCAAGCGCGCCGCTGTATTTGCTCTGCCTCTGGCAGCCCTCGCCATGACCACTGGCGTACAGGCCCAGGAGTGGACCCCAAGCCGTTCCATCGAATTCGTCGCGCCTGCCAACCCGGGCGGTGGCTGGGATACGCTGGTGCGTACCGTTTCCCGCGTGTTGCAGGAAGAGCAGCTGGCAGACCGTAACTTTGCGGCCATCAACGTGCCTGGCGGCGGCGGTGCCGTGGCATGGGCGCAAATCGCCCGTGACAGCGGTAACCCGCACAAGCTGTTCGCCACCAGTCCGCCCATCATCCTGGTGCCGCTGGCAGGTGCTTCGCGCTACGACCACACGGATTTCACCCCCGTGGCGCGCCTGATCACCGACTACTCCATCATTCTGGTAGCGGCGGATTCCGAATATCAGACCATCACCGATCTGTTCGACGCGATGAAAGAGAACCCGCGTCTGAGCGTGGGTGGCGGCAGTGCGCCAGGCTCGATGGACCACATCTCGGTGGCTGGCCTGGCCTCTGCGGCGGGTCTCGATGCTTCCTCGGTGAACTACATCCCCTTCTCGGGGGGTGGCGATGCCATGACCAACCTGATGGGTGGCCATATCGAGGCGGTCATTACTGGCGCGGGTGAGTCCGTGGGCCAGCTGGGCGAAGGCAGCCAACTGCGTGCGCTGGGCGTATCTGCCCCTGAGCGCCTGGGCGGTGCTCTGGCCGACGTGCCCACGTACCAGGAACAGGGTGTGGACTACACCTTCGATATCTGGCGTGGCGTGATGGGCACCCCTGACATGCCTGCCGAAGCCGTGGCCTACTACGAAGACCTGTTTGCCGAAATGCTCGAAACCGATGGCTGGCAGCAGGCTCGCGACCAGTTGGGCTGGATCGATGCCTACCAGGATAGCGAAGCGTTTGGCGCGTTCCTGGATGAGCAGAAAGAACAGTTCAGCAGCGTCCTGAGCGACCTGGGCTTGCTGGCTCAATAACCCCCGCTTCACCGTGCTGCCCCGGGCCAGCCAGGCCCGGGGTCACTGCCTGTGACCGTAAGCGCAACCTGCGCCTTCGGAGAGACTCCCCATGACTCGATTGAACACTAATCAGTGGCTGGCCCTCGTGCTGGCGCTTCTAGCTGCCGCCTATCTAGCAATGGCCTGGCAAATTCCAACCTTTCCCCTGCCGCGCCCGGTGGATTCAGACCTGTTTCCAAAAGTGCTGGGAATTACCTTGTTATTGCTAGCAGGGCTGCTCTTCTTTGAAAAACCGGTACCGCTGGCAGGCGCTGACGAGATCGACGAAGAGGCCACCAACGGTCCGCTGCTGTTGACGCCCTGGGCGCGTGTGGTGGTCACCGCCGTGGCCATCGCCGCCTATGCCTTCCTGCTGGTGCCGCTGGGGTTCGTACTGGCGTCGACGCTGCTGTGCACCGGGCTGACGGCCTATTACGGGTATCGTCGTCATGGCATCAACCTGGCGGCTTCGCTGGGGGTAGTGCTGGCGCTGTATATCACCATGACGCGCGTCATGGATGTGTATCTGCCCACTGGCCTCCTGCCGTTCTGAATACGCCGTGCCCACGCACCTGCCGTAGTTTTTTAAGAGAGATACGCCCATGGATGCCTTGAACAACTTGATGTACGGCTTTGGCATCGCGCTCGAGCCCATCAACATCGCTTACGTCTTTGCCGGTGTGTTTGCTGGTACCATCATCGGTATGTTGCCGGGCCTCGGCCCGATCAGTGCCCTGGCGCTGATGATTCCGATCACCTTCTCAATGGAGCCTGCATCAGGCCTGATTCTGATGGCGGGTGTGTATTACGGGGCCATTTTCGGTGGCTCGACTTCTTCTATTCTGCTCAATGCGCCGGGGGTGGCGGGCACGGTCGCCACCTCTTTCGATGGCTACCCCATGGCCAAGCAGGGGTTGGCGGGCAAGGCGCTGGCCATTGCCGCCTACGCGTCGTTCATTGGCGGCACCGTCTCCATCGTCTTCTTGATGCTGGTGGCGCCGCTGCTTTCCAAAGTGGCGGTCAGCTTTGGGCCTCCCGAATATTTCGCGCTCATGGTGCTGGGCCTGACGGCGGTCGTCTCGCTGTCGGACAAGTCGCTGGTGAAGGGTCTGATTGCGGCGGTGATCGGCGTCATGATCTCGATCGTCGGCATCGACATGCAAACCGGCACCGAGCGCTACACCTTTGGCTCGATTCAACTGCTCGACGGCATCGACTTCCTGGTCGTGGCGCTGGGTATCTTCGCCCTGGCGGAAGTGTTCTACATGCTGCTGCGTGGGGGCGGTGGCAAGGAAGCGCCGCGCAATGCCATTGGCTCGCTCAAGCTGAGCGGTAGTGAAATGAAGCAAATTGCAGGCCCCATCAGCCGCAGCTCGGTGCTGGGCTTCTTCACCGGCGTACTGCCGGGGGCCGGTGCCACCATTGGTTCTTTCCTGGGCTACAGCATGGAAAAACGCCTGGCCAAGGATGGTGACACCTTCGGCAAGGGCAACATCAAGGGCGTGGCAGCTCCCGAAGCGGCCAACAACGCTGCCTGTACCGGCTCGTTCGTACCGCTGCTGACCCTGGGAGTGCCTGGCTCGGGCACCACGGCGGTGCTGCTGGGTGCGCTGCTGGTCATGGGCGTGACGCCTGGCCCCATGATGCTGGAGCAGCGCCCGGACGTGTTCTGGGGGGTCATTGCCAGTATGTACATTGGTAATATTTTCCTGCTGGTACTCAACCTGCCGCTGATTCCGCTGATCGCCAAAATTCTCGATATGCCACGTCCGCTGCTGCTCTCGATGATCCTGATCTTCTGCATGATCGGTGTTTACGGCATGAGCTTCAGCGTCTTCGACCTGCTGCTGCTGCTGGGCTTCGGCCTGATCGGCCTGGGCTTGCGGCTGTTCGGCTTCCCCACGGCGCCGCTGATTCTGGCGCTGATCCTGGGCAGCCTGATGGAAGAGTCCATGCGTCGCGCACTGCAGATTTCCGGAGGTGACTGGTCCATCTTCATCGACAAGCCTATTTCACTGTCACTGCTGATCATTGCGGCTCTGTCGCTGGGCATGCCGCTGCTGAAAAAGCGCCGCAAGCAGAAGGCCATGGCCGCCAAATAAGCGATTGTTGGGTGGTGGTGATGGAGTGAGTTTTGGCGTTGTCAGCGCCCGGGGGGAACCCCGGGCGCTTTTTTGTGTGCATGCACCCCTCTTTGGTGCAAGGCGCTTTGCTGGTGCATGACAACTGTGCATGGTGCCTCTCGGCTTGCCCTGAATTAGTGCGTCTGGCGCAATGCGGGTTTTTTTGAGTATCGCTAACTGTCTGATTGTCATTGTCTTAATAGGCTTTGATTCAATCTGGCGCACCCCTTGCAGTGTGAAAGGTGGATTAGCCCACGGCGGGCGAATGCCCGCTCTACGCGCCTATAACAAGCCCCTTCCAAGGGGTGCAAGGAGGTTCAAGTGACCACATCGCAACGCAAGACACACCCTCGTACCCTTGGCCGTTTTGCCACGGCCGCCTTGGCCGCCGCCATCATGGGCGCCAGCGCCCAGGCCGTTGCCCAGGACAACGACCCAATCAAGGTGGGTATTCTGCACTCCCTCTCTGGCACCATGGCAATCAGCGAATCGACCCTGAAAGACACCGTCGAAATGCTCATCGACCAGCAGAACGAAGCCGGTGGTCTGTTGGGGCGTCAGTTGGAAGCCGTGGTGGTCGACCCCGCTTCCAACTGGCCGCTATTCGCCGAGCGTGCCCGCGAGCTGCTGGCTCAGCATGAGGTAGATGTGGTGTTCGGTAACTGGACCTCGGTATCCCGCAAGGCGGTTCTGCCGGTGTTCGAAGAGCTGAACGGCCTGCTGTTCTACCCGGTACAGTACGAAGGGGAAGAGTCTTCCGAGAACGTCTTCTACACCGGCGCGGCACCCAACCAGCAGGCCATTCCTGCGGTGGAGTATCTGATCAACGAAGTCGGGATCGAGCGTTTCGCGCTGATCGGCACCGACTACGTCTATCCGCGCACCACCAACCGGATTCTGGAAGCCTTCCTGAAGGATGAGCACGGGGTGGCCGAAGAAGACATCATGGTCAACTACACCCCGTTCGGCCATTCGGACTGGCAGAACATCGTCTCTGAAATCCGTCGCTTCGGTGAAGAGGGCAAGCCCACGGCGGTGGTCTCCACCATCAACGGCGATGCCAACGTGCCGTTCTACCGTGAGCTGGCCAACCAGGGGATCGATGCCGCGGATATTCCCGTCATCGCCTTCTCGGTGGGTGAGCAGGAGCTGTCCGGTATCGATACCGGGCCGCTGGTGGGCCACTTGGCCGCCTGGAACTACTTCATGAGCGTGGACACCGACGCCAACTACGACTTCATCGACGCCTGGATCGACTGGACGGGCGATGAAGAAGCGGTCACCAACGACCCCATGGAAGCCCACTACATCGGCTTCAACATGTGGGCCGAAGCGGTGCGCAAGGCGGGTACCACCGATGTCGACGCGGTGAAAGATGCCATCATCGGCGTGACCGTGCCTAACCTTTCCGGTGGCTATGCCGCCATGATGCCCAACCACCACATCACCAAGCCGGTATTGATCGGTGAAGTGCAGGACAACGGCCAGTTCGACATCGTCTGGCAAACGCCGTCCACCGTGGCAGGCGATGCCTGGTCGGATTACCTGCCGGGTTCTCGCGACCTGATTGCTGACTGGCGTGCACCGATGCGCTGCGGCAACTTCAACGTCGCCAACGGCTCGTGCGGTGGCAGCACCGCAGCAGAAGAAGCCGAAGCGGCACTCGCCGAGTAACCCCCCTCCCTTGCCGCGAGCCTTCGCGGCAAGGGAGCACGCTATCTCTCCCCATTGATGATCACCAAAGGAAGAACCCCATGAGGCGTTTCCTTTCTGGGGTGTTGTGTCTGCTGCTGCTCAGCATGGCGACGTTGTCGCAGGCACAAACCCCCACCACACCTTCTGATGACGACGCGGCACTGGCGCTGCTGGAAGCGCTGGACGTGGAGAACTTCCGCGCCAAAGGCGAGGCCATCAACGCCATTGTGCAAAGCGACGACGAACGCGCCCGGGATTGGCTGCAAGCCTTGCTCGATGGCCGCCTGCAGCGCACCAGCGAGGGTCGCTTCGTCGTGGTGTTGAACAACACCGGGCGTGACTGGCCCGTGGCCGATGCCTTGACCGACGAGCCGCTGGGCGAGATGTCCCGCCGCGACCTCAACCGTATCGGCATCAACAACGCCCTGCGCAACCAGCTGCGCAGCGCCATCGCCGTGGTCGACCTCTACTCCCCCAACGTGGAACGCCGCCGTACCTCCGCCGAGCGCCTGCTGGGCGAAGTGGACGAGACGCTGGCCGAGCCTCTGGAAGCGCTGATTGCCGAAGAAGAGGATAGCCAGGTGCAGCGCCGGTTAGCGCAGGCACTGGCCATTTATCAAACCGAAGCGGGCCAGATGGAAGGCGTGGAAGCGCTGCGTGGCAGCCTGCATCCGCGTGCCCGTGTGGCGCTCAATCGCGCGGCCAATGGCGATGACCCGGTGGTCGCCGACGCGGCCAGAGAAGCGCTCCTCAGCATCGAGCAAAACCTCAAGCTCAATCGTGGCCTCGAAACGCTCTACTTTGGCCTGAGCCTGGGGTCGGTACTGGTGCTGGCGGCCATCGGCCTGGCCATCACCTTTGGCGTCATGGGCGTGATCAACATGGCCCACGGCGAGCTGATGATGCTGGGCGCCTATACCACCTGGATGATGCAGCAACTGCTGCCGGGCCAGCCGGGGCTGGCGCTGATTCTTTCCATTCCGGCGGGCTTCATGGTGGCCGCCCTGGTGGGCATTGCCATCGAACGGGGCGTGATCCAGTTCCTCAAGGGCCGCCCGCTGGAAACGCTGCTGGCCACGTTCGGTATCAGCCTGATTCTGCAGCAGCTGGTGCGCACGGTGATCTCTCCGCTCAACCGCACCGTGGTGACGCCCGAGTGGATGAGCGGCTCGCTGGTGATCAACGATGCGCTCTCGCTGACCCTCAACCGCATGTTCGTGCTCGGCTTTGCGCTGGTGGTGTTCGCCGGACTGATGCTGATCATGCGCCGCACGCGGCTGGGGCTCGAAGTGCGCGCCGTGACCCAGAACCGCGCCATGGCACGCTCCATGGGCATCCGGGCCACTCGGGTGGACATCATGACCTTCGCGCTGGGTTCCGGCGTAGCGGGGCTGGCCGGTGTGGCGCTGTCGCAGCTCACCAACGTCGGCCCCAACCTTGGCCAGAACTACATCATCGACTCGTTCATGGTGGTGGTGTTCGGTGGCGTGGGTAACCTGTGGGGCACGCTGGTGGCGGGGCTTTCACTGGGTATCATCAACCAGGTGCTGGAGCCTTGGGCGGGTGCCGTGCTGGCCAAGATCATCGTGCTGGTGTTCATCATCCTGTTCATTCAAAAACGCCCGCGTGGACTCTTCCCGCAGAAGGGCCGGGCTGCGGAGGGCTAACCCATCATGATGACATCATCTTCTCAACGGTTCTGGCTGCTACGCCCGTTCGGCGAACGGGCCACCCAGCTCTTTCTCGGCGTGCTGCTGGCCGCCCTGGTGCTGGTCACCGTACTGCACGTGGCAGTGCCGCAAGGGCATCCGCTGCATGTCAACGCCTACACCGTGAACCTGTTCGGCAAGTACCTGAGCTATGCGCTGCTGGCCGTGGCGGTGGACCTGGTGTGGGGCTATCTGGGCATTCTGAGCCTGGGCCACGGGGCGTTCTTCGCCATTGGCGGCTACGCCATGGGCATGTACCTGATGCGCCAGATTGGCGACCGTGGCACCTACGGCCACCCGGTTCTGCCCGACTTCATGGTGTTTCTGAACTGGGACAGCCTGCCCTGGTACTGGCTGGGCTTCGATATGGCCTGGTTCGCCTTTGCCATGGTGCTGCTGGCCCCTGGCCTGCTGGCGCTGGTGTTCGGCTTCCTGGCGTTCCGCTCGCGGGTGACCGGGGTGTATCTGTCGATCATCACCCAGGCGCTGACGTTTGCCCTGATGCTGGCTTTCTTCCGCAACGAGATGGGCTTCGGCGGCAACAATGGCCTCACCGATTTCCGTGAGCTGCTGGGCTTCAACCTGCGCAGCAACGACACGCGGCTGGGGCTGTTCATTGCCACTGGGGTGGCGCTGGCGCTGGGCTACATCCTGTGCCGCGCCATTGTCACCAGCAAGCTGGGCCGTGTGTGCGTGGCCACCCGCGATGCCGAAGCGCGTACGCGTTTCATCGGCTACCGGGTCGAACGCTTCCAGCTGTTCGTGTTCGTGGTCTCGGCCATGCTGGCGGGCCTGGCGGGGGCGCTTTATGTGCCTCAGGTAGGCATCATCAACCCCAGCGAATTCTCGCCGCTGTTCTCCATCGAAATCGTGCTTTGGGTAGCACTGGGTGGGCGGGCCACGCTGTACGGTGCCGTCATTGGGGCGATTCTGGTCAACTACGCCAAAACCGTGTTTACCGGGGTCATGCCGGATGCCTGGCTGTTTGCCCTGGGCGCGCTGTTCGTACTGGTCACGGTCTTCCTGCCCAAGGGCGTCGCGGGCCTTTTGAGCCACGTGAAGCGCCGTCGCAAAGCCGAACAACCGCCTACGGAGGCTGCAGCATGAGCCTGATACAATCGCTGAAAGCACGCGACCGAGTGTTCGACTTCATGGCGGGGGAAGCCTCGCCGGTGGACGTTCGCCACGGCCCGATTCTGTACATGGAAGACGTGACGGTGAGCTTCGATGGCTTCAAGGCCATCAATAACCTCAACCTGACCATCGACGACGGCGAGTTGCGCTGCATCATCGGCCCCAACGGGGCCGGTAAAACCACCATGATGGACATCATCACCGGCAAGACCCGCCCCAACCAGGGCAGCGTCTGGTTCGGCAGCCGCCATAACCTGCTGCAAATGAACGAGCCGGAAATCGCCAGCCTCGGCATTGGCCGCAAGTTCCAGAAGCCCACGGTGTTCGAAGCGCTCAGCGTGTTCGACAATCTGGAGCTGGCCATGGCCGCCGACAAGCGCATCTTTCCCACGCTGACCGCCCGCATGACCAGCGAGATCAGCGACCGCATCGACGACGTGCTGGACACCATCGGCCTGACCGCGCTGCGCTTCCAGCCCGCCGGGATTCTCTCCCACGGCCAGAAGCAGTGGCTGGAGATCGGAATGCTGCTGATGCAGCGCCCGCGCCTGCTGCTGGTGGACGAGCCGGTGGCCGGGATGACCGAACAGGAGATGGAGCGCACTGCCGAGCTGCTTACGGGGCTGGCTGGCAAACAGTCGGTGGTGGTGGTGGAGCACGACATGGGCTTTGTACGCTCGATTGCGCGCAAGGTGACCGTGCTGCACCAGGGCAGCGTGCTGGCCGAAGGCAGCATGGATCAGGTCTCCAATGACCCGAAAGTGGTCGAAGTGTACCTGGGCGCGGACGAGGAGGAGATGGCCTGATGCTGACCGTCGACAAGTTGAACCAGTTTTACGGCGAAAGCCACACCCTGTGGGATCTGGACCTGGAGGTGCCCACCGGGCAGTGCACCTGCGTGATGGGCCGCAACGGGGTGGGTAAAACCACCCTGATGAAAGCCATCATGGGGGAAGTGGCGGTGAAGAGCGGCCAGCTGCGCTACCAGGGCAATGATGGCGAGATCGAACTCACCAAAAAAGCCGTGGAGGCGCGCTCGCGCCTGGGTATCGGTTTCGTGCCCCAGGGGCGGCAGATTTTCCCGCTGCTGACGGTGGAGGAGAACCTGCGCACAGGGCTTGCCGCCCGAGGCGACGGGCTGAAAAAAATTCCCGAGCGCATCTACGAGCTGTTTCCGGTGCTCAAGGAGATGAAACACCGCCGTGGCGGCGATTTGTCCGGTGGGCAACAGCAGCAGCTCGCCATTGGCCGCGCGCTGGTCATCGAACCGAAACTGCTGATTCTGGACGAGCCCGGCGAGGGCATTCAGCCCAATATCGTCGCCCAGATTGGTCAGGTGATTCGCCAACTCATCAAAGAGGACGGCCTGACGGTGCTGCTGGTCGAGCAGAAGCTACCCTTCGCCCGCAAATACGCCGACCGCTTCGTGCTCATGGACCGCGGCCGCCCGGTGGCCAAAGGCGCTATCAGCGAACTCTCCAACGAGCTGATTAAACAGCATTTGACGGTTTGAGTTATCCACAACCACTTTAACCTTTCTTTGCCTGTTGACAGAGCACACTCTAATAGCCCTCTCGTTTCATGTAGAAAAGAGGGGGCTTTTTGCTTAAAACCCTGCGCTGAGTAGGTTTTGGCGCTGCGTTTTATGTGTAACATGGCGGGTTTCAAAATAACCATCGGGTGGGATATGCGCTATAAAGACAAACATCAGCTCGCTGCCGAGTGGCAGTCACTCCTGGAGCGCACGCCTTTGGCGCTACGCCAGGCGGTGGAGACACTGGTGGAATCCCGCCGCGATATCTTTGCCGATCATTTCTATCAAGTGATGCTGGAAGACCCCCACGCGTCGCTGTTTCTCTCCAATGAGCAGGTGAAAAACCGGCTTCACCCCTCCATGCAGCGCTGGCTCAGTGCTATGTTTGCCGTCGAGCACGCCGATTTTGAGTCCCTGGTCGAGCAGCAGGAAAAAGTCGGCCAGGTGCATGCGCGTATCGATATCCCGGTGAACTTGGTACTTAATGGCGCACGGCAGTTAAAGCAGACGCTTTATGAGCACATTAACAGCACCTTTAGCGCTGAACTCTCTTCCGGTGATGCAGCGGTGTATGTGTCTGATCATATTGATATGGCCATGGAAATAATGAGCCATGCCTATTCAGTGGCGAATAATCGTAATACCCGTATGGAAGAAGCCTATAAGCTGTTCTCTTTGACCCAGAGCATCGGCGATGAGCGCGAGCGGCAGCGCTCGGCACTGCTCGATTGGGAGAACGCGCTCATGTTTGCCGTGGCTGCGCAGCAGGCAACGACGGCTTTACCCCGATTAGCCAGCTCCGAGTTTGGGCTTTGGTATCACCACAAGGCGTGTCACGCCTTTGAGGGCGCGCCGGAAATTACCACTATTTCACAGCATGTTCGTCGCGTGGACGAGGAGTGGCTCGCCCAGCTAGGCGACTCAGACAGCCAGCGTCGCCTGACTGCGTTGAGCAGCATTCGCGATGCGGCTCGCACGATCTTGATGCTGTTGGATGACGTTCTGGATCGCGCCTCGGGGCTCGAAGCAGGCCGCGATAGCCTGACGCGTCTGCTCAATCGCAAGTTCCTCTCGGTGGTGCTGAACCGTGAAATAGAGATCGCGCGCCACTCGGAAAAGTGTTTTGCGCTGCTCATGGTGGATGTTGATCACTTCAAATCAATTAATGATACCCATGGTCATGATGCTGGCGATAACGTACTGCGGCAGGTAGCCAGTATCCTTGACCGCTCGACCCGAGGCGGCGACTACGTGTTTCGCATGGGCGGTGAAGAGTTTCTGATTGTGCTGGTGGATACGGATCAAGACGGCAGTCGACTGTTTGCCGAACGGCTGCGCCACGCGGTGGCCAAAGAGCCGATGTTAGCCGCTGCCGATACGCTACTGAACGTCACGGTGAGCGTCGGGGTTACGCTTCATGATGGCCACCCAGACTACCAACGCTCGATGCAGCGCGCCGACCAAGCGCTGTACCAAGCGAAGCGCAGCGGGCGTGACCGGGTGGTGGTTGCCGCTGCCACTGAGTAATATCGCGGTAAGCGCTAGGTTTTGGCGATGTTACCCACGGAGAACACTATGTTGATGCGCCGTTTTATGCTGTTAACCGCACTGCTGTTCATGAGCACGCCGCTGATGGCGGCTCATCATGGCAGCGACCATTCGGATGCCATGGAGGGCCACTCCTCTATTGAAGTGGCGCAACCCTGGACCCGTGCAACGCCGCCGGGGGCCGGGGCGGGCGGTGGCTTTGTCACTCTCACCAATCACGGCGATGGCGATGACATGCTGCTGGGGGCGACCAGCCCGATCACCGAGCGTGTCGAGATCCATATTATGGAGATGGACGGCGATGTAATGCGCATGGTACCCCTGCCCGGTGGCATCGAGCTACCGGCGGGCGAGAGCGTGACGCTAGCGCCGGGCGGTTTACACTTGATGTTGATGGAACTGGGCTCACCCATCGTGGAGGGTGCGCCCGTCCCTGTGACGCTGGAGTTCCAGCACGCCGAGCCGATGAAGATCGAGCTTCAGGTGCTACCAGTGGGTGCCTCTCCGGAAGGGAGCCACCATGAAGGTAGTCACCCTAAAGGTGCCCATGATCATGGGCACGCGACGCACTAAGTCGGCCTACCGCCCTGTTAGCCTTGGCGAGCGGGGCGACGCTTCCACCACATCACGCCTGCGGCCACGCACATCACGATGATGGCGATGCATACCGCCAGCAGGAAGAGCTGATTGATAAGCCCAAACTCCTGCCCCAAGTGAACGTTAATCCCAAATTCCAGCCAGCGGCCTAGCGGGCCATAGTCGGCGTAGCTCATATCGAGCAGCGGCTCACCACGCCGCCCCTGCCGTTTCACGGCCACCAGAGATAAATGCCGGTGGCACTAACAAAATCGACCAGCCCGCGGCAATCTCAATCAGCTTGCGCGGGGTTTGCCCGAAAAACTTGAAGCTATGCAGGTAGCGAACGGTCCTCATCACCGTTCCCCGGCCATCCAGATAACCAAGCACCTCAGCCGTATAGGGATTGACGTACACCGCCAGCCGTTCGCCGGTTAGGTGCAATGTGATGGCTATATGCACATATTTGGTGCACTGCAGGGCTGAGCAAGAGGGTTGAGGCTCAAAAAAAGGTCTTTATGACGGTAAAAAAGCGCTTTTCACCATTTTGGCGCATTCTTTGCATTTATAAGGCAATGATTTATCCACAAGGAAGCGACAGCGCCCATGATATTGAGCGAACTCGCCCTACCCGCTGCTGGTTCCGGCCACCGCTTTGACGCCGAGCGCCGCTGGGCCGCCTCGCTGGCCCTGCGCTTTGCCAACCGCGATGGCGTGACCCGATTAATGCAGGCGCGCCACCAAGGGCCGCTACGGGTGCAGCGCCCCTTCTACCCGGAAGGCAGCCAGGAAGCGTGCCACGTTTACGTGTTGCACCCGCCCGGCGGGCTGGTGAGCGGTGATGCGCTGACCATCCGTGCTCATATCGAGCGCGAAGCCCATGCGCTGCTCACCACCCCTGCTGCCAATAAGCTCTACAAAGCCGACAGCCAAGGCGTGGCCTGGACACAGCACACCGAGCTGACGGTAGAAGAGGGCGGCACCTTAGAGTGGCTGCCCCAGGAAACCATCGCGTTTAACGGCTCTAAAGGCAGCCAGCACACTCATATCGCGCTGCAGGGCAGTGCCCGCTGCCTGGGCTGGGAAGTGATGGCGCTTGGCCGCCCGGCCAGCGATTTACCCTATGTTTCCGGGCAGATCGAGCAGCACTTCCGCCTGACTCTGGACGGCAAGCCGCTATGGCTGGAGCGCCAGCCACTGGACCCCGCACACCCGCGCTTCGTGGGCCGCTGGGGGCAGGGCGGCGCGACGGTGCAGGCCACGCTGTGGGCCGTGGGGCTCGATGATGCCCCGGCGGCCATCGAAGTACTGCGCGAGGCGCTGCCGGATAACCCCCGCTGGGCAGTGACGGAGCGCCATGGCGTACTGCTGATGCGCTATTTAGGTGCATCCCGAAACGAAGCCTGGGCCCTGTGTGAACACGCCTGGCAGCTACTACGCCCGCGCTGGATCGAACGCGAAGCGCATACGCCGCGCATTTGGCTAACCTGATTGGCAACACGCTGATAACGCTGGAGACACTCCATGGAACTGACCCCACGAGACAAAGACAAGCTGATGCTGTTTACCGCCGCCCAGCTTGCCGAGCGCCGCAAAGCGCGTGGTTTAAAACTGAACTACCCCGAAGCGGTAGCGCTGATCAGCTTTGAGATTATGGAAGGCGCGCGAGATGGCCGCAGCGTGGCGGATTTAATGAGCTACGGCCGCGAAATCCTCACCCGAGACGACGTGATGGAAGGCGTGGCGGAGATGGTCGATGAAGTACAGGTGGAAGCCACCTTCCCCGATGGCACCAAGTTGGTCACCGTCCACACCCCTATCAACTAACCGTCCACCGCTAGGAGAGCGCCATGATTCCAGGACAGTATCAGTTACAAGAGGGTGATATCGAGCTGTGCGCGGGTCGAGAACGAATCACCGTCGAGGTGGCCAACACCGGCGACCGCCCCATTCAGCTAGGCTCCCACTACCACTTTGCCGAAGCCAACCCCGCGCTGGTGTTTGACCGCGATAAAACCCGTGGCTACCGGCTGGACGTCGCCGCAGGCACCGCCATCCGCTTCGAACCCGGCCAAACCCGCGCAGTCACGCTGATTCCGTTTGTCGGCAAGCGGGAAATCTACGGCTTCCGTGGTGATGTGATGGGGCCGCTGGATCGTCCTCTGAAAAGCTAATGGCGTCAGGCGATTAGGCACCGGCAGGCCATCGCTCATGGGACTGTCTGCGGCATGGATGCCGCAGCCAAGCGTACAGGGACGTATTCACAGCGTGTCCCATGAGTGATGGCCTCTCCAGTGCCAAGCTTCATCTTCTAGGAGAGGCAACACATGAAATCGGTAAACAAAATCAGTCGGCGCGCCTACGCCGATATGTACGGCCCCACGGTAGGCGACCGCGTGCGCTTGGGCGACACCGAGCTATGGATTCAAGTCGAAAAAGACGCCACCCACTACGGTGAAGAAGTGAAGTTCGGCGGCGGCAAGGTGATCCGCGATGGCATGGGCCAAAGCCAGCGCCAGGATGCCTCGGTGATGGACACCGTGATCACTAACGCGCTGATTCTCGACTGGTGGGGCATCGTCAAAGCCGATGTGGGGCTGCAAAATGGTCGCATCGCCGCCATTGGCAAGGCAGGCAACCCCGACACCCAGCCCGATGTCGAGATCGTCATTGGCCCCGGCACCGAAGTGATTGCGGGCGAAGGCAAAATCCTCACCGCAGGCGGCATCGACGCGCATATCCACTTCATCTGCCCCCAGCAGGTGGAAGAAGCGCTGATGAGCGGTGTCACCACCATGCTGGGCGGCGGCACCGGCCCCGCCACGGGCTCCAACGCCACCACCTGCACCCCCGGCGAGTGGCACATTGGCAAGATGCTTCAAGCGGTGGACGACCTGCCCATGAACATCGGTCTGCTCGGCAAAGGCAACGCCAGCCTGCCGGAAGGGCTCGAAGCACAGCTGGAAGCGGGCGCGATGGGTCTCAAGCTGCATGAAGACTGGGGCACCACCCCCGCCTCGATTGATACCTGCTTAAGCGTGGCGGAAAAGTACGATGTGCAGATCGCCATTCACACCGATACGCTCAACGAATCCGGCTTCGTGGAAGACACCTTGGCGGCCTTCAAAGAGCGCGGCATCCACACCTACCACACCGAAGGTGCAGGCGGCGGCCACGCCCCGGACATTCTCACTGCCTGCTCCAAGGAGTACGTGTTGCCGTCCTCCACCAACCCCACGCGGCCCTACACGGTGAACACCATCGACGAGCATCTCGACATGCTCATGGTGTGCCACCACCTGGACCCCAATATTCCCGAAGACGTCGCCTTTGCCGATTCACGCATTCGCCGCGAAACCATCGCCGCCGAGGATATTTTGCACGACCTGGGCGTGATCTCGATGATTGCCTCCGACTCCCAGGCCATGGGCCGGGTGGGTGAAGTGGTCTGCCGCACCTGGCAAACGGCGCACAAAATGAAAATGCAGCGCGGCCTGTTGCCGGAAGATGAAGCGTTGGGGGCCGACAACCTACGCGCCAAGCGCTATATCGCCAAATACACCATCAACCCCGCCATTACCCACGGCATCGCCCATGAAGTTGGCTCCATTGAAGTGGGCAAGCTGGCCGATTTGGTACTGTGGAAGCCTGCTTTCTTTGGCGTCAAACCCGCGCTGATCCTAAAAGGCGGCATGATTGCCGGAGCGCCCATGGGCGACCCCAACGCCTCCATCCCCACGCCCCAGCCGGTGCACTACCGCCCCATGTTCGGCACCTTTGGCCGCGCCGCCAGCCAGACCCGGCTCAACTTTGTCAGCCAAGCGGCGATTGACGCAGGCATCAAAGAGCGCCTTGGCTTACAAAGCACGCTTTCCGCCTGCAAGAACGTGCGCGGCGTGCGTAAAAAGGATATGAAGCTCAACGACGCCTGCCCAGAGCTCACCGTCGACCCGCAAACCTACGAAGTGCGCTGCGACGGCGAACTGCTCACCTGCGAACCCGCGACCGAGCTACCGCTGGCGCAGCGGTATCACTTGTTTTGATTGGAATGCACTGCCCATAGCGATAGACGCTAGGGAGCTTTTTCGAACGTTCGTTCATCGATATGAGTCCACTTCTGCCAGCCTGAGAGTGGCACAGTGGGAGGTAGCTTTAGCTCGCGACCATTCAGGCCTAACAAGCCGGGGTGCCTTCGGTACCCTTCGCCCGCTGAAGCGGCCTCCCACAGAGGTTGCTGGCTCCATGGCTTCAAGCTGGAGAGTGAGACACAGAATATGACGAACAACTCTTTCAACGGGACGGTAGTAATGTTGAAACTGATAGAACGCTTAGGGCCGATAGACTCAAGCACCGCCAGCGACACGCTGACACTGCCCTTTGAGCTGCGCATTCGTGGCCGCTTGAAAGCCGAAAGCGACAGCGGCCAGCCGCTGGGCCTGTTTCTGGATCGCGGCCCGGTATTGCGCGATGGTGAAGGCCTGAAAGCCGAAAATGGTGAGATCGTGCGCATTTGTGCCGCCATCGAGCCCGTGGTGACCGCGCGAGTGAGTACTGGCTTACCCCTGGCACGGCTGGCGTACCACCTCGGCAATCGCCATGTGCAGCTGGCGCTGGGAGAAGACCAGCAGGGCGGCTGGGTGCGTTTCCCACCCGACCACGTTCTCGAAGAGCTGGCCGAGCTGCTGGGCGCGACGCTCGAGCACCACAACGCCACCTTCGACCCCGAGCCGGGCGCCTATAACCAGGTGGGGGGTGGGCATTCGCACGGCCATGGTCATAGCCATGGCCACGGGCATTCCCATGCTCACGACCACGACCACGACCACGACCACGACCACGACCACGGACATGGACATGGACATGGACACAGCCATGCCCACTAAGCCAAACACCTCGCCAGACACCTCGCCAGACCTGGCGCTGCTGGGCTTGCTGCAACTGGTGAGCCCGGCGCTGCCCATCGGCGCCTTCGCCTTTTCCCAAGGGCTGGAAAGCGCCTTCGAGCTGGGCTGGGTCCGCGATGAAGAGAGCCTGAGCGAGTGGCTGTCCGGGGTACTGGAAGATGGCCTGACCCGCTGTGAACTGCCGGTGATCGACCGGCTATACGGTGCCTTTGCCGCCCAGCAAGGCGGCACGGTTGCCGAGTGGGACCACTGGCTGGCCGCTACCCGTGAAACCGCCGAACTGGCCGCAGAGGATAGCCGCCTGGGCGCATCGCTCACACGGCTGCTGGGCAGCCTGGACCTGTTACCAAACGATGAACTGCTGAAAAGTGAAGACTCACTGACGCCGCTTTTGCCACCGCAGGCGGGTTACGTCACGATGTTCAGCTGGGCAGCTTATCAACGGGGAATTCCCGTTCACCAGGCGCAGCTGGGGTTTGCCTGGACCTGGCTGGAAAACCAGCTGGCCGTAGCCTGCAAGGCACTGCCGCTGGGGCATACTGCGGCACAACGTATCATCGAGCGGCTACGCAGCGAACTGGTCGTGGCCGTCGACCGGGCGAAGCACCTGGACGACGATGCGCTGGGCCCCGTGCTGCCCGGCGTGGCACTGGCCAGCGCCCTGCATGAAACCCAATACTCCCGTTTATTTAGAAGTTAACTGGCATCATTCAGGAGAAGACAATGACTCACTGTTTACGCGTTGGCGTGGGTGGCCCGGTAGGTTCCGGCAAAACCGCGCTGCTCAAGCAGCTCTGTTCGGCGCTGCGCGATCATTATGATATTGCCGTGGTCACCAACGACATCTACACCCGCGAAGACGCCGATTTCCTGCTGCGCCACGAAGCGCTGCCCGCCGACCGCATTCTGGGGGTGGAAACCGGCGGCTGCCCGCACACGGCGATTCGGGAAGATGCCTCGATGAACCTGGCGGCCATTGACGAGCTGCACGCCCGCCACCCCAGCCTGGAACTGGTGCTGGTAGAGTCCGGTGGCGACAACCTCTCCGCCACCTTCAGCCCCGAGCTTTCCGATCTCACCCTGTACGTGATCGACGTCTCCGCAGGCGACAAGATTCCACGCAAGGGTGGCCCGGGCATCACCAAGTCGGACCTGCTGATCATCAACAAGATCGATATCGCCGAGCAGGTACACGCGTCGCTGGAAGTGATGGAGCGAGATTCGAAGAAAATGCGCGGCGAACGCCCGTTCGTGTTCACCAACCTCTACGATGGCGTTGGCCTCGAAGAGATCATTCGCTTCATTCTCGACAAAGGCATGCTGGAAGAGCGGCGCCCAGCGGCAGCAAGCGCCTGATAAAAAGCTGCCCTGACCAGGCGGTAAGCGGTCAGGGCAGCGGAAGAGTGTGGTCAGCGTCGTGCCAAAACGGGCCGTCCCTGGCCACCACTTGGACACAGTGGACTGATAAGTCCCTGATAACCTTAACCTAGGTTATGAAGTCGCCAATCGGCCGTTAATTATTTGTTCGCAAAGTAAAAAAGCGCCGAAAAGTGGCTAAAGATGACACATTGAACCTCCGTCAAGAGCCTCAGTTCCTGTAAATGGCGATGCCATCAACGATGACGCTGGCGCAGGTGGTTGATCACGCCACCTTGCGCTATCAGCTCCCGCTGGCGGGGGCTGAGCCCATGATGCAGCGTCAGCTCGCCCTTGCCGGGGATATGCGCGGTCAGCGTGTCCCCGCGTTCCAGCTGCGCGTAGAGCCCCTCGATCACCAGGCAGTCGCCCTGGGTTAGCCGGGCGCTGTCTTCCTCGCGGGTAAAGGTGAGGGGCAGGGCACCAAAGCAGATCAGGTTTTGCCAGTGAATCCGCGCAAAACTCTTCGCGACCACCACCTGTAGCCCCAAATAGCGCGGCACCAGTGCGGCATTCTCGCGGCTGGAGCCCTGCCCGTAATTCGTTCCTCCGATAATCGCGTGCCCACCCTGGGTGCGAGTGCTTTCTGCGCGCTCGGCATAGTGCGGGTCGACTGCCTCGAAGGTGAAGGGGGCCGAGGCATACACGCTGCTCCAGTAGGGCAGCACCCGCTGCCCGGCAGGCATGATGTCATCGGTGGAGATATTGTCGCCGGTGACCAGGAGCACCGGCACTTCCAGGCGGTCCGGCAATGGGGCGAGCTCTGGCAGCGCCGGGGTGTTGTCGGTCTTCTGCAGCGCTTTCAGCTTTGCTTCGTGGGGGGGTAGCGGCGCGTTGAACAGGGCGCGGTTCACCTCGATTCGGGCGGGCTCCTGGGGGCGGGGGTAGGGCATGTCGAGGGTGCGTGGGTCGGTGATCACCCCGGCCACCGCCGAGGCGGCGGCGGTTTCCGGGCTGCACAAAAACACGCTGTCTTCCCGCGTGCCGGAGCGCCCGGGAAAATTGCGCGGCACGGTACGCAGGCTGTTGAGCCCCACGGCGGGTGCTTGCCCCATCCCGATACAGCCATTACAGCCCGCCTGGTGCAGCCGAGCGCCGCTGGCGACCAGGTCGGCCAGGTAGCCCTGCTCGATGAGCGAGGTCAGCACCTGGCGGGAAGAGGGGTTGATATCCAGCGAAACGCCGTCGGCCACCTGCTTGCCGCGCACGATCTCGGCCACCACGGCAAAATCGCGAAAGCCGGGGTTGCCCGACGAGCCGATGTACGCCTGATGCAGCGGCTGGCCCGCCGCCTCACGTACGGTGACGACGTTATCCGGGCTGGAGGGCAGCGCAATCATGGGTTCCAGCTGGCTGAGGTCGAGCGTCTCGTGCAGGTCGTAGTGGCAGCCGGGCTCGGCAGCCAGCGGGGTCCAGTCGGCTTCTCGGCCTCGGGAGGCCAAAAAGCGCCGGGTCTCGTCATCGCTGGGGAACACCGTGGCCGTGGCTCCCATCTCGGTGCCCATGTTGGCCAGCACATGGCGGTCCATGGCGGAAAGGTGGGCAAGCCCTGGCCCGTAATACTCGATGATGGTGTTCTTGCCGCCCGCCACGCCGTGGCGGCGCAGCAGCTCCAGTACGATGTCCTTCGCCGAGACCCAGTCGGGCAGCTGGCCTTCCAGCTTGATGCCCCAAATCTTCGGCATGGTGATGTACAGCGGCTCGCCTGCCATGGCCATGGCCACTTCGATGCCGCCCGCACCAATCGCCAGCATGCCGAGGGCACCCGCCGCCGTGGTGTGGCTGTCGCAACCGACGATGGACTCGCCGGGCACACCGAAGTTTTCCATGTGCACCGGATGGCTGATGCCGTTACCGGGGCCTGAATACCACACGCCAAAGCGTTCGCAGGCACTTTTCAGAAACAGGTAGGTTTCGGCGTTCAGGTTGTCGGCCTGGACGAGGCCGTGGTCGATGTACTGCACGCTGGGCTCGGTGTGTACACGGTCGAGCCCCATGGCTTCCAGCTCCAGCATCACCAGCGTGCCCAGTACGTCTTGCAGCAGGGCCTGGTTGATGCGCAGGGCGATTTCACTGCCAGGGGTCAGCTCGCCGCTGACCAAGTGACGTTGAAGCAACTGTTGGGCAAGGTTTGACGGCGGAACAGGGGAGGATGCGGTCATGGTCATTCACCAGGTTGTCGTTGTTATCGATGGCACAGAGGATGCAGGGAGAAAGCGTGTTCAGGGCAGGGCGTAGCAGCGGTCCGCGCTGCCGGCTTTCACCACCTGACCGGGCGTGTCGTGGCCGATCAGCGCTGGCAAGGTGGCGGAAATATCCAGTAGCGCAGGCAGGTTGACGCCGGTGGCGACGCCCATCTGCTCGAACATGTGCACCAGGTCTTCGGTGCAGACATTACCCGTGGCGCCGGGGGCAAACGGGCAGCCGCCCAGACCACCCAGCGAGGCATCGAACCGCAAGATGCCCGCTTGCCAAGCCGCCAGAGCGTTGGCCAGCCCCATACCTCGTGTATTGTGGAAATGCAGCGTGAACGGCACGCCGGGAAAACGCTCCAGCACCTGGCGGCATAGCGCGCCGACCTGGGCGGGGTTGGCCACGCCGGTGGTATCGCACAGCGTGATGCCTTCCACGCCTAGCGCCAGCTGCTGTTCGATCAGGCTGAGCACGCGGGCGTCGGGCACCTTGCCTTCGAAGGGGCAGCCAAAGGTGGTGGAGAGCGAGGCGTTGATGAACACGCCGCTCCCCTGTGCCAGCTGAATGATCGAGGCGAACTGTTCGAGCGATGCCTCTGGCGTCATGCGCAGGTTGGCGCGGCCATGGGCGTCACTGGCCGACATCACCAGGTTGATTTCATCCACGCCGCAGGCCAGCGCCCGCTCGGCTCCCTTGACGTTGGGCACCAGCACGGTGACCTCCACGCCGTCGCGGCGCTGAATGGCATTCACCACGTCGGCGGCGTCGCGCAGGTTGGGAATGGCCTTGGGCGAGACGAAGGAGGTGGCCTCGATGCGTGCAATGCCGGTGGCGGTGAGAGCGTCGATCAGCGCGACTTTCTGTTCGGTGGGGATAAAGCGCTCTTCGCTCTGAAAGCCATCGCGGGGGGCCACTTCGTTGATTTGCAGGGTAGTCATGGGGGTCTCCGGTTAGATGATGCCCGCTTGGCGCAGCTTGTCGCGGGTGGCGGCATCGATGCCCAGCTCTTCCAGTACGTCATCGGTGTGGGCGCCCAGCGTCGGCCCGCCTTGCCCCAGCCTGCCGGGGGTGGCGCTCAGCTTGGGCAGCACGCCCGGCACCTTGAGCGCGCGGCCATCGGCGCGGGTGACGCTCTGGATCATCTCCCGGGCAAGGTAGTGGGGGTCGTTGGCGATATCGGCAGCGGTATAGGGGAAGCCAGCCGGTACGCGGGCGTCGTCCAGGGCGCTGAGAATGTCGTCGCGGCGGCGGGTCTGGGTCCAGGCTTCGATGGCTGCATCGATCTCGCTGGCGTGCTGGCTGCGGCCATCGTTGTGGGCCATGGCGGGGTGGTTGGCGAGATCCTCACGGCCAATCACGCCCATCAAGCGCTTGAAGATGCTGTCGCCATTACCGGCAATCAGCACGTATTCGCCTTCGCAGGTGCGGTAGGCGTTGGATGGCGTAATGCCGGGCAGCGCGCTGCCGCTGGGTTCACGTACCTGGCCGGTGGCATCGAACTCCGGCAGCAGGCTCTCCATCATGGCAAACACGGATTCGTACAGGGCCACATCGATCTCTTGCCCTAGGCCGCTGCGCTGACGCTCCTGCAGGGCCAGCAGGGTGCCGATCACCGCGTAGAGCGCCGAGAGCGAGTCGCCGATGCTGACCCCCACCCGCACCGAAGGCTCGCCGGGGTGGCCGGTCAAGTAGCGCAGCCCGCCCATGGCTTCGCCAATCACCCCAAAGCCTGGCTTGTTGCGGTAGGGGCCGGTCTGGCCAAAACCGGAAACCCGCACCATGATCAAGCCCGGGTTCTGGGCGGCCAGCGTGTCGTAGCCCAGCCCCCAGCTTTCCAGCGTGCCGGGGCGAAAATTCTCGACGATCACATCGGCTTCGGCGGCCAGGCGGCGCACCACCTCTTGGCCCTGTTCACTGCGCAGGTCCAGCGTCACCGAACGCTTGGTACGGCTCTGGACGTGCCACCACAGCGAGGTGCCCTCTTCGAGAATACGCCATTTGCGAAGGGGGTCGCCGGTGCCGGGAGGCTCGATCTTGATCACATCTGCTCCGAACTCCCCCAGCAGCTTGGTGGCAAACGGACCGGCGATGAGCTGGCCAAGCTCTACGACTTTAAGTCCATCGAGAGGAAGCTGTCGCGTTGTCATAATGAAGGCTCCTGATAACGCTTGATCTGGCAGGCGGGTCTGGATGCAGACGCGGCGTGTTGTTGTTCATCAAGCATCTGCGAGCCTGCCGAGCATCACAATTAGGCAATCAGGAAACGGGTGTTCGTCACTGGCGAACCCTGAGGCGACGCGCGGTATTTTTTCCAACGATCTTTTCGACCACGTTTCCAACCACTGACCGGGTAGATGCCATGCTGCGATTCGATTTTGTCACGCTCAGACTGTTCGTCGCGATTGCCGACGAAGGGCGCCTGACCGCTGCGGCGGAGCGTGAGCACCTGGCGCTGGCGGCGGTCAGCAAGCGGGTCAGCGACCTGGAAACACTGGTGGGCACCGAGCTTCTGTATCGGCGGCCACGTGGCGTGGAGCTGACTCCCGCTGGCAGGGCCTTCCTGCACCACGCCCGGCGTATTCTGGAAGATGTGGCCCGGCTGCAGGCCGAGCTGAGCGAGTACGGCGAAGGCGTGCGGGGCCACGTGCGGATTCATTCCAATACCTCGGCGATCATTGCTTTTCTGCCCCAGGATCTCAGCACCTTTGCCCGGGAGTACCCGCAGATCAAGATCGACCTGCAGGAGCGCACCAGCAGCGAAGCGATTGCGGCGGTGCGCGACGGCGTGGCCGATATCGGCATCTTTGCCAGCCACGTGGCCGCCGATGAGCTGGAGGTGCGCCCCTATCGGCGTGACCAACTGGTGCTGGTCACCCCGCAGGACCACCCGCTGGCGGAGCACGACAAGCTCTATTTGCACCAGGCGGCGGAGTACGATTTCGTGGGGCTGCAGCAGGACGCCTCGCTGCAGTCGCTGCTGCATGAACAGGCCAGCCAGGCCGGTAGAAACCTGCGCATGCGCATACAGGTACGCAGCTTCGATGCCATCTGCCGCATGATTCACTACGGCCTGGGCGTGGGGGTACTGCCCCAGCGCACGCTCTATCGAGACCTGAAAGACCTCAAGCTACGCATGATTCCGCTGGCCGACGAATGGGCTACCCGGGAGCTGGTGATTGGCATGCGCCATCACGCGGGCCTTCCGGTGGTGGCGCGTCATCTGGTCGACCATCTGCTATCCCCTCAGGAGACACCCCATGACCACTGATTTCGTTGATGACATCAAGGCGCTCACCTTCGATGTGTTTGGCACCGTGGTGGACTGGCGCGGCAGCGTCATCCGCGAAGGCGAACAGCTCAACGCCGCCAAGGGTCTGGCCATCGACTGGCCGGCGTTTGCCGACCGCTGGCGGGCAGGCTATGCCCCGGCCATGAACCGCGTACGCCAGGGGGAGCTGCCCTGGACCAAGCTGGATGCGCTGCACCGCATGACGCTGGATACCCTGCTGGAAGAATTCGGCGTGGCCGACCAGCTGAGCGAGGCCGACAAGCAGTACCTGAACCGCGTATGGCATCGCCTCACGCCCTGGCCGGATAGCGTCGCAGGGCTGCAGACGCTAAAGCAGCGCTTCATTCTGGCCACGCTCTCCAACGGTAACGTGTCGCTGCTGGTGAACATGGCCCGCCACGCGGGGCTACCCTGGGACTGCGTGCTCTCCTCCGAGCTTGCCGGGCACTACAAGCGCGACCCCGAGGTGTACCACATGGCGGCCAATCTCCTCGACCTGAAACCCTCGCAGATTCTGATGGTGGCCGCCCACCAGGACGACCTGCAGGCCGCCCACCGGGAAGGCATGCGCACGGCGTTCGTGAAGCGCCCGCTGGAGTTTGGCCCCACGGCCACGCCGGACCTGAGCATCGACCCCTGCTTCGACCTGGTGGCCGAGGACTTCCTCGACCTGGCACGGCAACTGACATGAAGCTCGACCCCACGTCACTCAGGCTGTTCGTCAAGGTCGCGGAGCTGGGTACCATCAGCGGGGCGGCCGACGCCTCGTTCATGGCCACGTCGGCGGTCAGCAAGCGGCTCAGCGAGTTGGAGGGGTACTTCAATACGCCGCTGCTCAAGCGCAACAATCGCGGGATCGAACTGACGCCCGCAGGCAGCGCGCTTCTGAACCTGTCGCGCGGCGTGCTGCACAACCTCGAAGACCTCGACCTGCAGATGCGTGACTACGCCAGCGGCCACCGGGGCCTGGTACGGGTCTTCGCCAACATGTCGGCCATTACCCAATACCTGCCCCACGAAATGCGCGCCTTCTTCGAACAGCACCCGGACATTGGCGTTCAGCTCGAAGAGAAGGTCAGCCCCATCATCACCCGGGAAGTGATGAACAATAACGCCGACATTGGCGTCTGCGCGCAGCTGATCCACGGCTACGAGCTGATGGAGTTTCCCTACCATGTGGATGATCTGGTGCTGGTGGTGCCGCAGCAGCATCCGCTGGCTCAGCGGGAGAGCGTGCAGTTCCGTGAATGCCTGGACTACCCTCACGTGGGCCTGCATACCGCCAGTGCCATCAACCTGGAAATCATGCGGGCGGCCAGCATGGCCAACAAGACCCTGCGAATTCGTATTCAGGTCACCAGCTACGATGCCCTTTGCCTGATGGTGCAGGCGGGGCTGGGAGTGGGCGTGCTGCCCCGAGGGGCCATTCGCCAGTACGTGGACGGTCTCAACGTCAAGGTGCTGTCGATTCAGGATGCCTGGGCGCGGCGCAAGCTGCGCATTTACGTGAAGGATATGGAGCGGCTTTCCATGGCGGCCCGCGTGCTGGTGGAGCATCTGATCCAGTCAGCCAGCGCCGCATCGGCCCCGCCCGAGCCATGACACCATGGTCCTGCTTTCGCGTTTGGAGAAGGCAGGTTCATCAATCACCAATATACAGCCTGTCGCTTTGGCGTTATCACTTTAAGCACCACTAAGCGATCCCCTTGCTTAACTGGTTATCGGGAGAGGCCCTGCGCCTTTCGCAGCACATAACAGCACAACATGCTTCCCGACGCTTCGAGGATATAACAATGACTAAATCAGCACTACGCCACTTGCTTCCCGCTTCCCTGCTTGCCGTAGGCGCACTGACTGCCGCCACAGCCCAGGCCAATACGTCGCTCAACATTGGCGCGGTGCCCACGGGGACCGGCTGGTTCTTCGGCATCTCCGAAGGCGCTCGGGTGATCAGCGCCAACACGGACTACGAAATCACCGTGCGTGAAACAGGCGGCACCCGCGAGAACGCCATCCGCTTGGGCCGTGGCGAGCTTGACCTGGCCTTCACCGAAGCGCTGGTAGGCTACGAGATGTACAACGGCACCGGCCGCTTCGAAGACACGCCCAACCCCGACGCCCGCCTGATCTACTGGATTGCCCCCTCTACCATGCACTGGGCAGTGCGCGAAGATTCCGGCATCGAGAGTTTCGAAGGCCTCAACGGGGCGCGCTTCAACCCTAGCAGCATCGGCGGCGGCGGCGAGTACATCACCGAGCTGGTGTTCGACATCCTGAACATAGAACCCGACTTTCAGCGCATGCGTATCGATGATGCCGCCGAAGGGGTGATCGACGGACGCCTGGTAGGCTTCAGCTACAACGGCGTGCCGCCCATTCCCGCCTTTACCGAAGTGCACTCCTCTCGCACGCTGCGCCTGCTGTCGCTGACGGACGAGCAGGTCGAGGCAGTCACCGAAGAGCTGCCCTTCCTGGCCAGCACCGTGATTCCTGCCGACACCTATCGCGGCATGCCGGATACCACCTCGCTGGGCATCTACATGGGCGTGGCCGCTAACGCCAGCCTCAGTGAAGACACCGTCTATGAAATCACCAAGGCTTACTGGGAGAACCACGAGCAGGTTGCCAACTCCTTCCAGCCCGCCCAGGGGGTGACGCCGCAGGTCGTGCTCGACAATGCGACGTTCCCGCTGCACGTCGGTGCTCTGCGCTACTACCGGGACGACCTGGCGCTCGATATCCCCGAGGAAATCATTCCTCCTGAAGCGCAGTAACCCTCTACTTCTGCGGGCCCATCGCCCGCAGAAGCTTTCGATGCCCTTATCCTGACGCGCCGCCATTCTATCGTGCCGCGGTGCGGGAGTTATCCCAATGGACACCCCTGCAAACCCCAACGTCGTTGAGAAATATTCGGAGGGCTCGGGCAAGCGTCAGCTGTCCGGCTTCTGGTTCATGGTCACGCGCCTGGCGGCGGTCTCCATGGCGCTGTTTCACCTCTATACGGCCCTCACCGGCCCCATGAACACCCAGAACGCGATCCACTTGCTGTTCGCTCTGCCGCTGATTTTTCTGGCCTATAGCTGCCGTAGCCGCGACGCCAACCGCATTCCCTGGTACGACCTGGTGCCGATCATCCTCGGCGCGGTCGTCAGTATCTATTACGTGATCCATTTTGACCGGATCATCTATCAGCTGGGCTATTTGATGCCCACCCAACTGGATATCATTTTTGGTATCTCGGCCATCCTGCTACTGCTGGAAGCCTGTCGACGAGCCATCGGCCTCGCTTTCCCCATCCTGGTACTCATCGCGCTCTCCTATGCCGCCTTCGGCCAGCACCTGCCGGGCGTTTGGGGGCATGGCGGCTTTCGATGGGACGACCTGATAGCGACCTTCTACCTGAGTCCTACCGGCGTCTACGGTAGCCTGATGCGCACCTCGTCCACGGTGATCGTCGTGTTCATCATGTTCGGTGCCCTGTTGGTGACCACCGGCGGCGGCGACAGCTTCATGCGCCTGGCCAACGCCGCTACCGGTCGCCTTTCGGGCGGCCCCGCCAAGGCCGCCACCCTGTGCAGCGCCATGTTCGGCAGTATCAGCGGCAGTACCGCTGCCAACGTGGCCACCACCGGAGTGTTCACCATCCCGATGATGAAAAAGAACGGCTACAGCCCGCGCTTTGCGGCGGCCACCGAAGCATCTGCCTCCACCGGTGGTCAGATACTGCCGCCTATCATGGGGGCCGCCGCCTTCGTCATGGCCGACGTCATCTCGACCAGCTACCTCGCCATCATCAGCGCCGCCCTCATTCCCGCGCTGCTCTTCTATCTTGCTATCTGGATGAGTGTGCACTTCGAGGCCAAGCGCCTGGGCCTGTCGCCGATTCCCAAGTCCCAGCGCCCTAGCCTGCGTGAGGGTCTGTTCAACATCGAGACCCTGTTGATTCCTCTGATCGTGCTGATCACCCTGCTGGTGATGCGCTATACCCCCACCACGGCGGCGGTGGCCGCCTACTTCACCGCCATGGCGCTTTACCTGTTCTCCTGGCGCAGCCCGGGCACCTTCGTGGAGCGCCTCAAGTCGCTGCCCGCAGCGCTGGAAGCGGGCGCCATGACCGCCGCCATGATCGCAGTCATCATCGGCAGCGTGGCTATCATCGCTTCGGTGATCAGCCTGACCGGCCTGGGTCTGAAGGTCTCCTCGGTCATCCTGGTGGTCAGCGGTGGTGACGTGCTGGTGACGCTGGTGCTGGCCATGGTGGTGGCGATCATCCTCGGTATGGGGCTGCCTACCGTGGCGGCTTACATGCTGGCCGCCTCGGTGGTGGCAGGGGCCTTCATCGAAGCCGGTCTGCCGAGCCTCTCGGCGCATCTCTTCATTCTCTATTTCGCGATTCTCTCCGGGGTCACGCCACCGGTGGCACTGGCCGCCTATATCGGCGGCGCCATCGCGGGTTCCCACTGGTTCCGCACCGCGCTGACCGCCACCAAGATCTCGCTGGGCGGCTTCCTGATTCCCTACATGTTCATCTACCACCCGCCGCTGCTCGGCAACGGCACGGCGCTGGAGATTGCCCTGGCGGTGGGCTCCGGGGTGATCGGCATCACGGCGCTGGCGGCCTCCACCATCGGCTACTTCCTGCGCCCCTGTTCCTGGCTGGAACGCGGCCTGCTGCTTGCGGCCGCGTTGATGCTGATCAGCGGCCAACTGATCACCGACGTGGCGGGTATTGCCGTGATCGGAGGGTTGTTCGTTTGGCAGTACCTTAAAAATCAGCGTTCAGAGGTAGCTCTGACGCCCCCCACCCACAAGGAGCCCGCCTGATGAGTGATCGACAGGACACACTGGACCCGAACGGCCTGGCCACCCGCCGCGAAGTGCTGGGCGATACCTACGTGGATGCCGCCCTCTCCCAGGTGGATGAGTTCAGCTGGCCCATGCAGGAGCTGGTGACCCGCAACTGCTGGAACGACATCTGGAACCGCCCGGGCCTTGCACGGCCCACCCGCAGCCTGATCAACATCGGCATGCTGGTGGCATTGAACCGCCCCCATGAACTCAAGGTGCACCTGCGTGGCGCGCTGAACAACGGCTGCACCGAGGAGGAGATTCGCGAGGTGCTGCTGCAGTGCGTGCCCTACTGCGGCTTTCCGGCGGCCATCGACGGGCTGCGTACCGCCCGGGAGGTGTTGGCCGCCTGGCAAGAGGAGCAGAACGGCCGCTGAGGCCGTGTTCCGACGACCCGGCCGCCACCGGGCGAACGACAACAATAACCGAGTATGGAGAACTGCCATGACGCTATCCCCCAAACGCCTGCTCGCCCCGCTGGCCACGGCGGTGCTGACCGCCGGTGTCGCCTCGGGTGTGGCTACCCAGGCCGTGGCTAACGAGGCCCTTGGTATCGGCGTGGCACCGGCCGCTTCTGGCTGGTACTTCGGCTTTTCGGAACTCTCGCGGCTGGTGAGCGGCGATTCACCGCTGGAAGTCTCGGTGCGCGAAACCGGCGGCTCCAGGGAGAACGCCATCCGCCTGGGCCGTGGTGAGATTGACCTGGGGTTGATTGACGCCCCGGGCGCCTACGAGGCCTACAACGGTGAGGGCCGCTACGAGAACGACGCCATCGAGCAGATGCGCGTCGTGCTGTGGGTGGCACCTTCCACCATGCACTGGGCCGTGCGCCAGGACAGTGGCATCGAGACCTTCGAGGATCTGGAGGGGGCGCGCTTCAACCCCAGCAGTATTGGTGGGGGCGGCGAGTACATCACCGAGCTGGTGTTCGATGCGCTGGGAATCTCGCCTGACTTCCAACGCATGAGCATGTCGGACGCCGCCGATGCCGTGGTGGATGGGCGCATCGTTGGCTTCAGCTACAACGGCATCCCACCTATCCCGGCGTTCACCGAAGTGCACTCCGCACGCCCGCTGCGGGTGCTCTCGATGAGCGAGGAGCAGGTGTCCACCGTCACCGAAACGTTGCCCTTCCTGTCCGCCACCGAGATTCCTGAAAACGCCTACCGAGACATGCCCGCCGCCACCACGCTCGGCACCTACATCGGTATCGCCGCCACCCATGAACTCTCTGAAGAGGCAGGCTACGCATTCACCCGCGCCTACTGGGAGAACATCGAACGGCTGGTTGAGACGTTCGCCCCCGCCCGTGGAATGACGCCGGAGATCTCGGTGGAGAACACCACCACGCCGCTGCATGCCGGTTCGCTGCGCTACTACCGCGAGATCGGTATCGAGGTGCCCAGCGACCTCGTACCGCCAGAGGCGGAATAAACCCAACAACACCGTGCCTGTGGAGTCATGGTATGTCGGCAGCGTGACCTCGAATGCCGCCACGAAATGTCCTTGGGCGGCTTGCTGATTCCGTTTATTGTTGACGAGCGGGCAGGCCCTCAGCGCCGAGGTGGGCAGGGCGCTGACCTTGAGGTATGAGCGTGAGGTATGAACGTAAGGTACGAGCGAGAGGTATCTGCCTGACAGCGTTATGTTAGCCATGCCGTGAAACAGGGCACTTCCCTAAAGCAGGCAGCAAGCAAGGAGCCGCTTTGATGAACATTGTCATTCCCGATGATTACCAGGATTGTGTACGCGACCTGGATGCCTTCGCCAAACTGGCGGGCCACCAGGTGACGATTTACAACGACACCGTCACCGATGAGGATGCGCTGGTCGAGCGCTTCAAGGAGGCCGACGCGCTAGTGCTGATTCGTGAGCGCACGCCGATCACCGCGTCCCTGCTGGCGCGGCTGCCCAAGCTCAAGCTGATCAGCCAAACCGGCGGCGGCGCGGCCCACGTGGATATGGCCGCCTGCCGAGCGCACGGCGTGATGGTGCTGGCAGGCACCGGCTCGCCCTACGCCGCCGCGGAGCTGACCTGGGGGCTGGTGCTCTCGGCCATGCGGCGCATTCCCGATGAGGTGGCCAACCTCAAGGCAGGCCGCTGGCAGCGCACCCTGGGCATGGGCCTGAAAGGGCGCACCCTGGGCGTGTTTGGCTACGGCAAGATTGGCCAACTGGTGGCCCGCTACGGCCAGGCGTTCGAAATGAACGTGCTGGTATGGGGCCGCGAGGGCACCCGCCAGCGGGCCGCTGAGGCGGGGCTGGAGGTAGCAACCTCGCAGGAGGCATTCTTCGAACGCAGCGATGTGCTGAGCCTGCACCTGCGCCTGAACCCGGAAACTCGCGGGATCGTCACCGCCGCCAACCTGGCCAGCATGAAGCCGACCGCCGTGCTGGTGAATACCAGCCGCGCCCCGCTGATCGAAGCGGGCGCGCTGGAAGCGGCGCTGAAGGCTGGCCGCCCCGGCATGGCCGCCGTGGACGTGTTCGACGAAGAGCCGGTGATCGAGCATCCGCTGCTGGCGCTGCCCAACTTCCTGGCCACGCCCCACCTGGGCTACGTGGAAAAAGACAGCTACGAGCTCTACTTTGGCGACGCGTTCGAGAACGTGCTGGCGTTCGAAGCAGGCACGCCAGGGCGTAATCTGGCCGAGGCGTAGGCGTCTTCCGTAATGACCAAAGAGGCTTACCGTTCGGTAAGCCTCATGGCGTTGCCGCTGGCGCTGTTCCATGCTTGTTTTTACAGAACGCCGCGATGAATGGGAGAGGAGCGTCATGAGAGACCGATTCTCGAGCGCGCTGAAGAACAAGAACCTGCCTTATATGGGGGCGGGTGAGGCGCACGAGACGCCTGCCAATACCCGGCGCGTCGCGTTCATACTGCTGGAGCATTTTTCGATGATGGCGTTCACCGGCGCCGTGGATGCGCTGGTGACGACCAACCTGATGAAGGCCTCCACGGTGTATGAGGTGCTGGTGGTGGGCGCCGAACCCAAGGCGACGGTCTCTGACCTGGGCATCGAAGTGGCAACGGAATTCTCGCTGGAGGACTTCGACACCGAGTCGCTGCACGTCGATGTGCTGATCGTCTGCGGTGGCCTGCGTGTTCAGCCCAAAAGCACGCCTTTGCTGCGCAGCCGTTTACGCAGTGCGGATAGCCAAGGGGTGCTGCTGGGGGGACTCTGGAACGGGGCCTACTTTCTGGCTGATGCGGGGCTGCTGAGTGGGTATCAGTGTGCTTATCACCCGGATGGACGGGCCATGATGGCCGAGCAGTTTTGGGATGTGACCATCACCAACCGCAGCTTCATCGTGGACCGCAATCGGCTGAGTTGCGCCGGGGCGAGCAGTTCGCTGAGCATGATGCTGGAGGTGGTGCGGGCTGACTGCGGGAACGCCGTGGTGGGTGCCGTCGAGGAGATGCTGAGCTGCGACAAGGGCATCGACCTGCCGGATATATCGACGCTGCACGTCGACCAGAACCATACCCTGCCCGAGAAGCTCAAGATCTCGCTGCAGCTCATGAAGAACAATATCGAAGAGCCGCTTTCGATCTCCGAAATCGCCAACTGGGTCAATATTTCGCGGCGTCAGCTGGAGCGTATGTTCTGCACTTACGTCAGCGCAAGCCCCTCTCGTTATTACATGGAGCTGCGCCTGACCCGGGCTCGTCAGCTTCTGCAACAGACCAACAAGCCGGTTGCCGAGGTGGCGGTGGCCACCGGCTTCGTCAGCATTTCACATTTTCGCAGCTGCTTTTATCAATTGTTCGAGGCCACCCCGGGCCAGTTCCGCAAGTCCTGTCAGGCCGGAGACTACGCCCCCTGAGCCTGACAAGACGGTGGCCGAGGCGTCAGTTCAGTGGCCCGACCAGCCCAGCAGGATGGGCACGTAAACCACCAGCAGCAGAACGCCGATCAGCCCTAGCAGATAAGGGATAATGGCGCGGGTGATGCGTTCCAGCGGCAGCTGAGTCACCGACGAGGCTACGTAAAGGTTGATGGCCACGGGCGGGGTAATCATGCCAATCGAGAGCCCCACCACGATGATCAGCCCGAAGTGGATCGGGTCGATGCCCAGCTGCAGCACCAGCGGCAGCAGCACCGGGGTGAGGATGATCAAGGCGCTGGCCGTCTCGATGAACACCCCGGTCAGCAGAATCACCGCCACCACCAGCAGCATGATCACGTAGGGGTTGGTGGAGAGCGACAGCACCGATTGGGCAATCGCACCGGGCACCTGCCAGCTGGAGAGCGTCCAGCTGAGCACCGCCGACATGGCAATCACCAGCATGATCACGGCGGTGGTCATCGCTGAACGGATCAACAGCTTGTACACCTGGGGCAGGGTCAAGTCCCGGTACACGAACAGCGACACCAGCAGCGCGTAGTTCACCGCCACCACCGCCGCTTCCGAGGGCGTGAAAATCCCCGAGAAGATACCCCCCAGAATGATCACCGGCGTCATCAGCCCCCAACTGGCCGATTTCAACGTGCGCCAAATGGTGGCCAGCGAGAGCGGGGTGCCTTTCGGGTACTGGCGCTTGTACGCCTGGGTGATGGCAATGGCCATCAGCGCCAGGCCCATGGCCAGCCCCGGCAAGAAGCCGTTCAGGAACAGCTTGGAGACCGACTGCTGGGCGATCACCGCGTAGATGATCATCGGCACCGAAGGTGGGATCACCACGCCGATGGTGCCGCTGGCGGCGATCAGGCTGGCCGCCGAGGCGGGGTCGTAGCCCTTGCGCTTCAGCTCCGGCACCAGGCTAGACCCCACCGCCGCCGTGGTGGCCGCCCCCGAGCCGGAAATGGCCGCGAAGAACATGCCTGCCATCACCGAGACCACCGAGAGCCCGCCGCGCATGAAGCCCACCAGCGAGTCGGCAAAGCTCACCAGCCGCTCGCTGACCTTGCCCTGGGCCATCAAATCACCGGCCAGGATAAACATGGGAATGGCTACCAGGGCGAACGAGTTGATGCCCTGGAACATCTGCTGGGTGACCACCATCAGCGGCACCCCCGACTGATGTAGGGCGTAGAGCGTGCTGGCGCCAATGGCAAAGGCAATCGGCACGCCCAGCAGCATGAACAGGAAGAACAGCCCGAACAGCACCAGCGTCATAGCACTTCCTCCTGGGCGGTGATGGGCTGCCCGTGCACCAGCACCTCGACCATGTCTACCAGCGCATACCACGCCATGATGCCCGCCGAGAGCGGAATGACGGCGTAGACGTAGGTCATCGAGAGACGCAGCGCGGCCGACTTCTGAAAGCTTTGTACCTGCATGTAGCGATGGCCGATGATCACCAGCGTGACCATGAAGGCCAGCACGATGGCCAGCGCGGCCAACTTGGCCAGCTTGCGCAGCGGCAGGGGCAGGGCATCCACCGCAAAGGTGACCGCAATGTGCCGCCCACGCTGGAAGGCCAGCGTGCCCGCGAGAAAGGTGATCCATACCAGCAGAAACCGCGCGACCTCTTCGGTCCAGCCCACGGCACTGAAAAACACCCGGGACACGATTTGTAGCGTGATCACACCGATCAAAGCTGCCATGCCCGCAAACACGACGGGCTGGATGATGGCATCCAGCCCACGTTCAATGCGTTGCAGCAGCGTCAAAAGAGGCTGTGCAAAGGGCATCACTGATTCAGCGCCTCCTGAATGCGCGGCAGGTAATCACCGAACTGCTGGCCGTACTTCTCATAAACCGGCGCAACGGCGGCCTGGAAGGCTTCCATATCGGGGGAGTCGTTGATTTCCATGCCCGCCTCGCGCAGGTCGACAAGCTGCTCGGCTTCCATATCGGCGTTCACCTGACGCTCATGCTCGGCGGCTTCCCGGGCGGCCTGGCGGATGACGTCCTGGGCAGCTTCCGGCAGCTGGTTCCAGGCAGGCATGCCCATCACGAAAATCGCAGGGGCGTAGGTGTGGCGTGACAGGGTCATGTAGTTCTGGGTTTCATCCAGCTTGAACGAGTGAATCACGTTCACCGGGTTTTCCTGGCCGTCGATGGTGCCCTGCTGCATGGCGGTCAGCGCTTCGGTCCAGGCCATCGGGATGGCGTTGGCCCCCAGCTCGCGGAAGGTATCGGTGTACACCGGGTTTTCCATCACGCGAATGCGCAGGCCATCCAGGTCTTCCGGCGAATTCACGGCGCGCTCGCTGTTGGTCAGGTTGCGGAAGCCGCGCTCGGCGTAGGCCAGGCCTTTCAGGTTCACGTCGGCCAGCTTGTCCAGCAGCTCCTGGCCAATGGGGCCATCCAGCACGCCATAGGCGGCTTCAGGAGTGGGGAACAGGAAGGGCAGTTCGAAGACCGCCATCTCTTCCACGAAGTTGGCCACCGGCCCGTTGGTGATCACGCCCATGTCCACGGTGCCGATCTGCATGCCTTCCAGCAGCGTGCGCTCATCGCCCAGCGAGGCGTTGGGGAAGATCTCGATGTTCACCTTGCCTTCGGTGCGCTCTTCCACCAGCTCTTCGAACTTGGTGGCGGCAATATGGAAGCCATCCTGCTCGTTCACCACGTGGGCCAGGCGAAGGGTCACGGGGTTCATGTCGGCAAATTCGTTGGCGTTCGCGGCGCCGACCAGCGCCAGTGAGATGCCCAGTGCCAGCGTACTACGTGCAAATGTTTTCATTTATTATGTTCCCAAACGGATCAGGGTAGGTGCGAGGTGCAAAAGTGCCCCCAGAGCATGCACCACCGCAGGGAAAACGGTCAATCATCTACGCGCCGAAAACCGCCAAGCGGCTGGACACCACGCCCCCACACGGGTACGATACGCACCCAAAGCGCCCGTAGCTCAGTTGGATAGAGTGTCGGCCTCCGAAGCCGAAGGTCGCAGGTTCAATTCCTGCCGGGCGCGCCAGAATGAACCAAAAAAGCCCACGATCAAGATCGTGGGCTTTTTTGGTTTGTTAATTTCTCACGTAGTCGTAGTAATCAGAAGTATTTCAAAAGTGCACGTTGTTGGTGCGCTCCTACTGCAAGCAAGCTTGATTATTCGCTAATTTTAAAGCTGTTTCTCAATCAACATTTTTTTGTTATTGATTTAATGAAGTTTTTTTCATAATGGAAATATTTTTGCATTATGAAAAAAACCTCGTTTTTCTTTCGGGGTATTTACTTTACTTTTCATGTGATGTTGAATGTTTCTGCTAGGCTTACCTGACATTCAACACAAAAACAAATAGGGCTAATGACCAATGACCAGCCAAAAACAGCTGCGGCTCGACACTACTCGCTGTCTGACACGTTTGAGCGCCGTATGCGCTGGGGTGCTTCTCAGCACCAGTGCGCTAGCGGAAAATATCAACCTCAGCTATGCCTTCTTTGCGCCTGCCCAAACCTTTCCCGCCGTGCAGATGGAACACTGGGCGAAAGAGCTTAACGAAAGAACCGATGGCCAGGTAAACGTCAACACCTTCCCAGGCGGAACGTTGCTGACAGCTGCCAACATGTTCGATGGCGTCTTAAACGGTGTTGCCGATATCGGTCTCTCTGCTACCTCATACGAGCCGGGACGTTTTCCGTTACTCAATTTGGCCGGAAACCTAACGGGCATCGAAGTGGATTCGCAGACAGCCAGCCAGGCAGTGTACGAACTCATCAAAGAGTTTCCTGCAGAGACGTTGGGCTTGGAAGAATTTAAAGTCATTACGGCGTTCACCTCCGAGCCAGGCTACCTACATACGCAAGAACCAGTGGCTTCGCTGGAGGATCTTGAGGGCCAAGAGATCAGGGTGCCAGGTGACAGCACTGCCGTTATTCAAGCCCTTGGGGGCGTGCCTGTAGGTCTCTCTCAGGCGGAAACGGGTGAAGCCCTTCAGGCCGGTATTGTTAGTGGCTATGTAGGTTCCCGCGAGACGCTGATGGATCTGCAGTATGCCCGCAATGTGAGCTACATCACTGACTATCCTCTGACCAACGTGGTCTTCGTTGCGGTGATGAATCAGCAGCGGTGGGACGCCTTACCTGAAAACGTTCAGCAGGAGATCGATGCATTGGGTGCCGAAATGGCCTCCTATGCAGGTAAGTATCTCGATGAACACATCCAGGAATCCTTGATGTGGGCTGCTGAGAACCATGAGCTTGAGCAGCTCTCCTTGTCCGAAGATGAGGCTGAGCGCTGGTCGAGCTTGCTGGAGCCCATCAATGAGCAACGGCTGGAAGAGGTGGCTGCTCAAGGGCTTCCTGCCTTTGAGTTGCGCGATCGGTTTATTGAGCTGATCGAACAAAACCAATAGTGCCTACGCTTTTTGTCTGGGCGTATATCTTTGCGCCCAGTAAGCGCCATGCTGATGGATCTAGGTAGTTACCATGAATAAATTTAATTGGGTAATTAGCCGTCTCTTACTCTATGTAGCCGGCTCAGCATTACTAATGATGGTATTTCTGGTGGTCGGTAACATCGTAATGCGCCAAGTTAGCTCTTCATTTGGTGGTACCACCGAAATGGTGGGCTGGCTAACAGCGGTAGTAGTAGCGCTATCGCTCGCTTACTCCCAGCTTACTAAAGCGCATATTGAGCTGGACTTGCTGGTCGAACATTTGCCCACCCGACTGCAAAGCGTTCTCTATGTCTTGGTCTCAGGCGCAAGTTTTTTATTCTTCTCCATGGTGGCTTGGAAACTCTGGGAGTATGGCTTTAGCGCTATGCAAAGAGGCTCTTTATCGCAAACACTGCGTATTGCGTTTTACCCAATTGTTTATCTAGTGGCACTAGGGTTTTCTGCTTTTTGCTTGGTTCTTTTAGCAGACTTTTTGAGTAGTCTAAAAAAGGTGGTAACACAATGAGTATGACGCTGGTAGCTTTGTTAGGCGTACTCTGTTTGTTTCTTCTTATTTTGTTAAAAATGCCGATTAGCTTCGCCATGTTCATGGTGGGTTTTTTTGGCATGCTTTACATGACTAGCCCTATTGCTGCGTATAACGTTATTAGCTCAGGAATCTGGGAGCAGTTATCGGGTTACTCTCTTAGTGTCATACCCCTATTTATTTTTATGGGGGAATTACTGTTTCGCTCGGGGATAACGGAAAAGATATTTGCGGCTGCCTATGCTTGGATAGGCCATTTCCGCGGCTCTATGGCCACAACGACGATCCTTAGCAGCGCAGGTTTTGCAGCGGTTAGTGGTTCGAACACGGCCACGGCAGCCACTGTCGGCACCATTGCTCTCCCCGAAATGAAGAAATTTGGCTATAACCGTGCGCTCAGTGCAGGCAGTGTCGCGGCGGGGGGCACGCTGGGGGTCATCATCCCACCAAGCTCTGTGCTGATTGTTATTGCGCTGCAAGCCGAACTGGCCATTCGCGATCTGTTTCTGGCCAGTATTGTCCCTGGGCTTATCCTGATCGTGCTATTTATCGCGACGATTGGACTGCTCTGTCGCCGTCGACTTGATATGGGCCCCGCAGGTGTGCGTTCGAGCTGGTCGGTAAGGTGGCGCTCGTTAAAAGGTATTATCGAAATTGGTGCCCTCTTTACGCTGGTCCTAGGCGGGCTATTTGCTGGCTGGTTCACCTCAACAGAGGCTGCTGCAGTGGGCTGCATTGGCGCAATGCTGATTACCCTGATACAAGGAAAACTCTCTTGGGCCGTCTTGAGTGAGGCCATCGCTAATGCACTCAAGTCGTCGGCCATGATCTTGATGTTGGTTGCTGGAGCCGTCATCTTCGGGCGCTTTCTTACCATCACAAGACTGCCTTACATGGTGGGCGAGTGGGCAGCAGCACTGCCCTTGCCAGCCATAATGGTAATGGCCTGTATCCTGCTGATCTATGTGATCGGCGGAGCGCTAATGGATGCGATGGGATTTTTAATTATCTCAATCCCGATTTTCTTTCCCGTAGCGCTTGCCTTGGGTTACGACCCCATTTGGTTCGGCGTGGTGGTATGTATTGTTACCAGCATGGGGGCGATTACGCCGCCGGTGGGGGTGAACGCTTTCATTGTAAAGAGCCTGGATGCAGAGTTACGAATGGGTGAGACATTCCGTGGAGTGGGTTACTTCATACCCCCTTATCTGCTGTGCATTGCCTTGCTGCTAGTGTTACCTCAGATCGTATTGTTCGTCCTTTAACGCTCACCCGATTAGATGAATGGTTATAAACTCTATGCCTATTTACTTGAAATTTCATGTGATAAGTCTAGCGAGGTGGCTGAGGTGACTATACTGACATCGAGGTTAAGCCTGGGGCAGGGGCCGCGCAAAGTGGTCGTTAAAGATACGATCGATATCGCCGGTTTCCCCACCTGCGCAGGATCCGCTGCCCTTGCTGACGCACCGCCAGCCGTGGCTCATGCAGAGATTGTCAAGCGAACCCTCAAAGCGGGATACCACATTGTAGGGAAGGCCAATCTGCATGAGCTGGCGTTTGGTATGACGGGCATCAATGCCTGGGCTGGCACGCCAGAGAATCCGCGCTACCCCACCCTTATCCCTGGCGGTTCTTCCAGTGGGTCGGCCGCCGCGGTGGCCGCTGGTCTTGCCGATATTGGTATTGGTACAGACACCGGCGGTTCTATTCGCGTCCCCGCTGCTTGCTGTGGTGTCTACGGCCTTAAACCCACCTTCGGACGCTTGAGTCGCCAAGGGGTTATGCCAGCGGAAAGTAGCCTCGATTGCGTGGGCCCCATGGCTCGCGATCTCCACGTACTAATGGCTTTCATGAGTGCGATTGATCCTTCCTTTCAGTCGCCAGTGAAGGGTTCTGCACCTGTTCTGGGGTGTATCAGCGTGAATGCTGAGCCGGCCATTTGGGCAAGTATCGAAGGCCAGCTAAGCTGGTCTGGACTGGCGCGTGGGGATGTCACCTTGCCGCTTATGGCCGAGGCGTTTGAAGCTGCCATGGTGGTTATCAATCGCGAAACTTTCCGTGCTTGCGAGGCGTTACTTGCCACGGGCAAGGTGGGCGCGGATGTTGATCAGCGTTTGAAAGCCGCTGCCGCGACGACCGATGCCGAGCTAAAGGAGGCGGAGCGCATACGTCGTGCCTTTACCGCCGAAGTCGACGCAGTGCTAGAGCGGCATGATGTCCTGGTGCTGCCAACGCTGCCGCATTTTCCCATGACCGTTCAGGAGGCGTTGGCGGGCCAGCAGGATCTGAAAATCTCGTCCCTTGTGCGCCCCTTCAATCTGTCAGGGCATCCCGCCTTATCGATTCCCCTTGATTCTCAGCAAGCACTCCCGGTCTCCATGCAGTTGGTAGGGCGTCGTGGCGATGACGCAGGCGTCTGTCGGGCGGCTTCTCAACTCATGGGGCAGGTGCTGTCGGCGGTAGAGGAACAACAAACAGGAGAGAAGCATGCAACAGTGCATAGATAAATCACTGTGGGGAGGCGAGGCGCGTTTTGATGCGCTGCTCGAGTCTATCCGATCTCGGCGCGAAGAGTTCGAGGAGTTGCGCCATATCCCTATGGACATCATTGATGAGTTCAAAGCCATTGGCGTCTATCGCGCTATGGTACCCGCCAGCTACGGCGGTGATGAGAAGTCGCCATCCGAGTTCCTGAAAATGGTCGAAGCGATCTCGGCGGCGGATGGCTCCTCTGGCTGGGTAGCGAGTTTTGGCATGAACCCCGCCTATTTGGCCGCGTTACCCGAGGAGACCCTAAAGGAAGTGTGGCGGGATTCCCCTGATATCGTCTTCGCTGGCGGGATTTTTCCGCCCCAACCCGCTGAGCGGGTCGATAACGGTTTCCGTATCAAAGGACGGTGGAAATTTGCCAGTGGTTGTATGGGGGCTTCGCTATGTGGTGTAGGCATTCTCCCCGCCGAAGAGGGAGCGCTGCCGCGCATGGCAGTGCTGCCCCGCGACCAGGTGAAGATCGACCCGACCTGGGATATGTTGGGCATGGTAGCCACCGGCAGCCACGACCTGGTTGTCGAGGACGCCTATGTTCCAGAAGCCTGGACCTTCGTGCGCGGCGGCAAACCCAACGTCGATTCCCCCTTCTTTCGCTACCCATCGCTCTCCTTCGCCGCTCAGGTGTTGGCAGTGACGACACTGGGTTTGGCCCGCGAGGCATTGGATATCGTCCGCGCCACGGCCGGTGGGCGGAAATCGGTCACTGGCGCCCCCAACCTGGGTGAGCGTGAGTATGCCCAGATTGCCCTCGGCAAGGCCGAGGCCAAAGTTCGCGCCGCCCGGGCCTTCTTCTATGAGAGTACTGAGGCCGCCTGGGCGAGCATTCTGGCCGGGGGCGAACCAAGCCGTGAGCAGGTCAACCTGCTGCGCCTCTCTACCACCCATTTGACCCATGAGTGCGCTGAGGCGATTCGCAGCGTATATCAGATCAGCGGTATGACTGGGGCCGAAAACGGCCACCCTCTCTCGCGCATTCTGCGTGACTCGCAGTTGTGCACCCAGCACGCCTTTATGGGCGAGATCACCTGGAAGAACGCCGGCGCGATCTTCTTCGGCCATGACCCTTTACCGGGTTACCTATAACCACCCTACGTAGTTTAACCAACGGAGATCGACATTATGCATCGCGTACTTTTCTGCATCGGTATCAACCAAAACTTCATGAATGCAACCGCTGAGGAAGGCAAGCAAGTCTGGCAAGCCTTCAGCCAGATGATGCAAGGCATTGATGAACTCCCCGGCGTCACTATCCTGGGGATCATGGATGACGACCGCATCATGGTCGGCCCTTCCGCCACCGCCCCCTGGACCGCCTACATCATGGCCGATGTCCCTGATTACGAGACTGTTGTAGCCGCCTGCAACTTCTTCCGCACCATCCCGGTGGGGGACGGCACCTATAAGCTCTGGAAATACGCCCGTGTCGAAGCGCGTATCGGCCGTGAGTTGGTGGTACCTGAATAAAGACAGCATTAGCTGGCTAGGCATGAGGAGAACAAAATGAATCAATTAATCGACGTCAAAAACATCGCGCTCGATCCAGATCAACTGGTCCATAACGATAAGATTGCGACCCCGATGTACACCAGCTCAGAGCTATTTGAGCAAGAGCAAGAGAAGATTTTTCGTAACACCTGGGTATGGGTCGCGCATACCAGCGAGATCCCCGATAAGGGGTCTTTTAAGCTGTCCAAAGTAGGTCGTGAACCGGTCATCGTGGTACGTGACCGTAAGGACAATATCCATGTAATGGTTAATCGCTGCCGCCACAGGGCAGCGACGGTGTGCGAGGTTCACAAGGGCAAGACCTCATCTTTCCAATGCCCTTATCACGGTTGGGGCTATGGACTCGATGGCAGTCTGCGTGCTTTGCCGAATCCCGAGCAGTATGGCGATGATTTCGATAAGTCACAGCATGGGATGCTCAAGCTACGCGTTGAAAGCTATCAGGGCATGGTCTTCGCCACTTTCAACGAGGGTATTGAGCCATTGGAAGACTTCCTGGGGGCTGCCAAGAAGTGGATCGATCTGTTTATGAAACAGGGTGGTGGATACCCCGTAAAAACCCTTGGCGAACATCAGTTTTCGGTGCCAATGAACTGGAAAGTTCAGCTCGAGAACACCACCGACGCCTATCACTTTCCGATCGTGCATAAATCCTTCCTGCAATCCCTCGATGAGGAAGCTGAAAAGACGTTCACCTTCCTTGATGGCGAAGGCTTCGTTGAAGACCTGGGTAACGGTCACTCCGTCATGGTCATGATTCCCGAACTCGTCGATCTAGAGGAGGATCTCGATCGCAAGATTCCAGAGCGTTTTGCAGAGCTGGCGCAGGCGCTGCGCGACGAAGGCTACCCGGAAGATCAAGTCCGCCGCATTGTGCGCGCGGTAGGTGGCTCCGGGTTCAACCTTAATCTGTTCCCCAACGTGGCGTGCTCAATGGCCTTCTTCCGGGTGTTGACGCCAGTTGCTGTCGATAAAACGGATATTCGCCACATTGCCATTGGTATGGAGGGAGGTCCCGACATCGCCAATCGCGTACGCCTGCGCTTGCATGAACACTTTCAGGGCCCCATGGGCTTTGGTTCTCCCGACGATGCCGAGGTCTGGGAGCGAATCCAGCGGGGGGTCGATGGCGGTGCCGAACTGCCGATTCTGGTCAATCGCGGCATCGAGAAAGAAGTGCCGGGCGAGGCAGGGCCACGTGGTCATGTATCGGATGAAACGGGCATGCGTGCCGCCTATGCGATGTGGAAACGGATGATGCAGGAGTGAACGAAATGAACACAACCGACAATGAAAGCTTGCTCTGGCAGGTCACGCAGTTTATCTGGCACGAAGCGGCGATTCTGGACGCAAAAGAGTACGACGCTTGGCTCGACCTGTGGCAGCCAGAGGGCTTGTACATCATTCCTATCGAGGATGCCGACGATTACGCGGCAGTGCTCAACCTCTGTTACGACGATGACAAGATGCGCCGGGATCGTATTAAACGCTTCCAGGATGGCTTCTCGATCTCTTCGGCACCCCCTGCCGTCACCGTACGCACCTTGTCTCGTTTTGTGATCGATGCCGTCGATGGCAATACGGTTGTCGTTTCATGCGCTGAGCACCTGGTTGAAGACAAGTTTGGGCGTCAGCGCATTTGGGCCGCCAATGTGCGCTACACCCTCACGTCCACTGATACCGGCTTCCGTCTTCAGGAGAAGGTGGTTCGTCTACTCAACGCTGATGGAGTGCTGAATTCGTTCAGCTATTTGTTCTGATGAGCGTACCACTACCCGACAAAATTCAGACCGCAGTGGTGACCGGCGGCGCACGTGGACTCGGGGTTCACATTGTGCGCGCACTGCATAAGGCGGGGTTTCGTGTCGTTATCACCGATATCGACACCGGCCCCGCCGAAGCGCTGGCATCCGAACTCGATCTGGCCGGAGAGACCGCGGTGACCGCGACCCTCGATGTCGCCAAGCCAGAGGATTTCCAGGGTGTGCTGGACAAGATTGTCGCCCGCTGGGGCAGTTGCGAAGTGCTGGTCAATAACGCAGCCCGCACCGCAGTGCAAGGGGTGTTCGATATTGACCCCGCCCAATTTAACGAAGTGATGACCACGAACGCTGGCAGTGTCTTTGCCGGTTGCCAGATTTTTGGTCGCCACTTCAGAGAGCGTGGCTATGGGCGCATCGTCAACCTGGCGTCGCTGGCAGGGCAGAACGGCGGTACCGCCACTGGCGCTCATTATGCCGCCTCCAAGGGCGCCATTCTGACCTTGACCAAGATTTTTGCCCGCGATCTGGCGGCGGACGGGGTGACCTGCAACGCCATTGCGCCGGGGCCACTGGATACCCCGATGGTGCGTGAGGTACTCGGTGACAACCTGGATAAAGCGCTTGCCAATATCCCCGTAGGCAAGCTGGGCTCCCCTGAGCTGGTCGCGCAAATGGTGAGCTTTCTTGCCAGCCCTCAGGCGGCTTTTGTAAACGGTGCCTGCTGGGACGTCAATGGCGGCATTTACATGCGCTGAGCATCTGGAGATGACCATGCAAGATGACATCATAACCCTGCGCGTTGTGCGCCGCGAACTTCATACCAATGAGATCTCAGTGATCGATCTGGCTGCTGAGAGTGGCGCTGATCTGCCTGCCTTTGAAGCAGGCGCCCACATTGATATTCACCTTGATGAAGGGCTGGTGCGCCAATACTCGCTGAGTAACTCCCCAGGGGAGCGCCACCGTTATCGGCTCGGGGTGCTGCTCGACCCCGCTTCGAGGGGAGGATCCAAGGCAGTACACGAACGCCTACACGAAGGTGTCCAAGTGAAGGTTGGCGTGCCACGCAATCTATTCCCGCTGGATGGATCGGCACCCCATAGCCTGTTGGTGGGCGGTGGCATCGGTATTACGCCAATGATTGCCATGGCGTACGAGCTGCGCGATGCCGGACGCTCCTTCGCGTTGCATTACTGCTGCCGTGGGCGTGACAAGGCAGCTTTTATTGATGAGCTTGAGTCTGCCTTTGGCGATGCGTTAGTGATGCACTTCGATGATGGGGAGGCCTCCCAGCGGCTGGAAATAGAGACGTTGCTGGCGTCACAACCCGACCAGACCCACCTCTATGTATGCGGCCCCACCGGTTTTATGGACTGGGTGATTAATGCTGCCCGTCAGGCGGAGTGGTCACAGAGCCGTGTGCATTCAGAGTACTTCTCTGCAGAAGTGGATACCAGCGGTGCCGCCTTTGAAGTGGAGGCGGTTGCCAGCGGCGTCACCGTTCAGGTGGAAGAGGGCATGTCCATCGCCCAGGCGCTCAGGGCGGCGGGCGTCAAGGTCAATGTTTCCTGTGAAGAAGGGGTTTGCGGCACCTGTATCTGCGAGGTTTTGGAGGGTACTCCCGATCACCGTGACCACTTTCTCAGCGAAGAAGAAAAGGAAGATAACGACCAGATTGCCGTGTGCTGCTCCAGGGCCAAAAGCGCACGTCTCGTCATCGACCTTTGATCCGCCAGCGTAAAGGGAAACCGTATGTATGCCGTCAAAGCAAAACTCTGTGAGTCGATTCTAAACCTTTGTGGCTTCTGCCTGTTACTGATCGCCGTTGTCATCGGCGCGGGGGTGTTGATGCACCTGTTGGGAGTGTCGCAACTCATTGCGTTTGAAACGCCCCATTGGCTGGTGGGGGGAGCCATTACGTTCAACTCTCTGATGGGGTTACAGGTGCTGCTTTTTGCAGTAGCCATCATGATGGCTATCGCCCCGGTCATGCTGCTGGATCGGCACGTTAGGGTTGATGTGTTTCACTCCCGTCTATCGGCACGCTATCGGCATGGGATCGATATTGTCGGGCATACACTGTTCGGTATCCCTTTCTTTGCGTTGCTACTGCTGCCCGCTTATCGGTTTGCCGAGCGTGCCTACCTGACCAGTGAGCGCTCGACAGATGGGGGGCTGACGGACATATACGTTATCAAGGCCACTCTGCCTGTCGGTATCACCCTGTTTTTGGCGGTGCTGGTGTATCTGTTAGTGAAACGAACCTGGTTATTGATGTCAGGGAGCTCGGATCATGCTTGAACACTGGATGCCACTCTCCATGGTGCTGCTGCTATTCGCGGGTATTTTGTCGGGCTATCCGGTGGCACTTGTGTTGGGTGGGGTGTCGGCCATTTTTCTGTTGTTTTCAGACCTCCCCTTGGCCTTCTCCAATCTCATGTTGACGCGCGTGTACGCGAACGCGCTGAGCAACTGGCTCTACGTTGCCATCCCGATGTTCATCATGATGGGGTTGCTGTTAGAGCGCACCGGCTTGGCCCGCGATGCTTTCCGCGTTAGCGAACGCTTGCTGCGCAGGCTTCCTGGCCATCTCGCGCTGACGGTGCTGTTCATCGGAGGCTTGATGGCAGCCACCACCGGCGTTGTTGGCGCTTCCGTTGTCCTGCTTGCGGTACTGGCGCTGCCTCGAATGCTCGATGCTGGCTACTCAGCATCGGCGTCGGCGGGGCTAATCTCAGCCTCGGGCACGCTCGCCATTCTGATGCCGCCTTCCGTTATGCTGATCATTCTATCCAGCTTGGTGTCGGTGCCCGTCGGCCATCTGTTCAAGGCTGCCTTGATCCCGAGTGCTTTGCTGCTACTGCTCTACACCCTCTATTCGCTTGCTCTCGCATGGGGGCAGCGGCGTTCGCCTTTAACGGATATCAAGCGCCCGGACGAGCAGCAAAGCGCTGGCGTTTGGCGCAGCCTGCTGGCGTTGTTCCCTTTCCTCGTACTGATCCCCGTTGTGCTTGGCACCATTATCTATGGGGTGGCGACACCTACGGAGGCCAGCGGTGTGGGCGTGCTGGCGGTGGTGGGGTTTGCCGCTGTCATGCAGAAAATTGATGTGGGATCAGTAATGACGGCGGCGAGGGAGACCGTGGTCTCCACTGCGATGATCATGATGTTGGTCATTACGGCGACCTGCTTCTCGCTAATTTTTAAAGGGGTCGGCGGTGATGGCTTAATTCGCAGTAGCTTGGGGCTGATGGGGGGAGGCAGCTGGAGCGTGTTAATCCTCATTCTATTGCTGGTCTTTGTGCTGGGGTTCTTCCTGGACTGGCTAGAAATATCCTTGATTCTGATGCCTATCTTTGTGCCTATCATCACCCAGTTGGAGCTGTCGAATGGGCTTACCGGTGGAGCGCTACTGGTGTGGTTTGCCATTCTGTTTGCAATCAATTTGCAGACTTCCTTTCTCACTCCCCCGTTCGGCGTATCACTCTTCTATTTGAAAGGGGCCGTGGGTGATCGCGTTGCTACCCTGGATATTTATCGAGGCGTGCTGCCCTTCATCGCCATCCAACTATTTGTCTTGCTACTGATCCTGCTGTTTCCAGGGCTGCTTATGCTGTAAGCCGCTGACTCAACCATCACTGCACAGAACTTAAGGCATAGGACTTAAGAGATAGAACTTACGAAACAAATAGAACAGGAGTTAACACCATGAAGTTGTCTTTGAAGAGCACTATTATCGGTACTGGCGCATCGCTACTCGCCTCCACCGCGATGGCCCAGAATTTGACCCTGCAATCCGCTTTTCCCTTCAGTCTTGAGGTCATCGATACCTCAATACATCGCTTTGTCGAGGATGTCTCCACCGCGACCAACGGGGAGCTGACCTTCACTCCTTATGATGCTGGATCCTTTTCGCCCCCCTTCGAAATTCTGGAGAACGTCGGTAACGGCAGCCTAGATGCCGGTTGGTCGGCCGCCAGCTACTGGGCGGGCCAGATTCCTGCCGCCGCGCTGTTTCAAAGCATTCCCTTTGGCCCCGATGTGCCGAAGTACCTGTCCTGGCTATACGGTGGCGGCGGTCTCGAACTGTGGGAGGCACTGTACAAACCCCACAATGTCGTGCCGATTCCCTGCGGCAGCATGATCTCTGAAGCGGGCGGATGGTTCACCGAGGAAATCACCAGTGTTGAAGACCTCAGTGGCATGAACATGCGTATTAGTGGTCTGGGTGGAGAGGTGATTAGTCGCTTGGGAGTGTCACCGGTTTCCATTCCTGCCGGTGAGACGTTTCTCGGACTTGATACGGGGCGCATTGGTGCCGCTGAACTCAGTTTTCCCACTATCGATACCAGTGCCGGTTTCTATGAAGTCGCCAAGCACTACTACTTCCCAGGCTGGCATCAGCCCGGCAGCCTCAATGAGTTGCTGGTCAACGCTGACGTCTGGGCAGGTTTGGCAGAGAGTCAGCGCTTGGCCGTGCGCAATGCCTGTAGTGACCTGAGCATTCGCATGTTTGCTCATGATATGCAGGCGCAGTCAGCCGCTCTTGAAGAGTTTCGCAGTGCCGGAGTGACCGTTGAGCGCTTTCCAAACGAGGTGTTAGTCGCCTTGCAGTCGGCTACCCAAGAGGTTCTGAAGGAGGAGGCTCAACGTGATAGCGGCTTTGCCGAGGTGATTGAGTCGTATCAAAACTTTAGCGAGCGCTATGACGAGTACCGCGAGCTAACTGCTTTTTAACCACCCTGAGCCAAACGCTCTAATACGAATAAGGAGGATCGCGATGCCTACCGTTCACGTTTACATGATGTCAGGCCGGACACAGCAGCAGAAAGAGTCACTGATCAGTGAAGTCACGGATGCTGTGGTCTCTTCGCTGAGTGCACCTAAAGAGAATGTAAGGGTGATTATCAGCGAGGTACCGAAAAGTGAGTATGGGATAGGTGGTGTCACCGGTGAAAAACTAGGCCGCTGATACTCCTCTGCATAACTAGTACAAGAGGGAAAGGTGATGAGTATTGATACCAGAGATTTTAGAAACGCCTTGGGAAAGTTCGCAACCGGCGTCACGGTGATCACTACCCGTGATACGCAAGGCGAGCACTATGGCGTAACGGCCAGCAGTTTCAATGCCGTCTCCATGACGCCGCCGCTGATTTTGTGGAGCATCGATAAGGGCGCTTATAGCCTGGATGCCTACTGCCAGGCAGAGCACTTTTTGGTCAATGTACTGGGGAGTGATCAGGTACCTATCTCCAACCGTTTCGCCCAGCGGGGAGAGAACAAGTTCCAGGGGATCGATCTTGAAGAGGGAGTGGGGGGGAGCGCACGCATAGTGGGCGCTGTGGCCCATTTTGAGTGTCGCACTTGGCAGGTGTACGAAGGCGGAGACCACTTCATTATCGTTGGGGAGGTGCTGAAGTATGGCTACCAGGAGGGGCGCGGAGCTTTAGTCTTCCACAATGGGCGCTATGCCCTGCCTGAGCCCCACCCGATGACGATTCCTCAAGAGGAGGCCGAGACGGGAGAGGGGCTTTTGGGGCACCACTTTCTGTATCTGCTGCGCCAGTCACTGTCTGCCTATCGTCAGGATTTCTATCCTCGTCTTGAACATATGGGGGTGGATGAGAAGGAGTGGCGGGTGCTGACCCTGCTGCTCGATCGAGGAGCGCTACCCCTTGAAACCATTGCCCAACGAGTCGCGCAGCCCATCGAAGACCTGAAGGACACCCTAAGCGGTCTGACCCGCCGGGGATTGTTACGCGACCATGATGATCACGTCTCTTTGGCCCTGACCAATGCCGGCGGTGAGCTGGCCCGTAAGCTGCTGCAAATGGCGCGTGAGCATGAGCAGAAGGTATTCGAAGGCGTGAGTGAGGAGGAGATGGGTGTCTTGAAAGGGGGGCTGGAGCGTGTCATTGGGCAGCTAGGGAACCCCTGGAGCGTCACTGCGAAGAGTCGTTAATCGCCTATCACCAGAGGAAAATAGTATGACAGAAGTATCTGCAGCCGCGTTTCAGCGGCTTATAGAGCGAGTCGATACCCTAGAGGCCGAGTCCGAAATCCGTCGGATTCAAACCCGGTATATGTTTCTTTGTGACACCCCTATGCCGGAGTACGGTATCGAGAACGATGAGCAGCGCATTAATCAAATCATGGCGCTCTATACTGAGGATGCGGTTTGGGAGGGGGTTGGTGAGTATTACGACGGGCAGTTTGGACGTCTAGAGGGTGCTACGGCTATTCGACGCCACTTCGAGAATTTCTGGGGACAGAAAAAAGATCCTCAATTACTCCTCAATGTGCACTACCTGACTTCTGAGCAGATTCACGTCGAGGGTAGTACAGCGACTGGGCAGTGGGTGCACTGCCAGCCATGGATTTTTTCTGATGGTAGCTCGCTGCTGCGTTCATCGCGGCTTAATAACGCCTTCAGAAAGCAGGATGACGGACGTTGGTTAATTACCCGTACACGAACGGAAAATGTGTTTGTTTCCCCCTTGAAAGAGGGGTGGGCAACGGATTTTCCAGCGTCGTCGGTGCTAATGAAACCCTAAGGAGTAGCCTAATGTTAGCCTCCATTGCTGCCCCTAGAATTGCTATCGTGGGTGCTGGCGCTATCGGCACTACCCTAGCGGCGCGTCTTGCGGTGGCGGGGTATAGCGTCAGCGTGTTGGCTAGGGGGGAGACGCTGGCGTCCATCAAGCGCCAGGGGGTCTGCCTCATCGATGGGCAGGAGCAACATACCGCCAACGTCCCTGTTTCGGATAAGTGTAGTGAACTTGGTGAGCAAGACATCGTATTGCTGTGTACTAAAGCTCACTCTTTACCCTCTCTGTTACCACAATTAAAACCGCTGTTCGGCCAACATACCTGCTTGGTGCCCATGGTGAATGGCACGCCGTGGTGGTTACTCATGGATGCCGTGGAGCCTCGTTCCGTTAAGCAGTTTCATATAGAAGCCGTAGACCCTGGGGGCAAGCTGGTTGACTGTCTACCTGCCAGTGCCATCGTAGGATGCGTTGTCTATATTACGGCACAACTAAAAGCCCCCGGCATCGCTTGCTCGAATACCCCGCTCAGGCTAGTGGTGGGGGAGGTTGGCACTCCTTCAACGTTTACGTATAGCCGTTTGTCAGTGCTTATCGAGGTGCTGGAAAGCGCTGGCATCGATACGCGCTACGCTCAGCGTATCCGCGATGCTGTATGGAGCAAGATCGCTGCTAACCTGACCTCCAACCCTCTCTCAGTGATAACAGGTACTACGCTTGCGCAGCTATATAGTCATCCTTCACTACAGAGGGTGGTTGGCCAACTCTTCGGCGAAACGCGTCTGACGGCAGAAGCCTATGGTAGTCAGCTCGAGATGACCCTCCAGCAACTTGTGGAATTGGGCGAGAGCATGGGGGCTGTCAGTACCTCCATGCTGCAGGATCATCGGCAGGGACGAGCCCTCGAACTTGCGGCGATCGTCGAGGGGGTGATCGAACTGGCCGATCGCAAGGGTATCCCCGTTCCCACCATCAAGTCGATTCTTCACCTGACGCGATACTTCGAAGACTCCGGTCTTCACCACCCATATGCCTGCGATGGCAAGGAGAAGTGTTAAATGACGATTAAGCCGTTAGCTATGCCGGATACGATGGTCAAACCCGATGGCTGCAGCGAAGAGGAGTGGCAGCAACGCCTTAAGCTCGCCTACTGCTACCATCTAGTCGATTTCTTTGGCTGGACGGAGACCATTTTTAACCATATCTCAGCCCGAGTGCCGGGCTCAGACAATCACTATCTGGTGAATCCCTTTGGTCTCAACTACACGGAAGTGACACCGCTTAATCTGTTGAAGGTCGGCCTGGACGGTAACAAGGTTGAGGCCTCTGATTACAACGCCAACCCCGCTGGCTTTGCTCTGCATAGCGCGGTACACGGGGCGCGAGAGGATATCCACTGCCTGCTGCATACCCATACCGTTCCCATCTCGGCCATCGTGCAGAAGAAAAAAGGGTTCACCCACCACGATTTCTACGGTGCTCAGCTCTATGGTCGTGTGGGCTACCACGATTTTGAAGGCATCACGCTCTTTGCTGACGAGAAACAGCGCATGTTGGAGAGTCTGGGGGACAAGCACGTTCTGGTACTACGTAACCATGGGATCGCCGTGGGCGAGTCCTCGATTGAGAAGGCGCTGTTCCTGTTGTGGACCGTCCAGCGGGCGGCGGAAAACCAGTGCGCAGCAGGGGCTTTGGGTGGCGAGGATGTGGAAATCGATACCTCAATTAGTCAGAAGTGTGCAGATCTTACCGCCGAGCTGATTCGCGACAGCGGCTTCGCCAACGAATTCTTTGCTGCCATGGTGCGCAAGCTTAAGTCCGAACGTCCGCTCCCTTTCTAATCCACCCCCTTTCTAAAATAGATATGAAGATGGGCTGCCTGTTTGCCTCAGGGCTGACGATGGGCGGCCCACCGACTATTCACGTTACTGCTGGTATTGCTCGATTAACGCCAACATGCGGTCGTAAAGCTCCTCTGCCGGTAGGCCTTGCGCCGCAACCTGCTCAATACGCTGCTCATTTAGCGGTTCGATACGCCCCGTCCAGCGTTTCTGCTCTTCTTCACTCAGGGTGACAATCTCCAAGTTGTGGTTATCCTGCGCCCAGGTGATGGCTTCGCGAACATGATTATCAAGATAGTGCCCGGCGTACTGAGAGGCTTCAGCGCCTAGCTCATCAATAACCTGTTGGACATCTTCCGGCAGCGACTCCCAGCGTTGACGGCTCATGACTGCCAACATCACAACATTGGATAGGGGGTAGTCCACTATGTAGTCGAGATAGCGGGCATACTGAAGATCCATCAGGGTTTCGCGGGAGGAAGCTACTCCTTGAACAATACCGGCCTGGAGCGCTTCGCCGGTTTCAGCTTGAGACATGCCAATCGGCACGGCCCCGAGTGTGCGCAGAGTGTCGGACTCGCCCGGCACACGAATTTCCAGGCCGGATAGATCCTCAAGTGTGCTCACCTGTTCTCGCGTCTGGAGATACCCCGGTTCGGAGGTAAACACAGTAATCACTTTGAAATCCTCAAGACCGAACTGCTCCTGGGGAAAATCGCGTACCAATTGGTAGGCAACTTGGCTTGCCACTTCAGAGTTAACATCGATACCGCTGAAATCACCCATCAGGTTCAGTAACGGAAAGCGTGCAGGCTCGTAGGAGGTTGTCGTAAGGCCAATATCGGCGACGCCATTGAGTACGCCATCCAGCATGTTGCTGGCGGTGAGCAGGGTGCCACCTGGAAAGGTGTTGACGGTGACCTTGCCCTCAGTGCGTTTTTCAAGTTCATCGGCCCAGAACTGCATCTGTACACCGGGAAACGTTTGAGCGGGAGCAAAGAAAGCGTAATTGAGGCTGATATCACTAGCCAGGGTCGCTGAACTTAGCATCACACCCGCCACGAAACTGCTTAAACGCAGTAGTGAGGATCGGTGCTGCAAAAGCGCGTGTTTTTTGTGCATGTTGATCGCCATGGGGAACATCCTCTCTTTGTTGTTCGTTGAATGCCGGTTATTAAGGAATGCACAAACATTCAACATCACATGTAAAGTAAAGTAAGTTGTTAATTTAATAACCCTCATTCCAATACTGTGCAAGTTGAGTTCCAGTGGTGTGAAAAACCTAAATAATTATTTACTTAAAGAGAGGCGAGGGTGGCTATGTGTGTCGGGACAAGCACGCATTTCGTCTCTTCTTACTAGCAAAGCACCACTCGTGCGCACCTTGGTGAACAAAGGGCATACAGTGGTGCACTCACACTCACTCCTTCATCAGTTCGATGTCACGGATAGTAGCTAGGTTTTGTACGAAAAGTGATATCTGCTAAGTTTTCCCATGCAATAGAAGCATAGGGGGAAATGAATTATGGTTGGCCGGTACGAGATATCCAATGAGAACTGGGCGCAGATTACAGATATTGTGTCGCCAACTCAGGTGATGGGCAGGCCCCGGCGGGATGACCGGCAGGTCCTCAATGGTATTTTCTGGGTGCTCTGTTCTGGTGCCAAATGGCGAGATCTACCCGAGCGGTATGGTCCCTGGTCAACTGCCTATGAGCGCTTTCGAAAATGGCGGGATGATGGCACGTTTGAAGCTATCCTTTCTCGCTTACAGCTCAGGCTGCGTGAAGATGGACTGATGGATCTGGATACGTGGATGATTGATTCGACCTCGATACGTGCCACCCGCGCTGCCGCAGGAGGCGGCAAAAAGGGGGCTCAGAAGAACCGGTAGATCACGCATTGGGGCGTAGTCGTGGTGGTTTAACGACAAAAATCCACCTGGTATGTGATTCCCATGGTTGGCCGCTGGCATTTACCCTGTCTCCAGGACAGCAGGCTGATTCTCGACATTTCATCTCGACGCTGGAGAGTGTTTATCTACCAGGCCGTGTTGGAAGGCCTCGCAAACGTAGCCGCTACGTGGTCGCTGATAAAGGATATGACAGTGATGAACTGCGCCGTTACTGTGACAGGCACGGTATAAAACCCGTTATTGCGCAACGTCAAATGCATCGCAAGACACGCCCTGGTTTGCCGAGGCGTTTTGATCAGCACAGATACCGCCAGAGAAACGCGGTAGAACGCTGCTTTGGATGGCTTAAAGAGTTACGTCGATTTGCAACGCGCTACGAAAAATTAGCGAGCAGTTTCAGAGCGATGGTATGCGTAGCCTGCATAGAGCGTTGCTTGCGAGCCAACTTTTCGTACAAAGCCTAATCACGCTCACCGCCGTCCAAGGACGAGGCTTTATCGATAGATGTCTTCTCCCTGCGAGTCACTATTAGTTGCGTTTTTTGAATATCGGTTGCGCATTGTGGATATCCGTCAGTCACCCGATGGCTATACCGTTTAACGACCCTGAAAGTCTTAACAAGAAACGGAGATAAACATGAAAGTTAGCGTTATTGGCGGTGGACATGGCTGCTATGCCGCAGCCATTGAGATGGTAGAGAAAGGTTTCGACGTGACATTGTGGCGTCGGGATGGCAATGCTCTGCAAGAGTTGCGTCAATTGGGCTATTTGGATGTGAAGGATGCGCAAGGAGAACGGCGTATTCAGATTGGTACTCACAAGGATCAATTATCTCTAACAGATAGTCTGGCGGAGGCGACGCAACAGGCGGAGCTGCTGATTGTGCCGTTACCCGCCACCTCCCATGACTCTCTAGCCGACCAACTGGGGCCGTTACTACGGGATGATCAGGTGGTCTTTCTGCCCCCAGGTACATTCGGCAGCTACCTGTTCCACCGAGCGATGCGAAAAGCGGGTAACGACAGCCAAGTGGCCTTCTGTGAAACGGGAACGCTGCCCTATTTGGCGCGTAAGCACGGTGCTAATAAGGTCGTCATCAGTGTTTATGCAACCCGTCTCCCTACCGGCGTATTTCCCAGCGAACTGTCAGCACACGCCTTCTCTGTGCTGCGAGAGGCCTACCCCAGCGTTGAACCCATCGAGGATGGACTCAGTGGCGCCTTAATGAACGCTGGCCCTATTATCCACCCGCCTTTAATTATGATGAATGCGGGGCCACTGGAGCATTTTGATGCCTGGGATATTCATAACGAAGGAACCCAGCCCTCTATCCGCAGCGTGACCACCGCGCTAGATAATGAGCGTATCGCGGTGCGTGAAAAGTTGGGTTACAAGCCCTCCCATTTTCCTCTTGCCAACCACTACGCCGCCGAAGGCGAGGAGTGGATGTATGGTCGTGGCGCCCACGGCAAACTGACCGATAGTGGCGACTGGCGAGAGAACATCGACCTTCATAGCCATCGTTACATGCTGGAGGACACCCGAATGGGGCTCTCCTTCATCGTATCGGTTGGCCGCTGGGCGGGGCAGCCCACGCCAGTGGCGGAGGGGCTGTTGAGCATTGCTTCGGCGATCACCGGCCAAGATCTCTACGCCCAAGGCCGAACGCTGGAAATGCTGGGACTGGATTCGCTATCCCAGGCGCAGATGCGCTCTTTATTGACGTACGGTATTCAGGCCTGACCTACCGGTAGAGGGGAGCGCATCATGCAGGACAACATTATCGTCTTGGGGGCCGGAAGAATGGGGGAAGGTATTGCCCTCTCATTTATTCTGGCTGGGAAGGAGGTCGTGCTGATCGACTTTAAGTCGCGCAGCCCTGAAGACCGTCAGCACTATTATGAGCAGGCTCGCAGTCGACTAGTGACGGAGCTTAAGTATCTTCAGGAGAAGCGGCTCATTCAGGAAGAGCAGATCGCTTCAATGGTGAAGCAACTTCGTATCGTGGATGACCAGCAGGTGCAGATGGTGGCGGGAAGCCGTTTGGCTTTCGAGGCGCTGCCTGAAGTCAGAGAAATTAAGCAGCAAGGGCTGGCCTGGGCAAGCCGACATTTGGATAAAGAGGCTGTTATCGCTTCTACGACGTCCACTTTTCTGGTCACCGAACTCGCTTGCATGGTGAGCCATCCAGCCCGTTTTATGAACGCCCACTGGCTTAATCCTGCCCATTTGATGCCCTTAGTGGAAGTAAGTCGGGGCAAGGGTACCGAGCAGCGCTATGTCGATGCGCTGTTCACGGTGCTTAAAGGGATTGGAAAAGTACCGGTGCTGTGCGAGGCGGCGCCGGGCTACATCATTCCCCGTCTGCAGGTGCTGCTCATGAATGAAGCCGCGCGTATGGTCGAGGAGGGCGTTGCAAGCGCCGAGGATATCGATGTGGCCATTCGGGTTGGGCTGGGGTTGCGCTATTCGGTGCTGGGAGTGCTGGAGTTTATCGATTGGGGCGGTGGCGATACGCTTTTCTACGCCTCCAACTACCTGTGCGACAAGCTGGATAACCGCTTCAAGTCACCTGAGGTTATTACCCGGAATATGCAAGAGAAGCGTCGAGGATTCCAAGATGGCGTGGGCTTCTTCGACTACTCAGGGGTCGACCTGTCGAACTACCGAAGGCAGCGCTCCGACGCCTTTCTAAAGCGTCTTGAGCTGCTTGATCTGATGCCGACAGTCGCGCGTTCTTAACCCTTCACAGCCTATAAAGCGCCTATTGGAAACCATGCTGTTTCCGTAGGCCTTTTCCGAGGATCGTCATAATGAAAACGAGTACGCAGGTGGGAGCGTTAACAGCACTAATAGCTGTAATGGCGTTGGTGGGGTGTAGCGATGCGCAGGAGGAAGTAGTCGATGAGCCTAGCGACGAGTCCCAAGTGATTACCCTCAGCTACGCTTTTTTTGCTCCAGCGCAGAGCTTTCCTGCCGTTCAGATGGATCACTGGGCGGACGAGCTCAATGAACGTACCGGTGGGCGTGTCGAGGTCAATCTCTTCCCCGGGGGCTCCTTACTCACAGCTAGCAACATGTACGATGGGGTGCTGAATGGTGTTGCGGATATAGGGCTTTCCGCCACCTCTTACGAACCGGGCCGTTTTCCCCTGATCAACTTGGCCGGAAGCCTGACCGGCCAGGACGTCAATTCAGAAATAGCCAGCCGCATGACGTACCAACTGATTCAAGAGTTTGGTGAGCAGATGCCCGAACTCGAAGAGTTCAAGGTCATCACGGCCTTTACCTCCGAGCCTGCCTATTTCCAGACCATTGAGCCGATTCGTCGACTGGAAGACCTGGAGGGGCTGGAAATCAGAATTTCCGGCGATAACTCCAGAGCGCTGGATGCACTGGGGGTAACAGCAGTAGGCATGTCCCAGGCCGATGCAGGAGAGGCACTTCAGTCCGGCATTATTGATGGGTATGCAGCTTCTCGCGAAGTGCTAATGGATATGCAGTTCGCACGTTTGGCTAAGTACGTGACCGACTACCCCTTAACTAACACCATTTTTGTAGCGCTGATGTCGCGAGAGAAGTGGGAGGCCCTCCCTGCGGATATTCAGGCGGTGATCGAGGAGTTGGCACCGGAGATGGCAACCTTCACCGGTCACTATCTCGATGAGCATATACAGCGTTCACTCGAGTGGGCGCAGCAGGAGGAGGGGGTTGAAGTAATAGCGCTTGCCGATGATGAGGCTAGCCGTTGGGATGACCAGCTGGCACCGGTCAATGAGACCATTCTGTCGGAGGCCGAACAGCAGGGCCTGCCTGCGTACGCCTTTGCAGAACGAATGCATGAGCTGATCGAAGAGTACCGTACCGCGGCTGAATAGCAGGAGCAGCGCCGACCGTCGGTTTATGGAAAGGCGTTGGCCAATGCGTTACCCGTCGTATGCGCGCGGTTTGACTGTAGCGTTTGCACCGGGGTCACCCCATAGACCTCCCTGTACTGTGCGGAGAAGTGGCCAGGGCTGTTGATGCCATGCTGCATGATGACGTCGGTAACGCGGTAACCGCGAGGGGCATCCAGCAGTGCCTGGTGCACGCTTTTAATGCGTTGCTGCGTAAAATAGGCTTTGGGTGAAAGCCCCATAAATTCCTGGAAGCCATACTGCAGTGTGCGCTTTGATACTCCCACCAAGGCAGCCAGAGTATTCAGCTCGATACCCTGCTTGAGGTGCTGCTCTATGTGAGTTTTGGCCGCTTTGACATAGTGTGGAAGAGGCGAGGGATGACCACTCAACCGTTGAGTGTAGTTGTTCATGAACAGACCTAAAAGGCTGTCATATAAGTACTCTTCCATCAGTTTGATCTGCTGGTGCGGCGCATTTTGCGGGTGAAGCGAGTCGGTGATACGGGCAAAATACTTGATGGTATTGAGAAGAAACACCGTGCCGGGGTAATGCTCGGGAAAGTAGTGGTCAAAGAGGATTGGAAGATCGATACGTTGCTCAAGCCGACACGACAAGCGTTGCTCCAAACGGTGGCGCGGAACGCGCACGATGATGTTGTGACAGTTCGGAGAGGTTTGAATGAGAGCGCCCTGACAGGGTGATGTGACGGTGACACCTCCCTGAACCATACTGACCTGGCGGTCAGCGTACACGATGGTTCCCTGACCTTCGAGCGTGATGCGAAAAAGGTAAACGTTTGACGCTTCGACAGGGTCAATTTCGACATTAGCACCATATTGCAGTTCGATGATGGCCAATTGGTCGAAGTTGACGGCGCTCAGACGTGAGGCAAGTCGCGGGCCGTCAAATAAACGCATCCGGTGAGGACAGAGGTAGTGGGCGACATGCTCACGAATGAGTTCTTGTGAATCGGTACGCACAATAGCGTGCTTCTGCAGCAGAAACGGTGTTGTACCCATGGTTCACCTCAACAATGCACCAAGCAAGCGATGTTTATGGGGTGTGAAGCCGAAGCTGTGTCGGCTGGGCCAGTCGAGGGCACGCTCTATCCCTATTTTCATCCCTATCTCCATCTCCATCTCCATCTCCATCTCCATCCCTTCCCTCGAGGCTCCCGGCGATTACACTCGTGGGGATATATGCTAGAATAATCCACTATTTTTTTGGATGGCGTGCTTTTTATGGTCGACAAGGATGAGTTATCGTCTTCCTTTTTTCCTCTTGCCGATGAGTTTCGCTCGCGTGATTTTCCTTTTTATTGGGTCGCGAGGCTGAATGCGAAATACAGCGCTGATGTCGATACCCTATTGAAACCACATGGGCTCAGTTCGTCTAAGTGGCGCATTCTTATGATCTTACATGAACATGGGCGCATGAGCATGTCTGATATATCAGTACACGCTGTTGCGAAATTGTCAACTATCACCAAAATTGTATACAGAATGCAAGAGTCAGGTTTGCTTAAAACAGAAGCCAGCCCGCAGGATGGTCGCGTCACCGAAGTAGAGCTTACCGAGGCGGGTGAGGCGAAGTTGGGTATTGCTCGGCAAGTGACTAGCCGTCTGGTGGAGAAAGCCTTTGCCGATTTCAGCAAACAGGACATTGTTTATATCAACCAGTGCTTAAGTAGAATGTTTCATAACTTAAACGCGCTGTAGGCTCTTGAGGGACGCTGGAATTAAGTCATCGCGGCCAAGTACTTATATTTTCCCTATGTGTCGGGTCCCGTGTGATTGACCACCCGTTTGGTAAATAACTCAGGCCGCTTGGCCTGCCATTCCTTCATCGCCGTGATCGGCGATTGATGATGCAGCGCTTTCTGCGGTATGTGGTGATTGTACAGCCAGCAGTATCGCTTAAGCGTCTGCTCGAGGTCTTCGCCTGAGGTATAGCGCCGGGTCGCCAGCACGTCGCTGATACGGCCGTTGAAGCGCTCCACCATCCCATTCGTTTGCGGCCTTCCCGGCTTGATCAGGCGGTGCTCAATCCCGTGGGCCAGGCACTCCTGATCGAAGGGATGGCGCCCGCTGGGCTTGCGCTCACCTGCCCGCGTGAAGCGATCCGTGAACGACTTGCCGTTGTCGGTCAGCACCGTCTGAATCTTGAAGGGCACCTTTTTCTCCACCTGATGCATAAACGCCCGAGCATCCTTCGCGGACTGGCTGCCTCGGACCTCCAGGTAGACCCAGCGTGTCGCACGGTCGATGGCAACGTACAAGTAGCGCTTCTGCTCCTCGTCGGGCATTTGAGGCAGGTGCTTAATGTCGATATGCACGTAGCCCGGCTCATAGTCCTTGAAGGGCTTGTGCCGGGGCTTCTCGTCGCCACCGGCATCCTGCCGCGCCAGTTCCGCCAACGTCGGCACTTCACGCCGCTTGAGCATGCGATGCAAGGCAGAGCGCGACAAGCCTGGGCTCAGGAACTCACGCGCCACGACGAGAAGGTCATCCAAGCCGAGGCGCAGGAACTCACGAGCCGTGATCAGCACCTCCTCCTGCTCAGCTGTGAGCGTGGCCAGGAGGTTGTGACGGGTATGCGGTCGGTCATGGACATCGTCGCGGTAACGCCATCGCCGGATGGTCGCAGTAGCGACACCATACTGCCGGGCCAGTTCGCTATCCGTGATGCTGGAAGGCGCTGCCTAAATCTCGGCACGGATCTTCGGTGTCGTCGTCGCTTGTTTATGCAGCTTGATGTTCATGAACCTGTTCCCGGATGAATTGCTGAAGAAGCTCCCTGGCGGCTAGCAGAGGATAACTCCTATAGGCGATTTGATCATCCGGAACCCTACACCTATGATCTACCTTAGAGCCCGGGTCCTTCCTGATGAATAACTCTTTCTTGTTCAATATTTCGCTTACCGCTTTTGCTGTCACGTCACGCGAGTCGTGAACTTGCCACATTTCTCGCAGTAGCCCATCCATTAGTCGTAAGCCATACGTCGCACGGATGAGCAAAAATACGAGGTGTCGGCAGCCTTCTCCCAAAAAGATGGGGAGTGCATAGCCCCTGGAAGCTCGATTCATCGTTTCTATTATGTAGGGAGGGTGTGTGCTTGGGCGGTGCGGCTTGTCCGGGTATGCACAACAACCTGAGAGGTATTGGCGGCATTGCGCGTCCGTCGTGACACTGATCTGCACGTTATTTCATGCAGGTCATTGCCATGTCGCACTCCACTGGGGCCGTTGAGCCAGTGCCCTCTACTGAAGCCTCGGCTTTAAAGCCGATGTTTCTTGTTCTGGGCGTTCTAGTAAGTTTGGGAGTTTTCTTCCTTTTGCCCGAAACGCTGGCCTTCAATGCGCGTCTCGTCGCTGGCATTGCAATGCTGATGGCCACCTGGTGGATGACAGAGGCGATTCCCATTCCGGCGACATCGCTGCTTCCGCTCGTACTGTTCCCCTTTTTCGATATTGCGTCGGTCGGTGTGACCGCTGCGCCCTATGCCCATAGCATCGTCTTTCTCGTCTTGGGTGGCGTACTGCTGGGCTTGGCAACGCAGCGCTGGAATTTACATCGCCGCTTTGCGCTACTGACGGTGCTCACCGTGGGAACCAAGCCTGCGCAAATTGTCTTCGGTTTGATGTTCGCTAGCTGGTTTATCACCATGTGGGTGAGCAATACCGCCACCGCCGTCATTATGGTACCTATCGGCGGCTCGATCATCGCGCTGGTGGCGTCACTGGGTAACGGTGATGACACGCCCAAGTTCTCCGCCGCTGTTTTACTGGGGATTGCCTACGCCATCACCATCGGCTCCATGGCGACATTGATTGGCCAGCCGCCGATGGCGCTAATGCGCGCGTACATGGCAGATACCCACGGGCTGAGTATCGGGTTTGGCCACTGGATGCTGGTGGGAGTGCCATTCTCATTCACCATGCTAGTGCTGGCTTGGTTCGTTCTGAACAAGCTGGTGTTCCGCTCGGAAGTCGAGAACATTCAGGGCGGTCGAGCGATGATCGCGTCGGAGCTCGAAAGGATGGGTCGCCTATCGCCTGAAGAGGCGCGCGTACTGATGGTGTTTGGCGGGGCCGTGTTCTGCTGGGTATGTTTACCCTTGATAGCGCGAATCTCGTCGGTGCAGAACGTCTTACCCTGGCTCTCCAATATCAACGACACCAGTGTGGCGATCCTCGCGGCGATTCTGATGTTCGTGATTCCCGCTTCTAAGGGAAAAGGGGCATTGCTGGATTGGTCGGCCACCCGGGACGTGCCCTGGGGAGTCCTGATTTTGTTTGGCGGTGGCCTAACGCTCTCAGCCCAGTTCACCGCCACTGGCTTAAGTGCCTGGGTGGGCGAAAGCGTCTCGGGATTATCGGGGTTACCGCCGATCCTGATTCTCGCCATCACGGCTATCGTCATCATTCTATTGACCGAACTCACCAGTAACACGGCGACGGCGGCGGCCTTCTTCCCGATCATGGGATCGATTGCCGTGGGGCTGGGTATCGAATCCTTCCTGATGACCATCGTGGTCACCTTTGCCGTGAGCTGTGCCTTCATGCTGCCGGTCGCAACGCCTTCCAACGCCGTGGCGTTCGCCACGGGAGATCTGCCTATCCAAAGCATGATTCGAGCAGGTGTCTGGCTCAATGTCATCGGCCTGCTGGTGATCATGGTGGCGCTCTACACCATCGTACCGTTGGTCTTCGATGTCTCTTTCTAACCCGTGACACTCGATGTCGTTGGTCGCCCTGCCGATTTGACGATTCCAGATAGACGGCCTAGGGTGTTCGTTATTCAAATTTATGTTCGCAATAAGAACAAAGAGGCTCCCATGTCCCAGCCCTGTATTATCTGTGTCGCCATTACCGGCAGCCTGCCACGCAAAGAGAACAACCCAGCCGTACCGATTACGGTCGAGGAGCAGGTTGAGAGCACCCAGGCAGCGTTCGAAGCAGGGGCGACCATTGCCCACTGCCATGTGCGCAACGATGACCAAACCCCCTCATCTGACCCAGAAAAGTTTGGCCGCCTGATGGAAGGGCTCAAGAAGCACTGCCCAGGAATGATTATTCAGCTCTCTACTGGTGGGCGCTCGGGGGCTGGGGAAGCACGCGGCGGCATGCTGCCGCTCAAGCCTGATATGGCAAGTCTCTCGGTGGGTTCCAATAACTTTCCCAACCGTGTCTACGAGAATCCGCCCCAACTGGTGGAGTGGCTGGCCGATGAGATGATCAAGTACGGCGTCAAGCCTGAAATCGAAGCGTTCGACCTGTCGCATATCCACCAGGCAGTGAGTCTTTCCCAGCAAGGCAAGCTAAAGACGCCGCTCTATGTGCAGTTTGTCATGGGCGTGAAAAATGCGATGCCAGCGGACAAGCCCACCTTCGATTTCTACATCGAGACGCTCAAGCAGCTGGCGCCGGATGCGCAGTGGTGCGGTGCAGGCATTGGAGCCAACCAATACCTACTCAACGAGTGGTCGATTGCGGCTGGCGGCCATACCCGTACGGGGCTCGAAGATAACGTGCGCTTGGATAGTGACACCTTGGCGCCCTCCAACGCGGCCTTGGTCGAGCGCACCGTAGCCCTTTGCGAAAAGTATCAGCGCCCAGTGGCCACCTGGCAGCAAGCGCGTGAGATGCTCGGGCTATAACGATAAAAAACAACCACTTGATAAGCAGGAGTGACGAGATGGCGGATACCACGTTGGTCGGTGATGCACCTGACATCGACGAGATCAAACGAGTCGTGCAGCTATATGTCGATGGCTTTCGAGGCAGTAGGCAAAAGCTGGAGGAGGCGTTTCATCAGGAGGCGTGGATTTTTGCGCTGGACGCGGAGGGTGCCTTGGCAACCGATCTCATTAGCGACCGTTTTGAGCGATGGGCGAATAGCCAGCGACAGGTCAAGAGCCGTTTCATTGCCATCACCCAGGCCGGAGAGGTCGCCAGCGTGCTGCTAGGCTTCGATAATAGCGACAACCTTGAAGATTCTTGGGTCGATGTGATTGCGCTGATCAAAATCGATGGTAAATGGAAAATTACCAATAAGACGGCTGCTCATAGTACGCGTGCGGCGTGGGCCAAACCCATCGCCTAGCGCCGGATGACACTGGGCGCTATTCGGAGAACATCGAATACACCAAGCCCCGCAGCCAGCGGTTGCCGGGGTCTTGATGGAAACGGCGATGCCAGAAAAGATTGATGGGAATGTCTGGAAAGGCCAGCGGGTGCTCGCGAACGGTGAGGCCAAATCGTTCGCACGTCGCCTCGGCCAATTTATTCGTAACCGTCACGACGAGATCGCTGCTGCCCACGATGTAGGGAATGGCAGCGAAATGCGGCAGCGTTAATCTCACCGGGCGCTGAATGCCCGCGTTGGCGAGCTGCTCTTCTACCACGCCATGACCGGTACCGCTCGCGACGATGACGGCATGATGGGCTGAGCGAAACTCCTCAAGACCAAAATCGCCCTTGGCGAGTGGGTGGTTGTCACGCATCAGGCAAACATAGCGCTGCTCGAATAGCCGCTGTTGATAAAAGCCAGCGCCCAGCTGTGGTATCAGCCCAACGGCTAGATCGATCTGCCCCTCTTCCATCTCATACTTCAGCGCGTGGTGGCTGCTGCGAGCGGTGTGGAGCGAGACGCCGGGAGCCACCTGTGATAAATGCTGCAGTAAACGGGGTAGGAAAACGATTTCCCCAATATCGGTCATGTTGAGGTGAAAGGTACGGCCACTAAGGGCTGGATTGAAATCGTTGTGTAGGTTCAGCGTGTCATTCACTCTCGCTAACGCGTCGGCCAGCCCAGGATGAAGCTGGCTCGCGCGGGGCGTGGGCTGTAACCCTTGCGAGGTGCGTTCAAAGAGTTCGTCGTTCAATAGAAGACGCAAACGCTTCAAGGCATGGCTGACCGCAGGCTGGGTAATGCCCAGGCGTAGCGCGACACGCTGTGTGTTTTGCTCCTGGTAGAGCAGATCGAACACCACCAGCAAGTTGAGATCGATATCGGCAAGCTTGATCATCACAATGGCCTCTGACGGGCATGCGACGATTGTCTACTTCTGTCGCGGAGTGGTGGCTCAACTCTTTGTTTCATATAGTTATTAGCGCCGTTTATAGTTTGAATGAAGAGGGCTGTGTGGTGGCCATTGCCTCCTCCTAATAGCGTTATCAGTAGAGCGTGACGCTCGACATGATAACGATACATCGTGAAAGGGAGTGAAGCATGACCATCAAAAATAACCAGCAAAAACGTCTCTCCATTGGCATTGTGGGGGGCGGTATCGGTGGCGTCGCCTTTGCCGTTGCGCTGTCGCGAGATAGCGGCCTTGATGTCCAGCTGTTCGAAGCCGCTCCGCAGTTCTCAGAAATTGGTGCTGGCGTATCCTTTGGCCCCAATGCGGTAAAGGCCATTCAACGCTTGGGCTTGGAAGCGGCCTATCAACGTATTGCAGACGCCTCGCCAGCCCCCTTCGAAGATGTTTGGTTCGAGTGGCGCCGAGGCAGTGATGATACCTACTTGACGGCTAGCCTCGCGCCGGGGGTTGGTCAATCCTCGGTACACCGTGCCGACTTCCTCGATGCGATCGTTGCCCATCTGCCGGAGGACATCGCGCATTTCGGCAAACGCTGTGTCGCGGTGACGCAAAACGCTGCTAGCGCCACTGCCCACTTCGATGATGGCACGCACTTTACGGGGGATGTCATCATCGGCTTTGACGGCATCAAATCGGCGGTTCGCTCCCATGTATTACCGCCCGACCAGTTTGGCGATATTGCGCCCTTCTGGAGCGGTACTTACGCGTATCGTGGCATGATCCCCACCCACACCTTAGAGACAGCGCTCGAGGCTAATGGCAGCGAGAAACGTTTGGCATGGGTGCCGCAAATGTATCTCGGTAAAGATCGCCATATTTTGACGTTTCCGGTCAAACAGTCACAGTTCGTCAACGTCGTAGCCTTCATCACGGACCGCTCGGTTCCTCACCCGCGACTACCCGATGGGGAGGAGTGGGTTCAGGCCGTCAGCCAGCAGGAAATGTTACACGTCTTCGAAGGCTGGAGCCCGGCTTGCCAGGCTATTCTCGCATCCATCGCCGAACCAACGCGCTGGGCGCTGCATGAGTTGCCCGAGCTTCCCTTCTATCAGCGCGAGCGGGTCATGGTTGTCGGCGATGCCGCCCATGCGCTCGTGCCCCACCAAGGGGCGGGGGCCGGACAGGCGCTCGAAGATGCCTACGTGCTGGCGACACTACTGACAGACGTCCGCTGCGATCATCGCCGTGTGAGCGACGTGTTGGCCGCTTTCGAGCACGTGCGCCATGCACGCACGTGTCGAGCGCAGCGTACTTCCCACGACGCCGGCGATGTCTATGAATATTCGGGAAAAGGCATTGGGGGCGATGAGAGCAAGCTCATCCACGATCTGGAAAATCGCTTCGACTGGCTGTGGAATCACGATCCACACGACGATGTCATTGCGGCTCGGCAGTATCTCGAAACCGTATCTCGAGACCGTCTCTAGAAACTCCGCTTGAGGCGAGTGCGCGTCGAGCAACACGCTTGGATCATTCTTTTGTCTTATGGCGCTCTGTATCACGGCGAAGTGATTGCGTGGCTCTTTAACACGCGGTTGCGTATCGATACGCGCTTTATCCGGCGCTGAGCGCCCCTGGCGAGGGCACGTCTCGTGCAGCGGCTCTCGCACTCGGGGTTATGGGGAAAAAGTGGCTGAATAGCCGAGCCTGTCATGCGCTTGTGATACCTCCTTGGTATGGACGCGCACTTAAACAATATTGGTTCCGGCTTGCACGGGCACGCAAACTGCTCGATAGCGAAACGATTGCCTGATGCCGGAGCTGCCATGTCAACTGTTATCCAACGAATAGAGACGCTTCTGGTCGATTTACCGACCATCCGTCCTCATAAACTATCGATGACCACCATGGCCTGCCAGACCATGGTGATCATCCGCATGCATCACTCAGACGGTATTGAGGGGTTGGGCGAAGGCACGACCATCGGCGGCCTAGCCTATGGCCCGGAAAGTCCCGAGAGCATCAAGCGCAACATCGATACGTACTTGGCACCTCTGCTGATTGGCCAGCCTTCCCAGAACATTCACCACGCCCGCGCACTGCTCAATCGGCATGCGCGCGGCAACATGATCGCTAAATCCGCACTGGAAATGGCGCTGCTCGATGCCCAAGGCAAGCGCCTGGGGTTGAGCGTGGCCGAGCTGCTGGGAGGCGTGCGTCAGGATCATATCCCCGTGCTATGGACGCTCGCGAGTGGCGATACCGCGAAAGATATCGATGAAGCCATGCTGCGTTTAGAGCAGCGTCGGCACTGTGACTTCAAATTGAAAATTGGCGCCAATCCCGTGGGCCAGGACGTCCGCCACGTAGCGGCTATCAAGGAGGCCTTGGGAGACCGAGCGAGCGTACGCGTCGATGTCAATCAAGCGTGGGACGAATCCACCGCCGTTCGCGGTATTCAAGCGTTACAAGAGGCGGGCATCGAGTTGATCGAGCAGCCCATCGGCGCGCGTGAGCATGCGGGATTGGTGCGTTTGGCGAACCGCTTCAATGTGCCCATGCTCGCCGATGAGGCCGTTCAGGATGCGCGCGACGGCCTTGATTTGGTGTGCAGCGGATTCAGCGGAGCCTTTGCACTGAAACTCGCCAAGTCGGGCGGTATTTACGGCGCACTGGAGCTCGCGCATGTCGCTCAGGCGGCCGGCATCGGCCTGTATGGCGGCACCTTGCTGGAAGGCACGATCGGTACCGCCGCGTCGCTGCATGCGTGGGCAACACTACCGACCATGACCTGGGGAACGGAGATGTTCGGCCCGCTCTTGTTGCAAGACGATATCGTGGTGTCGCCTCTCGACTACACCGAATTTGGGGTGTCCTTACCGCCTGGGCCAGGCCTGGGGATCACCTTGGATGAAGATAAGTTGGCGCACTACGCGCGCTAGCCAACGCGCCGCACGCAAAGACCGCAAACGAAAAGGAGAGCCATCGATATGCTGTTTCAAGTCGAGATGACCGTCAAATTGCCGACCGATATGCCCGCCGAGCAGGCCGCGAATATCAAGGCAACCGAAAAAGCGTACTCCCAGGACCTGCAGCGCCAAGGCAAATGGCGCCACCTGTGGCGTGTGGCCGGTAGCTATTCGAACGTGAGTATTTTTGACGTGGAGGACAATGCCGAGCTGCAAGAGCTCGTCAGCAACTTGCCACTGTTCCCCTACATGGAGATCAGCGTCAAGCCGCTTTGCCGCCACCCCTCGTCCGTACGCGACGACGACAGCTAATGCTCGGCGGAGCACGCCAAGGTACTGACCCATAACATCTATAATAATGTCGAGAGCTATCTCATGACCGTAAAAATCTTCGATACGCCCGAGGTTCAAGACTTTCTCAACGCCGTGGCCGGTCTGGACCAATCGGGCGGCAACGACCGCGCCAAGCAGATCGTGCATCGGCTGGTGGGCGACCTGTTCAAACTGATCGACGACTTCGATGTCACCGAAGAAGAGTATTGGGCCGCCGTGAACCTGCTCAACGCGCTGGGTAGCCAGACCCAGTTCGGCCTGCTCTCGCCGGGGCTGGGGTTCGACCACTTCCTCGACATGCGCCACGACGCCATCGACGCCGAAGCCAAGCGCACCGGCGGCACCCCGCGCACCATTGAAGGCCCGCTCTACGTGGCCGGCGCCCCGGAAGCGGACGGCTTCGCCCGGATGGACGACGGCAGCGACCCCGATGGCGAGACCATGTGGCTGACCGGCCAAGTGCGCGACGTGAACGGCCAGCCGATCCCCGGCGCCAAGGTCGAGATCTGGCACTGCAACTCCAAAGGCGGCTACTCGTTCTTCGACCCTTCCCAGGACGAATACAACATGCGCCGCACGATCTATGCCGACCGCGACGGCCGCTACACCGCCCGCAGCATCGTCCCGTCGGGCTACGGCGTGCCCGAAGGCGCCCCCACGGACGTCGTGCTCAAATCGCTGGGCCGCCACGGCCAGCGTCCGGCGCACATTCACTACTTCGTCTCGGCCCCCGGCCATCAACACCTGACGACTCAGATCAACCTCGCCGGTGACCCCTACACCTTCGATGACTTCGCCTTTGCCACGCGCGAAGAGCTGGTGGTGCCCGCCGAGCGCATCGACGACCCCGCCGAGATCGCCAAGCGCGATCTGGACGGCCCCTTCGCCCATGTGGTGTTCGATGTCGAGTTAGCGCCCACCGATGCCGCCGAGCTGCAGGTACGCCACGCCCGCCCCCGCGCCAAGGAAGACGAGCAGGACCTGGCCAGCCAATTGGCCGGTACGGCCAAGGTATAACCCCCTGTTTAAGAGGCGGGCCTTCCCCTTGGCCCGCCTTGACGCCCTAACAGCGCGACATCCTAACGAGGAGAGCGATCATGACCACACAGCTTGATCAACTCGAAGCCCGCGTGCGCGGAGCGGTACAAGACGACCCGGATCACGGCATTTTCCGCTGCCACCGCAGCATGTTCACCGACCCCGCCTTTTTCGAGCTGGAGATGAAGCACATCTTCGAAGGCAACTGGGTCTTTCTGGCCCACGAGAGCCAAGTGGCCGAGCCGGGCGACTACTTCACCACCACCGTTGGTCGTCAGCCGATCGTCATCACCCGCGACAAGCAGGGCGAGTTGCACGGCCTGATCAACGCCTGCGCCCACCGCGGTGCCACCCTATGCCGCCGCAAGCGCGGCAACAAAGGCACCTTCACTTGCCCGTTCCACGGCTGGACCTTCAAAAACGACGGCCAGCTGCTCAAAGCCAAAAACGAAAAGACTGGCGCCTACCCCGACCAGTTCAAGCAAGACGGCTCCCACAACCTCAAGCGCCTACCGCGCTTCGAGAACTACAAAGGCTTCCTGTTCGGCAGCCTCAGCGACGACGTGCTGCCCCTCGAGCAGCACCTGGGCGAAACCACCAAGGTCATCGACAACATCGTCGACCAAGCCCCCGAGGGTCTGGAAGTGCTGCGTGGCACCTCCTCCTACACCTACACCGGCAACTGGAAACTGCAGGCCGAAAACGGCGCCGACGGCTATCACGTCAGCTCCGTGCACTGGAACTACGCCTCCACCATGGAGCGCCGCAATTACGACGCCGGTGGTACCAAGGCGGTGGACGCCGACGGCTGGTCGAAGAGTAAAGGCGGCTTCTACTCCTACGAAAACGGCCACATGATGCTCTGGACTCGGCTGCTCAACCCCGAAGTACGCCCGGTCTATCAAGAAAAAGAGTGGATCCAAGAGCAGCTAGGCGACGCGCGTGCCGACGCCATCGTCAACCAGACGCGCAACCTCTGTCTCTACCCCAACGTCTACCTAATGGACCAGTTCTCCACGCAGATCCGCGTGCTGCGCCCCATCGACGTCAACAAAACCGAAGTCACGATCTACTGCTTCGCCCCCAAAGGCGAATCGGCCGAGAACCGTCGCGTACGCCTGCGCCAGTACGAAGACTTCTTCAACGTCTCCGGCATGGGCACCCCGGACGACCTCGAAGAGTTCCGCGCCTGTCAAGAAGGCTATAACGGCGCGCTGGCCGAATGGAACGACCTCTCCCGCGGCGCCCAGCAATGGATCGAAGGGGCCGACGAGAACGCCCAAGCCATCGACATGAAACCGCTGCTCAGCGGCGCCTCCCCCGAAGACGAAGGGCTCTACGTGCTGCACCACCAACACTGGGTCAGCGAAATGCTGCGCGCCATCGACAAAGAGCGTCGCCAGTTCATCGCCACGGCGACCGCCTAAACGTCCGACGCCAGAAAGAGAGGAGAGAAGCGCCATGAGCATTAGCTATCACGACATCCAAGCCTTTTTATACCGCGAAGCGCGCCTGCTGGATGACCGCGAGTGGGACGACTGGCTCGCGCTGTACCACAAAGACGCCCTGTTCTGGATGCCCGCCTGGGACGACGACGACCAGCTCACCCGCGACCCGAACGGCGAGGTCTCGTTGATCTACTACCCCAACCGCGAAGGGTTGGAAGATCGGGTCTACCGGATCAAGACCGAGCGCAGCGGGGCGAGCACGCCGGAACCGCGCACTACGCACCAGGTGACCAACCTCGAAATCCTGTCGCAAGACGACCAGACGGCCAAGCTGCGGTTCAACTGGCACACGCTGAGCCACCGCTACAAGAAGACGGACAGCTTCTTTGGCACGAGCTTCTACACCCTGGACGTGTCGGGCGAGCGCCCGCTGATCACAAGAAAAGTCGTGCAGCTGAATAACGACTACATCCATCAGGTCATCGATGTGTATCACGTGTGACCTGATAGGAGAGGAGAGTTAACCATGAGCTATACCATTGCCCTCAACTTCGAAGACGGCGTGACGCGTTTCATCGGCTGTAAAGAAGGGGAAACCGTTCTTGACGCGGCTTACCGCCAGAAAGTGAATCTTCCGATGGACTGTTCCGACGGCGTATGCGGCACCTGCAAAGGCCACTGCGAGCAGGGCGAGTTCGATATGGGTGACGAATACCTGGAAGACGCGCTTTCTGACGAAGAAGCTGCAGAAGGCCAAGTGCTCACGTGTCAGATGGTGCCTTTTTCGGACTGCGTTATCCAAGTGCCCGTGGCCTCCACGCTGTGTAAAACACAGGTGGGCAAGGTTGAAGCCACTGTCACCGCGGTTGAGCAACTCTCTGAAGATAGCATTGAGCTAGCGGTTGAACTGGATGATGAGGAAGGCCTTGCCTTTTTACCAGGTCAATACATCCATATTGATGTGCCCGGTACAGAGGTACACCGCTCCTACTCCTTCAGCTCACTGCCAAGTGATAAGCGCGCCACCTTTTTGATCCGCAATATTCCCAATGGGGTAATGAGCGGCTACCTGACCGAGCGAGCGGCGGTGGGCGAAAAGCTTACGCTGACCGGCCCGCTGGGCAGCTTCTACCTGCGAGAAGTGAAACGTCCGGTGCTAATGCTGGCGGGGGGGACGGGGTTAGCTCCTTTTCTTTCCATGTTAGCGCAGTTGGTCGAAAAGGGGTGCAATGCGCCGATTCACATGATTTATGGCGTCAATAAAGACGATCACTTGGTCAAAACCGACGCCTTAGACGCCTTCGCTGAGAAACTGCCAAGCTTCAGCTACGCCACGGTGGTGGTTGATGAAGCCAGTGAGAATCCGCGTAAAGGGTATGTGACCCACCACATGGACGCTGCTGTCATGCATGACGGTGATGTGGACGTTTACCTGTGTGGCCCGCCTCCAATGGTCGATGCCGTGCTGAAATACTTTGACGCAGAAGGCATTGAGCCACAGAGCTTTCACTACGAGAAGTTCACCCCCAATGAAGCAGGGAGTACATCATGACACACCGCTTTCAAGGCAAAGTGATGGTGATTACCGGTGCAGCTCAGGGAATTGGGCGGCGAGTTGCTGAGCGCGCAGCCGCGGAAGAGGCACGTTTAGTACTGGTAGATCGCAATGATTACATCCATGAAGTAGTGGCTGAAATCAGCCAGCAGGGGTGTGAAGTGATCGCAGCACAAGCGGATCTGGAGACCTATGAAGGTGCCGAGAAAGTGATTCAGGAGACGCTCTCTCACTTTGGCCGTATTGATATTCTAGTGAACAACGTAGGTGGTGCAATTAACTTTAAGCCGTTTACCGAGTTCACTGAAGCACAAGTTGTCGCAGAGATTAACCGCTCTTTAATGCCCACGCTTTGGTGCTGCCGCGCGGTACTGCCTACCATGGTAGCGCAGGGTAGCGGCGTGATCGTCAATGTTTCTTCCGTGGCGGCGCGGGGCATCCACCGAATCCCCTACTCGGCGGCCAAAGGGGGGGTCAATGCGCTGACCGAGTCACTGGCTTTCGAATACGCTGATGCTGGCATCCGCGTGGCTGCCGCTGCCATCGGTGGCACCGAAGCACCGCCGCGCCGGATTTCCCGCGGCACGCCCGAGCCTAGCAACGAGACCGAACGGGCATGGTTCCAGGCGCATATCGACCAGACCAAGCAGAGCTGTCTGATGAAACGCTACGGCACGCTCGACGAGATGGCCGCGCCTATTTTGTTCCTGGCTTCCGATGAGGCGAGTTACATCACAGGGAGCGTTCTACCGGTCGGTGGGGGGGATCAAGGCTAATCGAACCGTTAGCCATCGTCGTAAACCCGTTGTCAAAATAACGCTAAATACTACAAAACCCCTGGAGCACACCGTGAAACATATAGAAAAAGGCGTGAGCCTACGGCATGCGCCTCGCGATTTTCTACGTGACCTCAATGCTGACAATGCCAGTACAGGGTTAGTCGCCGGCATCTTAGGTCTCAGCGTTGGCGTCGTCCATATCAGTGCGGGCACGTCAGCAGGTCTCGACCCCTCCTTCATCATGATCTGGGTCATCAGCTATTTGATGATCAACGGTTTGTTTGGGCTGTTCATGCCCGCTTACTACCGTCTACCGCTGCCGATGGCAAACTCCATTCCAGGGGCGCTGATGTTTGCCGCGGTCATTCCGGTGATCGGGCTAGAAGCGGCCTTGGGCGCTGGTCTTATCGCTGGCATCATTACGCTGATAGCGGGCGTGACCGGTGTCATGGGCATCGTGATGCGGTTGATACCGATGCCGATCGTGATGGGCATGGTCGGCGGTATGCTGCTTAGCTTTGGGCTCAACATGGTCAAGCCGCTGGAAAACGCGATGGTGCCAGCCGCGATCATGATGTTGGCTTTCTTTATCTCGGCGAGAGTCTTTCGCAAAATTCCCCCGCTCATCATCGCCATGGCGGCAGGGCTTGCTTACCTGACAGTCACCGGAGTGGATCTTTCGGGAATCCAAGCGACCATCCGGTTCCCGGAGTTCATTCTGCCGACGTTCACTCTGGAGGCGTTTCTCACCTATGGGTTGCCGCTTGCGATCATTCTAGTCGGGATGGAGACGCCGGCGGGTGTCGGCTTGGTCAAAGGAATGGGTTATAAGGACGCGCCCGCGAACGCGATCACGGCTGTGGGTGGCATCGGTACCATCGTGTCATCGTTCTTCAATCTACACAGTACCTGCATCGCGGCACCCATGACCGGGGTATGCGCCTCACCGGAGGCAGGCGCCCATGACAAGCGCTGGGTCGCAGCGGCCATTGCCGGAGCTATTTTCATCGTGGCGGCGCCTTTCTATGGTTATGTGGTCAACCTGCTGGAAGCCACGCCTCGCTACTTCATCACCATCATCGCTGGCTTGGCGCTGATGCGCGTCATCACGTCCTCCATGACCATCGCGTTTGCGGGCAAGAAGCACGAAATAGGGGCGCTGTTCGCTTTTTTGATCGCTGCTTCTGGCATTCAAATTCTTGGTATCGGCGCAACGTTCTGGGCCCTGGTCCTTGGAGTGGTAGTATCGGCCATTTTTGAAACCAAAGATTTTGACTTCATGTTTACGCGTAGGGCGGCCCAGAAACATAGCGGATAGCAAGTTCTGCTTTCTTACTCTTTTGATGCGTTTGGCCCGTACATGCTTAGGCAGTGCGGGCTTTTTTCTATGGATGCCCGTTGAGGCCTTTGTGCTTTGGTCGTAGCCCACCCCGACTTTGGACAGAGTGTGTTAGCCGTTCCTAGCCCATCCTTCCCTGCGCGACGGGGCATACTCGGTCATATGTTGAGGGGTGGGTTTCTTTGTTAGCGCGCTATCTTTCTGTTTGGATTTTTATTAATTAAAAACAAATAGTTGTATTTTCCTTGTGATGCCCGGTGTGCGGCCGCACAAAAACCGAACGCTGCTTGAGATACCTTCGAAGTATGGGTGAGAACTCAAACGATATTGGTCTGTTAATGGGTGTTTGTTCGATATTGTCGTGAAGAGTACAGAGAAACAGTGTCCTCATGTCCTAAGTAGACACTCAGTCGCTTTATCGACAAACGTACATTCGGTGACTGGGAAATAAATAACGATAAAACTAGCAATAGGCTTTTACCATGACCGTAAAAATCTTCGACACGCCCGAGGTTCAAGACTTTCTCAACGCCGTGGCCGGCCTGGACCAGGCAGGCGGCAACGACCGCGCCAAGCAGATCGTGCATCGCCTGGTGGGCGACCTGTTCAAACTGATCGACGACTTCGATGTCACCGAAGAAGAGTATTGGGCCGCCGTGAACCTGCTCAACGCGCTGGGTAGCCAGACCCAGTTCGGCCTGCTCTCTCCGGGGCTAGGGTTCGACCACTTCCTCGACATGCGCCACGACGCCATCGACGCCGAAGCCAAGCGCACCGGTGGCACCCCGCGCACCATCGAAGGCCCGCTCTACGTGGCCGGTGCCCCGGAAGCTGACGGCTTCGCCCGGATGGACGACGGCAGCGACCCCGATGGCGAGACCATGTGGCTGACCGGCCAAGTGCGCGACGTGAACGGCCAGCCGATCCCCGGCGCCAAGGTCGAGATCTGGCACTGCAACTCCAAAGGCGGCTACTCGTTCTTCGACCCTTCCCAGGACGAGTACAACATGCGCCGCACGATCTATGCCGACCGCGACGGCCGCTACACCGCCCGCAGCATCGTCCCGTCGGGCTACGGCGTGCCCGAAGGCGCCCCCACGGACGTCGTGCTCAAATCGCTGGGCCGCCACGGCCAGCGTCCGGCGCACATTCACTACTTCGTCTCGGCCCCCGGCCATCAACACCTGACGACTCAGATCAACCTCGCCGGTGACCCCTACACCTTCGACGACTTCGCCTTTGCCACGCGCGAAGAGCTGGTGGTGCCCGCCGAGCGCATCGACGACCCCGCCGAGATCGCCCAGCGTGATCTGGACGGCCCCTTCGCCCATGTGGTGTTCGATGTCGAGTTAGCGCCCACCGACGCCGCCGAGCTGCAGGTACGCCACGCCCGCCCCCGCGCCAAGGAAGACGAGCAGGACCTGGCCAGCCAACTGGCCGGTACGGCCAAGGTATAACCCCCTGTTTAAGAGGCGGGCCTTCCCCTTGGCCCGCCTTGACGCCCTAACAGCGCGACATCCTAACGAGGAGAGCGATCATGACCACACAGCTTGATCAACTCGAAGCCCGCGTGCGCGGAGCGGTACAAGACGACCCGGATCACGGCATTTTCCGCTGCCACCGCAGCATGTTCACCGACCCCGCCTTTTTCGAGCTGGAGATGAAGCACATCTTCGAAGGCAACTGGGTCTTTCTGGCCCACGAGAGCCAAGTGGCCGAGCCGGGCGACTACTTCACCACCACCGTTGGTCGTCAGCCGATCGTCATCACCCGCGACAAGCAGGGCGAGCTGCACGGCCTGATCAACGCCTGCGCCCACCGCGGCGCCACCCTCTGCCGCCGCAAGCGCGGCAACAAAGGCACCTTCACCTGCCCGTTCCACGGTTGGACCTTCAAAAACGACGGCCAGCTGCTCAAAGCCAAAAACGAAAAGACTGGCGCCTACCCCGACCAGTTCAAGCAAGACGGCTCCCACAACCTCAAGCGCCTACCGCGCTTCGCGAACTACAAAGGCTTTTTGTTCGGCAGCCTCAGCGACGACGTGCTACCCCTCGAGCAGCACCTGGGCGAAACCACCAAGGTCATCGACAACATCGTCGACCAAGCCCCCGAGGGTCTGGAAGTGCTGCGTGGCACCTCCTCCTACACCTACACCGGCAACTGGAAACTGCAGGCCGAAAACGGCGCCGACGGCTATCACGTCAGCTCCGTGCACTGGAACTACGCCTCCACCATGGAGCGTCGCAACTACGACGCCGGTGGTACCAAGGCGGTGGACGCCGACGGCTGGTCGAAGAGTAAAGGCGGCTTCTACTCCTACGAAAACGGCCACATGATGCTCTGGACCCGGCTACTCAACCCCGAGGTGCGCCCGGTCTACCAAGAAAAAGAGTGGATCCAAGAGCAGCTAGGCGAGGCGCGTGCCGACGCCATCGTCAACCAGACGCGCAACCTCTGCCTCTACCCCAACGTCTACCTGATGGACCAGTTCTCCACACAGATCCGCGTGCTGCGGCCCATCGACGTCAACAAAACCGAAGTCACGATCTACTGCTTCGCCCCCAAAGGCGAGTCGGCCGAAAACCGTCGCGTACGTATCCGCCAATACGAAGACTTCTTCAACGTCTCCGGCATGGGCACCCCGGACGACCTCGAAGAGTTCCGCGCCTGCCAAGAAGGCTACAGCGGCGCGCTGGCCGAATGGAACGACCTCTCCCGCGGCGCCCAACAATGGATCGAAGGGGCCGATGAGAACGCCCAGGCCATCGACATGAAACCGCTGCTCAGCGGCGCCTCCCCCGAAGACGAAGGGCTCTACGTGCTGCACCACCAACACTGGGTCAGCGAAATGCTGCGCGCCATCGACAAAGAGCGTCGCCAGTTTATCGCCACGGCGACCGCCTAAACGTCCGATGCCAGAAGAGAGGAGAGAACGCCATGAGCATCAGCTATCACGACATCCAAGCCTTTTTATACCGCGAAGCGCGCCTACTGGACGACCGCGAGTGGGACGAGTGGCTTGCGCTGTATCGTAAGGACGCCGAGTTCTGGATGCCCGCCTGGGACGACGATGATCAGCTCACCCGCGATCCGCACAGCGAGATCTCGTTGATCTACTACCCCAACCGCGAAGGGCTGGAAGATCGGGTCTACCGGATCAAGACCGAGCGCAGCGGGGCGAGCACGCCGGAGCCGCGGACCACGCACCAGGTGACCAACCTCGAAATCCTGTCGCAAGACGACCAGACGGCCGAGCTGCGGTTCAACTGGCACACGCTGAGCCACCGCTACAAGAAGACGGACAGTTTCTTCGGCACGAGCTTCTACACCCTGGACGTCTCGGGTGAGCGCCCGCTAATCACAAGAAAAGTCGTGCAGTTGAACAACGACTATATCCATCAAGTCATCGACGTGTATCACGTATAAGCCGCATCGATGAGACAGGGACGTCGCTGATCGTGTCTTCTATCAACGCGAAGCGCGATGGACATAACAATCTAAAACAACACAATCCTGGTGAACCCATAATGAAAAATGTCAAAAAGACCACTCTCGTTGCCGCTCTGGGTACCACTCTAACGCTGTCAGCCATGGGCCTCTCAGCGAATGAAGATCCCGTCAAACTAGGGCTGATGCTGCCTTATTCAGGCACCTACACAGCGCTGGGCGAAGCTATCACTAACGGCTTGAAGCTGGCCATCGAGCAGGAAGGGGGCCAGTTGGGCGGTCGCGACGTCGAATACGTCGAGCTGGACTCCGAAGCCGATCCTTCTAAGGCTCCGCAAAACATGAGTCGTTTGGTCAACGGCGACAACGTGGACTTCGTGATAGGCCCGGTGCACTCAGGTGTGGCGATGGGCATGCTCCGCGTGGCCAAACAAACCGGCGCCATTATGATCATCCCCAATGCAGGGCTTGGGGCGGCGACCAACGAGCTATGCATGCCGAACGTATTTCGCACCTCCTTTAGTATGTGGCAAGACAGCTATCCCATGGGAAAAGTGGCCTACGAGCAAGGGCATAGAAACATCGTGACCATTACCTGGGACTACGCGGGTGGGAAAGAGGACCTAGCGGGCTTTGAAGAGGCCTTTACCGCGGAAGGCGGTGACATCGTCCAGCAGATTCTCGTGCCGTTTCCGAGCACCGAATTCCAGAGTTACCTGACGCAGATTGCCAGCCTTCAGCCGGATGCCGTGTACACCTTCTTCGCGGGGGGCGGTGGTGTCAGCTTCGTGAGGGATTACGCGGCGGCGGGGCTCAACGAGAGCATCCCGCTGCTGGGGTCCGGGTTCCTTACCGAAGGTAATCTAGCCGCCCTGGGCGATGCGGGTGAAGGCGTCATGACCACGCTTCACTACGCAGAAACGCTAGAAAACGACGCGAACCGATCGTTCGTCGCCGCCTATGAAGACGCCTACGGTGAAGCGCCGGATACGTATGCGGTACAAGGCTACGATACCGGCATGATGCTAGCCCAGGCGCTCAATGTACTCGGTGGAGACACGTCAGACCGCGAGCGACTAATCGATGTCTTGGCAAATGTTCAGTTAGCCAGTCCACGAGGTCCGTTGAGCTTTTCGGACTCTCACCATCCCATCCAGAATATCTACCTCCGTGAGATTCGTGACGGCAAGCACGAGGTCGTCAGCATTGCTGCCGAGAATCTAGAAGTGCCGGACGACGCCTGTCAGATGTAACGACACTTCGTAATGCTTGGAAGCGGGGCAATCCTGCTTCCCCTTTTATGCTCGGAGGGGTCTTATGGATCTCGCATTTTTTGGTGTCCAGCTGCTCAATGGACTCCAGTATGGGTTACTGCTGTTTTTGATCGCCAGTGGGTTAACGCTGATTTTTGGGATCATGGGCATCATCAATTTGGCCCACGGCGCCATGTACATGATCGGCGCCTACTTGGTGTATGACTTGACCATGCGTTTCGGCAACTTCTGGTTAGCCATCTTGGTCGCGATTCCCATTGCTACTGCGCTAGGCCTGGTCATCGAGCGGTTGTTTCTCGACACGCTTTACAAGCGCGACCATCTCTATCAGGTGCTGCTGACCTTTGGCTTGATTTTAGTGCTCAACGAAGCCCAGCGCATCATCTGGGGCGGCGATGTGCATCGCGTGCCGGTACCTGCGCCGTTCGACGCCAGTATCCAACTCACCGACAACCTGCAGTACTCGGTCTATCGGCTCTTCGTCATGGGCGTTTGTCTGGCGTTGGCCGGCGTCATCTATGGCGTCATTCGCCATACCCGTCTGGGCATCATCATCCGTGCCGGTGCCGTGAATCGCGATATGGTGGAGGGGCTCGGTATCAATGTCCGTACGCTTTTTACACTGATTTTTAGCGTGGGTGTGGCGCTCACCGCCTTTGCCGGCATGATTGCCGCGCCACTCACGTCGATTGCCCCCGGCATGGGTGACAGCATTTTGATCACCTGCTTCGTGGTCGTGGTCATCGGGGGGATTGGCTCCATCAAGGGTGCCTTTTGGGGTGCCATCATCATCGGTATGGCTACGACCTTCGGCGCTGTGCTCATTCCCAGTCTCGCCAGCATGGTGATCTATCTGATCATGGCAGCGGTTCTTTTGGTGAAACCGCGCGGCCTTTTCGCGTGAGGAGAACAAGCAATGTTACATAAATATCCCAAGCGCGTTGCCTACCTCATGTTGGTACTGACGGCTTTAGTGGCGACCTTCCCGCTGTGGGGCGAGGTGGTCTTCGGCAATCAGGCCAATTTCATGCTGGAGAAGCTTACCTTGATGCTGATTCTCGCGCTGTTTGCCATGAGCCTCGATTTGCTCGTAGGCATCGTGGGTCTGGTCAGCCTGGGGCACGCGCTCTTTTTCGGATTGGGCGCCTATACGCTTGCCCTCGCCAGCCCTGACTTTAGCCCGGCCTCCATGTGGTGGATGCTGCCTTTGGTGATCGGCGTGTCGGCCTGCGTTGGGCTCATCGTCGGCCTCTTGGTCATTCGCACCAAAGGTATCTTCTTCATCATGACGACGCTGGCGTTCGGTCAGATGCTTTACTACTTCATTAGCACGTCCCAGTTCGCGGGGGGCACCGATGGTGTCTTCATTATGTTCCGCCCCAGCTTGGCCGTGGGCGATACCCTGCTAGTCGATTTGGATGATCCTTACAGTTTCTTCTATTTCTGCCTGGTAACGCTGTTGGCGGGATACCTCTTTCTGCGCTGGCTGACCCGCTCCTACTTCGGTCAGGTGCTAGACGGCATTCATGATAACGAGCACCGCATGCAGGCCCTGGGCTATGCCACCAGTGGTTACAAGCTGATCGCTTTCGTGATTGCCGGGGTGATGGCCTCGATTGCCGGCATGCTGGCGGCGATGCAGTACGGCTTCGCCAATCCGGCCCAGCTCGGCTGGCACACGTCCGGTGAGGTACTGATGATGCTGATTCTGGGCGGTATGGGCACCATCTTTGGCCCCATTCTAGGCGCCTTCGCGTATGAAATACTGCTGTTCGTCTATGAGCATGCCACGAGACATTGGCCCATTTTGATGGGGCTGACCATCATCGTTGCAGTGTTGGTGCTGCCGCGCGGTGTGGCAGGCTTGATGATCGCGCCTCCCTGGGCACGCAAACGCCGCACAACAGCCAGTGAAGCGCCGGAAAAGACGATCGTCTCCGCCCAGCCCGTGACACAGAGTAAGGTGGACTAGCCATGAGTGATGACATCGTATTAGCCACCCAGGGCTTGACGCGTCGTTTTGGTGGCCTCGTTGCCGTCAATGACGTGAACTTTGATGTGAGAGCCCACGAAATACATGCCATTTTGGGCCCCAACGGCGCCGGCAAGAGCACCTTGATCAATTTGCTCTCCGGTGAGATCCCCCCGTCGGAAGGCCAGGTGCTCTATCGACAAAAAGCGATTCAAGGCAAAAGTGCTCGCCAAATTGCACGCTTGGGCATTGGTCGCAGCCATCAGAAAACTAATATTTTTCCACGCCTTAGCTGCTTGCAGAATTGTGAGCTAGCGGCACGCATCCATATGGGCGGCGTGTTGGGCAGCTGGCGTTCTCGTCACACGGCGCAGCAGGTGAGCGAGCGCGCCCAAGAGGTGCTGGAAACCTGTCAACTGAACCACCGAGCGCACACGACCGCCTCGGACATGAGTTACGGCGAGCAGCGTCAGCTTCAGATAGCCATGGTGCTGGCAACGGCACCCTCCTTGATGCTGCTAGACGAACCGATGGCTGGCATGGGGCGTGAAGAGACGGCGCAGGTCACGGAGCTACTCGCCAGTTTGACCGACCGCTACACCCTGGTGTTGATCGAGCACGATATGGATTCGGTTTTCCGCTTGGCCAATCGCATTACGGTCATGGTCGATGGCTGTGTCCTCGAAAGTGGCCCGACGGAGCAGATACGTACCAGCGACAAGGTGCGCGATGTCTATTTGGGACGTCACGACGAAGGAGTAACCGCATGACCACAGACCCCACCGTGACTCCCCTGATCGAAGCCCGCGGGCTGCACGCCTACTATGGCGAAAGCCATGTGTTGCACGGCGTCGATGTGATCCTAATGCCTGGAGAGACGCTCAGTTTGTTAGGGCGTAACGGCATGGGAAAAACCACCACGTTGAAGTCGATCCTCGGTTTTGTGCCACCACGCCGTGGGGACGTTTATATCAAGGGCGTATCGACCGCGAAACGACGCCCATGGCAGTTGATGCGCCAGGGAATCGGGTACGTACCCGAAGGGCGTGGCATCTTTCCCGGGATCAGCGTGCGTGAGCATCTCATCATGGCGGCGCGCCCCAATGAGCGGGGAGAGACCCCCTGGACCATGGAACGCGTGCTGGACACGTTTCCGCGCCTGGGACAACGCATTAACCATGATGGCGCGCTGCTGTCGGGCGGGGAGCAGCAGATGCTCTCGATTGGCCGAGCGCTGACGACGAATCCTGATCTGATGATCCTCGATGAGGCCACCGAAGGCTTGGCGCCGCTGATACGCGATGAAATCTGGAACATCATTCGGACCATCAAGGCCACGGGCATCTCGACGATCATCGTCGATAAAAACATCGATAACCTGCTGGAAGTGGCTGAGAAGCACTTGCTGTTAGTAAAAGGGGAAGTGAAGTACAGCGGTGATTCACAGGGGCTCAGGAATAACCCGGAACTGTTGGAAACGCACCTGGGCGTTGCGTAATGGAAGGCCTGGCCGAGCTCTCTTTGCCAGGCCAATACACAGGGTAGTGACCCTTAATCGCGTTGGGATACTGTGGGTATGCAATTACACAAAGACTGGTCGGTGTCTGCGATCACCGCAGGCTTCGTGGCCGTGCTGGTCTCGTACTCAGGACCGCTGGCCATCTTTTTTCAGGCCGCTCAGAGTGCTGACATCTCGAGCACGATGATGACCTCCTGGGTCTGGGCCATCTCCATGGGAGCCGCCATCTCGGGGATTTTGCTGAGCATGTGGTTGAAGGTGCCGGTGGTGACCGCGTGGTCGGCGCCGGGAACCGCCCTGTTGGTGACGCTTTTTCCAGAGCTGTCGCTCAACGAAGCGGTGGGCGCTTACCTGACGGCCGCCATCCTGTTATTCGTGATCGGCATCACCGGATCGTTTGATCGCATCATCCAGCTGATTCCTCCCGGCATTGCCAGCGCCATGATGGCTGGCATCTTGTTCCAATTTGGCGTCGGCATCTTCGAGTCGTTGCACAATGTGCCGACGTTGGCGATTGGAATGATGATCGCTTATCTGGTTTTCAAACGTCTGACGCCGCGCTACAGCTTGATTTGCCTATTATTGGTCGGTGTCTTGTTGGCGGTTCTCTTGGAGGGCGCCAGCCTCGAGGGTGTCAGCGTCCAGTTGGCGCAGCCGCAGTTCATCCAACCCGATTGGACATGGGAGGCGACCTTGAGCTTGGCGATACCGCTGGTACTCGTCAGCCTGACGGGCCAGTTCCTACCGGGCATGGCGATATTACGTACCTCAGGCTACACGACGCCTGCCAAACCCATTGTCACGGTGGCCAGCGTCACGTCGCTGCTGACGGCCTTTTTTGGCGGCATCACGACGGTGATCGCGGCCATTACCGCCGCGATCTGCACCAGCAAAGAAGCGCATGAAGATCCGGACAAGCGCTACGTTGCCGGCGTGGCCAACGGTGTGTTCTATCTCGTGGGCGGTCTGTTTGCAGGCACCATAGTGGCGCTATTTACTTCGCTGCCGAATGCCTTCGTGGCGGTACTGGCGGGACTGGCGTTGATGGGGGCGATAAGCAGCAACATCAGCGCGTTCGCCGCCGAAAAGAGCCACTTGGAAGCCTCGGTGTTGACCTTCGTCGCCACGGCATCCGGGGTGAGCTTTTTGGGGCTCGGGTCGGCTTTCTGGGGCGTGGTCGTAGGCGGACTGGCATACAACCTACTGCACCGGCGTTTTGCGCCACTGAATAATGACACGCAATAACAACAAAGGCGGCTGACACCGTCACTGGAGAGGAATGATGAAGACGATCGTCGTGGCTATTGATGACAGTGAAGGAGCGGTGACCTCCATCGAATTTGGTCGACGCCTCGCGTCGCAGCTGGGCGTAGAGATGAAGGCCGTCTCCGTGGTGCTCGAACAAGCAGACGTCAGCTCACGTACGGCGATGTTAAAAGCACGCCTCAAGTCACACCGTGTCGATGATATGGCGCTGGAAGTGATTGCCCATCATAGCGTCAAGAACTACCTGGGAGCGCTGGCCAATCGGGAGGAGGTAGGGGTATGCATGATGGCTCATGGACGTCGCCCGGTGCCGGAAATGCTGATCGGTAGCGTGACGGCTGGCGTGGTTCGGCGTTCTCGACGGCCCGTTTTTTTATGCGGACCACGTTATAATGGTCGCGCTCACCAGCACGTCGATGTATTGGCGGTATGTGTCGATGGGTCTGCACTCTCTGAAAAAATGCTGCCCCATGCGGCCGAACTAGCCAAACGATTAGGCGCGCGCTTACAGCTGCTACAAGTACTCGATACCCCAACGTTCAACAAACCGACATCGTTGGCCCCCGCCGATGTCTCGGAGTCGGCGTATTTAGCGGCATTGGCGCGCCGCGTTGGAAGTGATCAAGCGTTGGAGGTCGACTGGGAAGTGCTTCATGGTGACCCAGCGGCGTCTATCGTGAGCTACCTAGCAGATAGTCACCATACCATGCTGGCGATGACGACCCATGGCCGCAGCGGCCTTTCTCAGGTCGTGGCAGGCAGCGTCAGTCATGAGGTCGTTCATGAAGCGCCATGCCCAGTCGTCGTGCTCCGTCCCTAGTGCGATCGATGCGTGTGAGGCTATGGATACCGTCCCGAGCGTCGGTTATCGACCAGCACATCCAAAATGGCATTGGCCGTTTGCATGACGTGAGATGGCTTTTCACCACGGCGACGGCTACAAATAACGGGCGACGTGATACTGCTATCCGCTAAATAGACATAGGTGATGCCATCTCGCTGCACACGCTTGACTTGCTCCGGTACGAGCGTGATGCCAATGCCAGAAGCGACGAGGCTGAGTGCCGTTTGCACCTCGTTCGCTTCTTGAAAGACCTGAACCTTCAAGCCTCGCCTACGAAAAATGCCAAGTACCATGTCGGCTAAGCTCGGGCGTGGTTTGGCGGGAAAGAGAATGAGGGGGTAGCGGGCAAGCTCTTCACAGCTGGGGGTTGTTCCTTCGAGCGGGTGGCCGCTGGGTAACGCCGCGATAATGGGCTCCTCGAAAAGAATGTCCTGCTCCACATCGGGGTCGTCGATTCTGATACGGCCAAACCCCATATCGATCCGCCCGGCTTTCAAAGCCTGAATTTGCTGCACCGTCGTCAGCTCCGCTAACGATAGCTCGACATTGTCCATTTGTCTTAAATCACGCACGAGCGTGGGCAACTGCCCATAGAAAACCGAAGGCACAAAGCCAATCCCAAATAGCTGACGTTTATGGCGCGCCATATGGCGAGTAGCCTCCACCGTAACATCGACTTTTTCTAATATTTGTATGGCGTGTTGTTGAAAGAAAATGCCTGATGGGGTGAGCTGTAGTCCTCGTGAACTGCGCTCGAACAGTTCCGTGCCTACCTCTTGCTCCAACTGCTTGATCTGACGAGAAAGCGGAGGTTGCGACATATGGAGCCGCTCTGCGGCAGACGTGAAGTTTAGCTCTTCGGCAACCACGCAGAAGTATCTAAGATGGCGTAGCTCCATTATACCTCCTAGGTATGGCTTTCTGTCCGAAAGATATTGGAGAAATGCCAATGGAAATGGCATTTTCTAGCTATAATTAATCTTTCTGGTAGAGCGCTTAAAATACCTAAAAAGTATAAGCTATCAGTTTTGCTGAAGGATGTTTCTCATACTTTAGTCAATGTCGGAGATGTTATGTATACCAAGATTTTGGTGCCTATCGATGGTTCTGCACACTCACAGCATGCGCTGTCCGTGGCGTGCAAATTGTCAGAGCAAAACAGTACGAAGGTCTACGTGCTGCATATTCCTGAGGTGGTCAGTAACACTAGCAAGCTGATCTGGGGTGTCGGCGCGCTTGCAAGTGATGCAACGTCCGAACACTTGGCGTCAGCGGGCGAGGCACTGCTTGAAGAAGCCGAAACGTTTGCTAAAGCGAAAGGCATCCGCAATATCGAGACAATGATCGAACAAGGCAGGCCTGTCGATATCATATTGGAAGTATCAAGGCGCGAAGGCGTCGACGTGATCGTGATGGGTAGTCGCGGACTCAGTGATTTAGGCGGTATGGTCGCGGGAAGCGTATCGCATAAGGTAGGGCACTTGGCACAATGTGGCGTTATTACAGTTAGTTAAGGAAACGCTGCATAAATCCCGCCGCAGCTGCCAGGTAGCCAGCGGCGGGGTAGAATTCGGTCCTCCTGCCACTGCTTGATCAGAGCCGCCCGATGAAACAAATCTCGTTCGCCCAAGCCGAGCACCAAAACAAGAAGAAGGTCACCCGCTGAAAGCGGTTCCTGGCTCAGATGGAGGCGCTGGTTCCATGGCCGCGACTGATCGAGGCGCTTCCGACATCCTATTTCCCGAACGCGGTGGGTAAGCGGGGGAATCCGCCGATTGGCCCGGAGCGCATGCTGCGCATCTACTTCCTCAAGCAGTGGTCGGTCCTGGTCGATGAAGCGCTGGAGGATGCCAGTTACGACAGCCAGGCGATGCGCGACTTCGTGGGTATCGGTTTGGCCATCAAGGGCGTGCCGGACGTGACCACCTTGGTGCGCTTCCGCCACCTGCTGAGAAGGGCCTGTTTATGCGCGAAGATACCATCGTCGACACCACCATCGTGGCGGCCGCCCCTTCCACTAAAAACAAGGCCAAGCAACGCGATCCTGAGATGAATCAGACCAGGAAGGGCAACCAGTATTACTTTGGCATTAAAGGCCCATCTCGGTGTAGATGCGTTCACCGGACTGGCCCACAGTGTCGTCGCCACCTTGGCCAACGTCGCCAATGTCACCATGACGGGCCATTTGGTTTGGGACGATGACAATCGGGTATACGACGACGCGGGCTACACCGGCATGTGGAAGTACCTGGACGAAGAGAAGGGTGCCCCGGACTCCCGCTGCTGTGTGGCCGTCAAGCGCAACGCCATCAAGAAGATGGAAGACAGATCCATGAAAACGCTGCTGTTGGAGATCGAGAAGGCCAAGGTCGAGCATCCGTTTCATGTCATCAAGAACCTCTTCGGCTACCGAAAGGTGCGTTACAAGGGGCTGGCCAAGAACCGGGCGCAGCTATGCAGCCTGTTCGGGTTGGCCAGCCTAGGCTTTGTACGAAAAGTTAGCTCGCAGGCAGCGGTCTATGCATGCCACGCATACCATCGCCCTAAAGCTGCTTGCTAACTTATCGTAGCGTGTGGCAATGC